>NZ_CP113918.1:1559860-1871832 GCF_029395495.1 Bifidobacterium sp. ESL0769 | reverse complement strand
TACTGCGATTCCGGCGCATGCGATCATCATCCGTCCGACGTTTGCTTGGGATCAGTACGGTGTCTCTTACCAGAATGGTGAGGCGACCTCGTGGACTGGCAGGCCCGGTGCCACGAACCATGATTATGGTTCGACGCTGGCCACGGCTCCCATCACGTCTGGTCTGACGGCGCCTGCGCATAAGCATCATGCCGCCTGGGAGTTCTCGCAGGACAACGGCGTGACGTGGAGTGCATTCACGTACGGCGGCCCTGGTACGGGTACCGCGATCCCGGCTCACGCCATCATCGTTCGTCCTACGTTCGCCTGGGACCAGTATCGTGTGGGCTACGCTGCCGGTGACGGGGCTAGCTGGGCCTCCATGCCAGGCACTGATTTGCACGACTATGGCTCAACCATTGCCACGGCTCCGGGTACGGTCGACCTGACCAATCCGGCGCACAAGCACCAGGAAGGCTGGGAGTTCAAGGCTGCGTCCGGTGGGTGGCAGAACTTCGCGTATGGCTCGACCACGATTCCGGCTTCGGACATCACGATTCGCCCGAAGTGGGTTATCGATCAGTTCAACGTGACCTTCGACGCTGACGGCGGCACATGGCCGACCATGCCGGGCGTCTCCGCTCACAACTACGGCTCAACCATCGCGACCGCGCCGGCTGGCGGGTTCTCGAAGGCAGGCTTCCTGCCCCGTGGCTGGCAGTATTCCATCAACGGCACGGACTGGAGCGCGTTCACGTTCGCGGACGGGGATGGCACCGCCACCACGATTCCCGCGCACGACATCACGATTCGTCCGGTTTGGAAGACGCAACTGACCATCACGTTCAACGTGGAAGGCGGTGACCCGATCGCGCCGCGCATATTGGCCGACGGCGATCCGATCGGCGAGCTGCCCACCCCGGTGCGTAGCGGCTACCGCTTCGACGGTTGGTTCGTGGAGAGCATGCTGCGCAGCCTGGTGCCTTACGACCCGACCGCGATCGTGACCGGCAACATGACCGTGATGGCCAAGTGGACGAAGCTGCAGGTCACTGAGCCGCCGAGCCAAGGCTGGCTCGAGACCCCGGAGGGCCACCACTGGCTTGATACGCCCGAAGGCCAGCACTGGCTCGAGAGCTCCAAGGGTCATGCGTGGGTCTCCACCCCCAAGGGCCATGCTTGGTTACAGACGCCCGAGGGCCAGCACTGGCTGTCGTCGCAAGATGGCCATGCCTGGGTCTCGTCTCCTGAGGGTCATGCTTGGCTGCAGACGCCGCAGGGCCATCAGTGGCTCCAGACTCCGCAGGGTCACGCCTGGTTGCAGACGTCTGAGGGCTCCGCGTGGCTCGGCACCGATGGTGGTCATGCTTGGCTGCAGACGCCGCAGGGCCATCAGTGGCTGCAGACTCCTGAGGGCCATGCTTGGTTGCAGACGCCCGAGGGTTCCGCATGGCTTGGCACGAATGGTGGTCATGCCTGGCTTGCGACGGCCGAGGGTCAGCACTGGCTTTCGACTCCTGCCGGGGCTGCTTGGCTGGCGACTTCCAACGGCCATGCTTGGCTGGCTACACCTGCTGGCTGGGCTTGGCTGAAGACACCGGCCGGCCAGGCCTGGCTGAAGACACTGGCCGGGCAGGCATGGCTTGCCACGCCCGAGGGTCAAAAGTGGCTCGCGTCCCAGTCGAAGCCGAAGTCTGTGGCGGCCACGGGTTCCGACACCGCGGTGCCGATGGGCCTGATGGTGTCCGCCCTGGTCATGGCGCTCGGCCTGCAGATGGTGCGCAGGCGCCGCCGTGACTAGGTGATTAAATACTGGCCGCGTCTCACACACCCAACCTAGGCGCGGCCTCAGCTGGCATTCGCATCTTGCCGGCTCTTCTAGGGCCGGGCGCTGTCTTAAGGGAACCGGGGTTCTGCCCCTAACGTTCCTTCAGACAGCGCCCGGCTTTCTTCTATTCGTTTCTACTTGTTGTGTCGGCGTTGTTCGGTTTTCACAGCTTAGTCCTCGTTGTTCCCTTGCCGCCGTATTGTTGCTATATAAATAAAGGTATAAAACATGTAGAGAGGGCGGGGTTGTTATGATTCGAGTTTCAGTGGTTGGTGCGCTTGGACGCATGGGCGGCAGCGTGGTCGAGGCTGTCAAGGCTGCGGACGATATGGAGATCGCGCAACAAATCGGCGAGAACGACGATATCGCTGCCATTACGCCGGACAATACCGATGTGGCTGTGGAATTCACCGTCCCGACCTCGTCGCTGGGTAACGTGTTGAAGCTCGTGGCGCAGGGCGTGAACGTGGTGGTCGGTACCACCGGCTGGACCGACGAGAAGCTTGATCAGGTCAAAGCCGCACTCGCCAAGGCCCCGCGTGAAGGTCAGTCTGTGTTCATCGCGCCGAACTTCGCCATTTCTGCCGTCCTTGCCGACAAGTTTGCCGCCGAGGCCGCCAAGTACTTCACTTCTGCCGAGGTCATCGAGCTGCATCATCCCGACAAGGTCGATGCGCCTTCCGGCACCGCCATCCACACTGCTCAGGCTATTTCCGTGGCGCGTAAAGAAGCCGGTTGTGCTCCGATGCCTGATGGCACTCAGGGTGAAGCGGCTTCGCGTGGCCAAATCGTCGACGGTGTGCACGTTCATGCAGTGCGCCTGCAGGGTCTCAACGCCCACGAGGAAGTGCTGCTGGGCAACACCGGCGAGCAGCTGGTCATCCGCGCCGACAGTTTCGATCGTGCCTCGTTCATGCCCGGCGTTCTGCTCGCGGTGCGTAACATTGCCTCTGGCACTCATCCCGGCCTGACCGTCGGCCTCGATGCGTTCCTCGACCTCTGAGTAGGCGGGGGCGAAGCGTCCCGCCCGAGAAGTAGCGTTGAGGTATGAGTGAGTCTTCTATGCATCTACTTGATTCAGCGCCATTCGGCCGGGTTATTCCCGCTATGGTGACGCCGATGCACGATGATGGTTCCGTTGATTTCGAAGCATCTGCGGCATTGGCCAAGCATCTGGTCGCTTCCGGCGCCGATGGCCTGTTGGTCAACGGCACGACCGGTGAGTCGCCGGTCACCCACATGGACGAGAAAGTCAAGCTCGTCCAGGTTGTCAAAGAAGCCGTTGACGTGCCGGTGATTTCCGGTGCGGGTTCCAACGACACCGCCCACACGGTTCGCATGGTCGAGCAGACTCAGGAAGCCGGTGCCGATGCGGTGCTGGTGGTCGCTCCTTATTATTCTCGTCCTTCGCAAGAGGGCATTTTCCGCCATTATCAGGCGGTCAACGAGTCGGCGGACAAGCCGATTATCGTCTACGACGTTCCCGGACGTACCGGTGTGCATCTTACGCTTGAGACTTATTGCAGGCTTGCGCAACTTGACCATATCAAAGCCGTGAAGGATGCGACGGGGGATATTGCAGGTGCCGTGCGCAAGCGTATGGAAACCGGCCTGACTTGGTACTCTGGAGATGACGCGCTGTTCCTGCCGTTCCTTTCCATTGGTGCTGTCGGCGTTATTTCGGTCATCGCGCACGTCGCATCGAACCCGATGCGCCAGCTTGCCGATGCGTTTGACCGTGGCGACATCCACGAGGCCCAGCGCCTTGCGGTTCGTCTCGCCCCGCTGGTCGATGCCATCAACGGCACCGGATTCCAGGGAGTTTTGGCCAAGGCCGCGCTGCACGAGCGCGGATGGCTTGATGAGACCACGATGCGTCTGCCGAACGTCGGGCCAGGGGAGCCGGAATTTGAGCGTGCCCACAAGGGCATGGTCGATGCCGGTATCTTGGAAGCCTAGTTTTAAGAAGGTTTTGACGATCGGGCAGGGCAAAAGCATAACTCATTACAGCGGGGAAGTCGGTGGCGCGTTACGCGGCTACGGGCTTTCGTCCGCTGTTTTTATTCCTCGTCTGCGCATAGGTGCAGACACTAAGTAAACAGAAGTTCAGTAATAGATATGACAGATACAGAAGAAAAAACCACAGCGCCAACCACGCATCGTCGTGGCAGCGCCAGCAAGGCACGCGCCCGCAAAAGTGAGGCCGCTGCCGAGAAAACCTCAAAGCGCAGCAGTGCTAAGACCAGTACGAAAAACGGCGAAAAGCGCACGAGCAGCAAGCGTTCTGAATCCCGCGGTTCCTCCCGCTCGGGCGGACGTCGTTCCAACGCTTCCGGTTCCTCCCGTGGCGGACGCGGCGGCAACCGCTCTAACAGCCGTCGTTCCAACCCGCGCGCCGTTTCCCGCACTCCGGGAACGTCTCCCAACCAGGACGCCGTGCTGATCGCCCCGCCGAAGTATCGCAAGGGCTCCATGCGCATCGTGCCGCTTGGCGGCCTCGGCGAAATCGGCCGCAACATGAATGTGATCGAATACAACGGTCACCTGTTGCTGGTCGATTGTGGCGTGCTTTTCCCTGATGAGGAGCAGCCCGGTGTCGATCTTATCCTTCCTGATTTCAGCTATATCAAGGACCGGCTCGACGACATCGAAGCGCTCGTGCTGACCCATGGCCACGAAGACCACATCGGCGGCGTGCCGTACCTCTTGAACCTGCGTCCGGATATCCCGCTGATCGGCTCCAAGCTCACGCTCGCCTTCGTCAAGGCCAAGTGCGAGGAGCATCACCAGAACCCGCGTTGCGTCGAGGTCACCGGCCGCGACAAGCTCAAGGTCGGCCCATTCAACCTCGAATTCGTCGCCGTCACCCACTCGATTCCTGACGCATTGGCCGTGTGCATCAACACGCCCGCCGGCACTGTCATCGACACCGGCGACTTCAAGCTCGACCAGCTGCCCATCGACCATCGCATCACCGATTTGGTCGAATTCGGCAAGCTTGGCGAGAAGGGCGTCGACCTGGTGATGGTCGATTCCACCAACGCCGAGGTTCCTGGCTTCGTGCGCCCCGAAAGCACCATCGGCCCCGAGCTCGAGCGTGCCTTCAGCGAGGCCACCCGCAAGATCATCGTCGCCTCCTTCTCCAGCCATGTCCATCGCGTGCAGCAGGTCGTTGACGCTGCGCACAAGGTCGGCCGCAAGGTCGTTTTCGTCGGACGCTCGATGGTGCGCAACATGTCCATCGCCGCCGATCTCGGCTATCTGCACATTCCCGAAGGCACCGTCGTCGACCTGAAGAAGGCCAAGGATATCCAGGACAACAAGCTGGTCTACATGTGCACCGGTTCGCAGGGCGAGCCGATGGCCGCGCTCGGCCGTATCGCCGACGGCACCCACCGCGACATCACCATCAACGAGTTCGACACCGTCGTGATGGCCAGCTCCCTCATCCCCGGCAACGAGAACGAGGTCTACGGCCTGATCAACAAGCTCGTGCAGAAGGGCGCGCGTGTCATCAACCGTGACAACGCGAAGATTCACGTCTCCGGTCACTCCAACGAGGGCGAGCTCACCTACTTCTACAACATCCTGAAGCCCAAGTGCGTCATGCCGATCCACGGCGAGAACCGCCACTTGGTCGCCAACGGACTCGTGGCCGTCAAGACCGGCGTTGATCCGAAGAACGTCGTGCTCGCGGAAGACGGCGATGTGGTCGATCTCTATCATGGTCAGGCTGCGGTTGTCGGCTCCGTGCCGTGCGGGTATGTCTACGTCGACGGCGACACCGTTGGCGAGCTTACCGACGAAGAGCTCGAGAAGCGCAAGATTCTCGGCACCGAGGGCTTCGTCTCCGCCTTCGCTGTGGTCGACACGGATGCCAAGAACGTCATCTCCGGCCCGAAGGTCTACATGAACGCGATGCCCGAAGATGAAAGTGAATTCGAGAACGTGCGTCATCAGATCGTCCAGCAGCTCGAGGACGCGATGATGGATGGCACCCACGACACCCACAAGCTCCAGCAGATCATGCGCCGTACCATCGGCAGCTGGGTCTCCCGTCAGCTTCACCGTAAGCCGATGATTGTCCCGGTCGTCGCCGACGTCGCTCACGACGTCATCGACGGCACCTCCTACGGTGACTGAAGTTGAGGCTGAATTCGGCTTGTTGATGTCTTGCTGATATTTGGGTGAGTTTATCTCTGAAAATCCTAAACAAGTTGTTATATGATTTCCCCGGTAGGTTTCGCGCCTGCCGGGGAATTTACGAATGACGAGGAATGAACGTATGAAAAAACTGTTTCCTGCCACTGCGATTGGCGCGCTGGTTCTGCTGATTGTCGGCACGTTTGCCGATTTGCGCATCGACCAGGCGCTCTACCGGCCTGGCAACGGGTTCTCGGCTTTCTTCGAACGTTTGGCACCGCTCATCGGCGCGACCGTTCTGATGATTGGCGCGGCGCTCGTGTTCTGGACCTACAAATTCGTCAGGGAAAACCTTGCAAAACTCATACTTTCCGGTCTTGTCTATCTTGGCGCGACATTGGTAGGCCTTGCGCTTTGCTATAAATACTGCCATTTGTTCGGTGTGGCGTACGGGGCCATCGTCGCTATTCTGATTGCCTGTATCGTCTACAAAATCCCCGACGAGCTGAAGCAGCGCTACCGCTGGGCCGGCATCGCGATCGTGGCGGTGTTCCTGGTTTCGATGGGTGTTTTGGAAGTCGCCAAAATCATCTGGGGTCGCGTCCGTTTCCGCGCGATGCAAGGCAATCTCGATCTGTTCACGCCGTGGTATCATCCCAACGGCAAGCATTACCTTTCGGCCGTGACGGTGGCCGACAACATCAAATCCTTCCCCTCCGGCCATTCGCAATTCGCCGGTTCCGCTTTGTTGCTTTGCCTGCTTGCTTTGGTCAATCCGCGTTGGAAAAACAAGGAAAGCATGGTCTACGGTATCGCACTGGTCTACGCACTGGTGGTCATGTTCAGCCGCATGATGCAGGGCGCCCATTTCCTCTCCGATGTCACCGTCGGTTTCGCCCTTCCGTTCCTCGCTCTCTGGTTGGCGCGTCATCTGTTGCTTAAGCAGCTCGCTCAGCATTATCCGCAAGAATACGAGCTTGCGTGATTCTATTGTTAGGTAATGAGTGAGAGCGGTGGCTACCGGAATTTCGGCGGTCGCCGCTTTTGTCCTAAAAACTTATGCGGGTTGACGGCCGAAGCCAGCGACCCGCACAAATTCATTCAACAATTAGGACGTGAAAATAATAGCGCCCTGCCGATGAAGCCCAACGAGGCGAAGCTTTGAAGACCCGGGCAATTGCCTCGAAGCGAACCGGCTTTAACCGACACGTCGAACATACCATGCCAGATATCTAAATACAACTTTGTCTAATTAATTTATGATTTATAAACAATTCATTCATTGACATTGTTACGTATTATCGTATGTTAAAAACTTGTGTGGGCCGTTAGGCAAAGCCAGCGACCCGCACAAATTAGCCAAATAGTTAAGGCGAAAAGGTAATAACGCCCTGCCGATGAAGCCCAACGAGGCGAAGCTTTAGTGACCCGGGCAAATGCCTCGAGATGAGATGGCTTCAACTGACATGTCAAATTTATCATAGCAGTGTCAGATTCTCAAATTTTCTCAAGATTCTAGATTTCGATATCAAGGAATCTTGATTTTTCTTTGATATTGCCGTTTTAATTTGCAATTCAAGTTGTTGTGTGTCACGTTGGTTATGCCGCGCGTACGCGGCGGGCATTCCTATGAGATGGATTGCTGAAACGTACGTGCGACCGGCTTGGACCAAAAGGTCGGCTGACATCTGAATAGTTGGAGGCCAGAAATGGCATCTTATAAAGGTAACAAGCCTGGGAACTCTGGGCTCTGCTGGCTCGTGACAACGGTGTTGCTCACGATCGTGCGAAAGGTTGGCTCACTTGTAGCTGCGGCAATTTTGCTAATTTGCTTGCTGTATGCGATTAGCAGGATGGAGTAGTGCCAGCACCTCATTGTTTTAACGGATAGTGAGGCAGGATTGGCGGCGGAGCAATCTGCCGCCTTTTTATGTTTATCTAAATTGTCATTTCACTGCAGAAACGTAGACCTTGTGGCTGCGGGGGAATTCGCGTTTGAATGCCTGCTTGACGGCATGCTTGCATTCTCGGGTGGCTTCGGAATCGGTGCCGACGTTGAAAGTCGTGCTTTCGTCGCGATAGCCTTGTTCGTGCAGAATAACGCCACTTTTGTCATGTTCGAGGCAGAGTGAACGGTCCTTTTTCGCGGTCAGAAACGTGAGTTTCTTATACTCCGATTTCGCCGTCGCCGCGTTCTCCATCATGCTCAATGCCTGTTTAACAGGAATCAGTCGCATAGTCCGGCCTCTTTCAGGTCATGCTCGAGCAGATGTGTGAACTCGTCTTTTTGCAACGTTGAGGATATAAAAAGCACGGTGACGTCTGCGCTGTTTTCTTCACTTGCAAGGTCGCTGCTTTTGCCCAAAGTATCCGCGTCTTTGACGATAAAGGCAACGCGTGCCGAACCCGTGCGTTTGAGATTGACGCGAAATTCGTAGACACATTGCCCGCCGACCCTAGCCGATACCGCCCGCTTGACCTTCGACATTCCGGTTTTCAGCTGCATATCCAAAGCGTTTTCGATGCAGTTTTTGATGGTCTTTTCGTCGTCGCGATGCTTCTTGAAAAACTGCTTGCACCCGGAACGTTCATACTTCACGTTCATCACATCACGACCCAATTTGTTACTCGATACTCGTTTTCAGCATAAGGAATTGGGCGACATTCCATTCAATCGTATGCTCGCTCTGGTGGCTGTCAATTGCCTTCGTTGACATCATCGCGTACTCGTTACATTGCCCCTGAAAACTTGTATGGGCCGCCAGCCGAAGCCAGCGACCCACACAAATCAATCCAATAGTTAGGACGAAATGAAAGACGCCCTGTCGATGAAGCCCAACGAGGCGAAGCTTTGAAGACCCGGGCATGAGCCCCGAAGTGAACCGGCTTCAACCGACATTCCGAGCGTATCACGGAGGCATTGAATCCACAACTTTTCTCAAGGTTCCTCGATTTCGATATCAAGAAATCTTGATTTTTCCTTGATATCGCTGTTTTAATTTGCAATCCATCTCTAGATGTGTCACGTTGGTTATGCCGCGCGTATGCGGCGGGCAATCCCTGAACCGGAGAACCGAAAACGTACGTGCGACCGGCTTGGGCCAAAAGGTCGGCTGAAATACAATAAAGAAGGGAGCCAGAAATGGCACCTGATAATGAAAACAAGCCCGGGAACTCTGGGCTCTGCTGGCTCGTGACAACGGTGTTGCTCACGATTGTGCGCAAGGTTGGTTCACTTGTGGCTGCGGCAATTCTGCTGATTTGTCTGCTGTACGCAATCAGCAGGATGTAGTAGTGCCAGCACCGTGCCGCTGTAATAAGTAGCGCGGCGGGATTATCCGGCGGCGGAGTAATCCGTTGCCGGACATCCTCCATGGTATTGCGCGAAGAAGTATCGATTCGGCATGTGCGCTGTGGGCGTGGTGCTGACGTGCCCCGTTGCCATAATGGAATCAATCTCTTGATTTTGCGGCGCAAGCTGTTGCTGCCGTATGCATGAAATAATAGAAGGAGCGAAATGCCAGGAGCGAATCTCACACGTGTTGAAGCTGAGGAACGCAAGTCCGTTGTCACCGGGCCGGTCAGCTATCATGTCGATTTGGATTTGACCAAGGGGCCGAAGAATTTCCCTTCGGTTGCAACGATTACTTTCGATGCGAAGCCGGGTGCTTCAAGCTTTGCCGATCTTATTGCCGACGAGGTCAGCGATATCGAACTCAACGGCGAGAAACTCGATCCGGCGAAGTATTACGTAGACAATCGCGTTGAGCTGCCGGCTTTGAAGGAACACAACACGCTCAAGGTCGTCTCTTCCTGCCAATATTCGACCACCGGCGAGGGCCTGCATCGCTCTGTCGATCCTGCCGATGGCAACGTTTATCTTTATTCTCAGTTCGAGGTACCGGATGCCCGTCGCGTCTACGCCGTTTTCGATCAGCCTGATATCAAGGCAACCTTCGATTTCGAGGTCATCGCGCCGCAATCCTGGCTGGTCACCTCCAATATGCCGGTCAAGTCGACCGAAAATCTTGATGCAATGACGGCCGACGGTACGCTAGGAACGCACCCTGCCGAAACCACCAAGCGCTGGGTTTTCGAGACCACGCCGAAGATGAGCTCGTACCTCACCGCCATCTGCGCCGGCCCGTATGCCGAATGGCACACCACCTATGCCAACGAGGATGGTCGTACTGTACCGATGGCGCAGTACTGCCGCCAGTCCTTGAAGGACGACTTCGCCAAGGACGCCGAATACCTCTTCGACATCACCAAGAAGGGCTTCGCCTTCTATGCCAAGACCTGGGGCGTGCCCTACCCGTATGCCAAGTTCGACCAGATCTACGTGCCGGAATACAACGCCGGTGCGATGGAGAACATCGGCATGGTCACCATCCGCGACTCCTACGTCTTTGGCTCCAAGGTCACCGACGCGCTGGCCGAGCGCCGCGTGGTCACCGTGCTGCACGAGCTTGCCCACATGTGGTTCGGCGATTTGGTGACGATGAAGTGGTGGAATGATTTGTGGCTGAACGAATCGTTCGCCGAGTTCATGTCGACCCTGTCGACCGCCGAAGCCACGGAATGGAAGGATTCCTGGGCCACCTTCACCTCAGGCGAGAAGAGCTGGGCCCTCAACCAGGACCAGCTGCCGACCACCCACCCCATCACCGCGCCGATCAACGACCTGCACGACACCGAAGTGAACTTCGACGGCATCACCTATGCCAAGGGCGGCTCCGTCTTGAAGCAACTCGTGGCCTACGTCGGGCGCGACAAGTTCTTCAAGGGCATCAACAGCTACCTCAACAAGCACAAGTACGACAACGCGACGTTGAACGACTTGCTGGTCGAGCTCGAAGCGGCGAGCGGACGCGACTTGAAGACCTGGAGCAAGCAGTGGCTCGAGGAAGCCGGCATCAATACGATTGCGGCTGACGTTGAAGAAAACAGCGACGGCACCATTAAGTCGTTGACTCTTACCCAGACCGCTCCGGCCGAGCATCCTGTGCTGCGCGTCCATCGCATGGCCATCGGCTTCTACAACCGCGATGCGGCTACCGGAAAGGTCACCCGTACCGACCAGATCGAGCTGGATGTCGACGGCGAAACCACCGTGGCTGCTGAAGCCGCCGGCAAGAAGCGTCCCGACTTTATCCTCCTAAATGACGATGATCTGACCTATACCAAGCTGCGTTTCGATGAGAAGTCACGCGAGTTCGCCGCCGAGCACCTCTTCGAGTTCGACGACGCCCTGGCTCGCGCCGTCATCTGGTTGGCATTCTGGGATATGACCCGCGATGCTGAATTCCCGGCCGAGCGCTTCATCGATCTGAGTCTCAAGATGCTCTCCACCGAACATGAGTCCACCACGTTCCGCTATGCGTTGAGCACTCTCAAGACCACCGCCACGCACTATGTTGCGCCTGCACGCCGCGAGGCCGTCGACAAGCATGTAGCCGAAGGTCTGTGGAATCTTGCCAACGAGGCCGAGGCTGGAAGCGATGAGCAATTCCAACTCGTCACCGCCTATTTGGGCTATGGCGAGCAGGGCGATGCCCTCTTCATCTCGAACGTCAAGAATCTGCTTTCCGGGTCGCTCAAGCTCAAGGGTCTTGAAATCGACAACAATATGCGTTGGGTGTTGGTTCGTGCGCTCGCAGCCGTCGGTGAGATGGATGATGAGGCCATCGACGCGGAACTGAAACTCCGCGACACCACCGACAATCGCGAATTTGCCTATGGTGCCCGTGCCTCCGTGCCGACCGCTGAGGCCAAAGCATGGGCGTGGGATGCTTCGATTCACGACCTGACTCTCACCAATTCCCAGCTTGAGGCGGCCGCGCTCGGCTTCTCGTCGAACCTCACCGGAAAGCTCGCCGTTCCGTATACTTCCAAATATTACGACACGGTCGATTGGATTTGGGAGAACCGCACTTTCCATATGGCCGAAACGCTGTTGGAAGACCTCTATCCCACTTACGCCGACCCGGCCGAGCTGGTGAACCTAGGCGATGAATGGTTGGAATCCCATAAGGATGCCGCCCGCGCCCTGCGCAACATCGTCATCGGCAACGTCGAATCTTCCCGTCGTGCCCTAAAGGTGAGCGCCTACAACGCCAGCCTGAAATAAGCTTGGTGGCTTGGCGGTTCCGGTGATTGTGAAACGAATCTGAAGAACCCCATCAATAATTGACATTTTCGCCGCTTGTCGCAGACTGATTTTGCTCTGCAGCAAGCGGCGTTGTGTATAAACGTCAAGAAAATGAAATGCGACGAAATCGGGCAGTGTTGGGGGTGTGCGCGGCGTTCGTGAAGGCCGCTGAGTAAGATGAGGCTCAGTAACATTCGTGCAAACGGAGGATGTGGCACTATGCCCAATATGTTTGGAACCGATGGTGTTCGCGGACTGGCGAACAGGGATTTGACCGCAAGACTGGCGCTTGACTTGGGCGACGCTGCGGTGCGCGTGTTGGGCGATTCCTCCGGCACCGAGGAGGAACATCGCGAGGGGCGTCGGCGTGCGTTGATCGGCCGTGATACCCGCGTTTCCGGTGATTTCCTCGCTTCGGCGCTCGCTGCGGGTATGAGTGCGGGTGGTTTTGACGTTATCGACGCCGGCATCATTCCGACTCCTGGTGTGGCCTACTTGACCAGCGAACTCAATGTCGAAATGGGGGCGGTGATTTCTGCTTCACACAACCCCATGCCCGACAACGGCATCAAGTTCTTCGCGCGCGGCGGCTTCAAGCTGCCGGACAAGAAGGAAGACGAAATCGAAGCGGTGCTTGGCAAAGATTGGGATCGCCCGACTGGCGCCGGCGTAGGCCGTGTAAGCCATGACATCAACACCGCTACCAATATGTATATCGACCATCTGGTCTCGGCCATTGCGCCGATCGCGCCTGACAAGACCCAGCCCAAGCCGCTTAAGGGCCTGAAGATTGTGGCCGATTGCGCCAACGGTGCAACTTCGGTGGTTGCTCCGGAAGCGCTGCGTCGCGCCGGTGCCGAGGTGCTGGTCATCAACGCTTCGCCTGACGGCTACAACATCAACAAGAAGGCCGGTTCCACCCACCCCGAGCAGCTGCAGGCCATGGTCAAGGCCTCCGGGGCCGCGATGGGCGTGGCGTTCGACGGCGACGCCGACCGCTGCCTCGCCGTGGACGAGGACGGCAACATGGTCAACGGCGATCAGGAGATGGGCATTCTCGCGCGCGCCAAGAAGCGCGAGGGCAAGCTCAATCACGACACGTTGGTGGTCACGGTGATGAGCAACCTCGGCCTGAAGCTGGCCCTGAAAGACATGGGCATTTCGACGGTACAGACCAACGTCGGCGATCGTTACGTTCTTGAGGAAATGCTCAAGGGCGATTATTCTATCGGTGGCGAGCAGTCTGGCCATGTCATCAACCGCGAATTCGCCACCACCGGCGACGGAACCTTGACCGCGTTGACGCTTTGCAACGAAGTCGTCAAATCCGGCAAGTCGCTGAAGCAATTGGCTGTTGATTTCCCGCAACTGCCGCAGCAGCTGATCAACGTTCCTAAGGTCGACAAGAAGGCTGCGCCTACCAATGCCAAGGTGCAGGACGCCGTCGCTCGTGAAGAGAAGCTACTGGGCGCTACCGGCCGTGTACTGCTTCGCCCGAGCGGCACCGAGCCGTTGGTTCGCGTGATGGTCGAGGCCGAAACGCAGCAACAGGCCGACGAGGTCTGCCAGCGTCTGGCCGCCGTAGTCGCGGAGGAGCTGGCGATCTGATGTTCTCGCGCAATACCAAAGTCGACACCGAATTGAACCATGCCGTCGAGCAGCTCATCAAAACCGGCGGCAAGGAGAAGATTCTTCCCATCGTGCAGATGGGAGAGCCCGTGCTACGCCAGGACGCCGCCAAATACGATGGCCAGCTGAGCAAGCGGACACTTGCCAAGCTCATCGAAGCGATGCATGTGACGATGCTTGAGGCCCCGGGCGTCGGCTTGGCTGCGCCGCAGATTGGCTTGGGTCTGCGTATCGCCGTGGTCGAGGATCATGTGCGCGTTGGCGGTAGGGGAGTCGACGACAATCCTGAAGGACATGTCGGTAGCAAAGACGGCCAGGATTCATCGAATCAGCAAAACGGTTCAGATGATAGCGAAGTCATCGACGATACGAACGACCCGCGCGAAATCGCCGAATTCCCGTTCCGTGCCATCATCAACCCGACTTACGAACCCATCGGTAGCGAGCAGCGCAGTTTCTACGAAGGCTGCCTGAGTTTTGCCGGCTACCAGGCGGTTCGCCGCCGCTGGCTTGACATCACCGCCCGCTGGCAGGACGAGGACGGCAACAAGCACGAGGAACATCTGCACGGTTGGCCCGCCCGAATTTTCCAGCACGAGACGGATCATTTGAGCGGCGAGGTCTACATTGACCAGGCCGAAATTCGTTCGCTTGCCACTGACGAGAATCTCGAGGACTATTGGTGCGAGGACCCCGTCCCAACCGATGCCGCCAGAGAGCTTGGTTTCAAACTTGCCTGAACCAATGCACTCAACTGGCTGCCTACCTGTATTCGTGCATTCGCAAGCCAAATATTAGATTGCCTGTTCCTGCCTATATTCGCGTTTGGTATCGGCATTGTGCGTCCTCGAGACAGCGGGAAAGCCGTTCGCGCCTGATTTACTTCGTCCCGTTTGCCCTCTGGCTGACGAGCAGAGCACCAGTCCAGGTCTGCGTATGGCATTTGCCCTTGATATGGTTTCGATGAGAATAAATCGTGTTGACCGAAATGCCGAGCTGCCTTGCGACTTCGCGAGGTTTCAGACCTTTTCTGCTCAGCTCGACGACGCGCAATTCCATGGGTGTGAGCGGGACTACAGGTAAACGCCTCTGTTTGGCGGCTTTCATGCGGTTCCGTTCCGCTGCCAGGTCGTGGCCTTTGGGTCTCGATTCCGAGAAATCCCTGTTATGTTTTCTTTGATCGCTTTCTCGTAGGGAAATTTCACTTCGTTGTGAACATTTCCCATTACGGGGCGTTGGAATTCGGCCCCGCCCGAGTGCTGCAAACTCTGCTGCGTTTTTGGTTTTATCTGAACTGGCGAATCCATTCAATGGCTTGTCGTTGCGTTTTACAGTGGTTTGACAATAAGGTATCCCGCGAGAACAAGACAATTGGCCACTGGATTCTTTGCCGCCTTGAGCAGACGATGATCCCCTTTTCTTGCTTCCGTCAGCCGCACGCAAACGGCGACGAGGTGTTTTCTCGCGATAAATGGCATCGATGATTCGCGGTAGTTCGTGATTCAGCTTGTCTTTGCTGACAACGCACCGCACTTGCAGCGACTTCGCCGATGGTCGGGTATAGCGTTCGATGTGCGAAGCAATTCCGATAATCACAACATCTGGTCGCAGTCGTTTGATTTCGCGTGGAATATTCCTTTTGGTCCTTTCCAAAAGCGAAAGTTCCAGGATGACGGCATCGGCCGGATGGGTATCGTGCGCACACTTTTCTAAGCCATCCTTGAGATTGACGGTGCCCCATACTTGCAGACGGAATCCGTTGTAATTCTGCAGGTTGTTCAGATAAACCCTTTCGCAGTTCAAGGCCAACGGATCATCTTCAATGATGACTATGTTCAGTTCGCGTCGTTGCGGTATCTTTTTCTTTCTCATATCTCGATTTTAGGCAATATATTACAAATTTGCCAATTTATCGGGCAAAGTTCAAGCTTTCTTTATTTTTCCCCTTCTGGTTTGACTTTTATGAAATTTCGTGCAAGTCAAGACTTAGCAATTGACTAGTTGGCTTGCGCGTTGGTAGGAGATCCCTAGGGCCTGACCGATTTGACGCAGGGTAAGGCCGACTTGTCGCAATCCTTTTGCGGCTTTCCGAGACTCCTGCGCCGCCAACGTGTTCGCCTTCTTGGACTGCTCGCGGTAGTGCTTCATGGCCTCGAGATGTTCTTCCACCTCTTCGGGAAACTTCATTTCCTGCTTGATGGCGAAATTGCGGTCTCCTGTCATGATTTCGATGAGGTCGCGGGCCATGGTGTCCACTTCGCTCAAAGTCCGTGCCTGTGTCACCCCGACACCGGGAATGGTAAGAAACCAGTATTTTTCATCTGGTTCGACAGTGACCGAATAACTATCCTGGTGAACTGTTTTGTTGCCGTGTGCATCGTAGCCTGCTTTGAGTTTTTTGGGCCTCATTGCTTATCTTTCCTTTCTAGAGCGATTGCGACTTCTTTCATAATCGTTTCCGCTTGATGCTTCGCTATTTCTTTATGTCGGGGAATGGGAATCATTCGATTATTCAGATAGTAGATTTCGTGGTTTCCTCCTTGTCGTCTGTGATAAAACTCAGCCCCTTTTGCTTTGGCTTCCTTCTTTATTTGTTTGACAAGTAACTTCCTTTGAACCATATAGTAAACCCCAATCTAGACTTAAAACTCAACTCTGCACTAGATAAATCGATATTGTGTATCGCTTTCCTCGTGTTCTTCGTAGCTTAGGGAATTTGAGACGTAAACCGAGCCAAAAACGACCATTGTGGTCGGATGCTATGGCTTATCCACATCTCGGGCGTGTCGCGTCTGATTTATCCACATGATCGGTGGATGGTCGAATAAGGTTTTAAGGGTTGACTTGGCTTATCGTGCAATCGTAATGAGTCCGATTTATGGAAGATGTCCTGTTGGCAACGGCTACGTGTAAAATAATGCTTAGCAAAATGTGAGCGTTCACATTACTGTAGAAAATATAACCAACGACGGTAATGCGAGGCTTACAGAAGCGAGGAATATGGCTCGTTGCGGCAGATAGGGTTATGGGCTTTATCGAAGGCAAAGGCGGTTCCGCGCGAAGACAGCAGTCCGGACGATAGTAAAGGAGCTAGATCACGATGGCAGTTGCAAAAGACACCACGGAGCAGGTGGCGGCGATAGCGGAGAAGATACGCGCAGGCAAGACCTCGCTCGGTATCGAATTTGGATCCACCCGCATCAAGGCCGTGCTTATTGATGACACGTATACCACGATTGCCGCCGGCGATCATGGATGGGAAAATCACCTCGAAAACGGGCTGTGGACCTACTCTCTTGACGAGGTGTGGTCCGGCCTGCAGGCGGCGTATGCGTCGCTCGCCTATGATGTCGAAAACGCTTACGGCGAGAAGCTGACGAAGATCGGCACGATGGGCTTCTCAGCGATGATGCACGGCTATCTCGCTTTCGATAAAGACGGCAAGTTGCTCGTCCCGTTCCGCACGTGGCGCAATTCCAACACGCATGATGCACACGAAAAGCTTTCCGAACTTTTCCAGTACAACATTCCCGAACGCTGGTCAATCGCGCATCTTTATCAGTGCGTTCTCAATAAGGAAGATCACGTAGCAAACGTCGCGTTCTTCACCACGCTCGCCGGTTATGTCCACTGGAAGCTCACCGGCAAGAAGGTGCTCGGCATCGACGATGCATCGGGCATGTTCCCGATCGATCCGGAAACCCGCAGTTGGAACCAGCACATGCTGGCGCAATTCTCGGCGCTTCCGGAAGTCGCGGCCCAGCCTTGGAAGATCGAGGATTTGCTGCCCACCCCGCTGGTGGCCGGAAGTGATGCGGGAACACTGACAGCCGAGGGTGCGAAACTGCTCGATCCGAGCGGCATCTTGCAACCCGGTACGCCGCTGGCCCCTCCGGAAGGCGATTCCGGCACCGGTATGGTCGCTACGAATTCTGTGCGCGTGGGCACCGGCAACGTCTCGGCTGGAACCTCGATTTTTGCCTCCGTCGTGCTCGATCATCCGCTCGAGCGTCTGCACCCCGAAGTCGATCTGGTCTCGACCCCGGCGGGCGACCCCTGCGGCATGAGCCACGCCAACAATTTCACCTCCGATTTGAATGCTTGGATGAAGGTCTTCAGCGAATTCGCCAAGGCCATCGGCACCCCGCTCGACGCCGGCACGCTCTATGGCACGCTGTTCCGCACGGCCATCGGGCCTGACGCCGATGACAACGCAGGCGGGCTCATCAACTACTGCTTCTACTCCGGAGAGTTCCTGGCAGGGCTTGAGGAAGGCCGTCCGGTCTTCGCCCGTGGCCCGGAAAGTCACATGAACCTCGCGAACTTCATGCGTGCCCAACTTTTCGGCGCGTTCTCGCCGGTCAAGATCGGCATGGACATCATGACCAAGGACGAGCATGTCAAGGTCGACTCGATGGTCGGTCACGGCGGCATTTTCACCACCCCGAAGGTGGCGCAGAAGATTCTTGCCGCTGCGTTCGACACCCCGATCAAGGTCATGTCGACGGCGGCGGAAGGCGGCGCCTGGGGTATGGCGGTGCTCGCCGATTACCTCTGGCACAAAGATACCCCGCTTGATAAGTACCTCGACAAGCGTGTCTTCGCCGATGCCCAATCGACCACCGAAGAGCCCGATCCGAAGGATGTCGCCGGTTTCGAGGACTTCTTCGCCCGCTTTACCAAGGCGCTGCCGATTGAGAAGGCCGCCATCAAGACCATTGACTTGGAAAGCTGAACCGAAGCTTAGCCAGGTCAAGGCTTACCAATCAAAAATGTTAACCCAACAATGAAGCACAACAAAAGGAAGTAATGATGACATTCGAAAATCCATTTGAAGGCAAGACCGTCTGGTTCGGCGTCGGCTCACAGGACCTCTACGGCGAGGAAGCGCTGCGTCAGGTCGCCGAGCAGTCCACGAAGATCGTCGACGCGCTCAACGCGACCGGCAAGATTCCGGTCAAGCTGGTGCTGAAGCCCACGCTGAAGTCCTCCGACGGTGTGAAGCAATTCATGACCGAAGCCAGCGCCGACCCCAGCTGCATCGGCGTCATCGCATGGATGCACACGTTCTCGCCGGCCAAGATGTGGATTCGTGGCCTTGAGGTGCTCACCAAGCCGCTGCTGCAGCTCAACACGCAGTTCCACAAGGAGATTCCGTGGGACACCATCGACATGGACTTCATGAACCTGAACCAGTCCGCCCACGGCGACCGTGAGTTCGGCTATATCGTCACCCGCCTCGGCATCCCGCGCAAGATCGTCGTCGGCCACTATACCGATTCCGAAGTCGCCGAGAGAATCGCCACTTGGGTCCGCGCCTGCGCCGGTTGGAACGAGTCGCAGAACATGCGCGTGATGCGCTGGGGCGACAACATGCGCAACGTCGCCGTCACCGAAGGCGACAAGACCGAGGCCGAGCGTGTCTTCGGCACGCAGGTCAACACCTGGGCCGTCAACGAGCTGGTCGGCTACTACGAGAAGGTCAAGGACGATCAGGTCAAAGACATCATCGAGGACTACAAGGCCAAGTACGACGTGGCCCCGGAGCTCTTGGATTCCCGCTATGAAGAGCTGTTCATCGCCGCCAAGGAAGAGGCCGCGATGGTCAACATGATGAAGGACAACGGCGCCACCGCCGCCGTCGACAACTTCGAGGACCTCGGCACCCTGCCGCAGCTGCCGGGCGTCGGTGCCCAGCGTCTCCCGAGCGAATACGGCTATGGCTTCTCCGCCGAAGGCGACTGGAAGACCTCGGTGCTCGTGCGTATCGCCAGCGTGATGGGCTATGGCCTTGAGGGCGGCTCCAGCTTGATGGAGGACTACTCCTATAACTTCGTGTCGGGCCACGAGATGGACATGGGCTCGCACATGCTTGAGGTCTCGCCCTCGGTCGGCACCATCGCCAAGCCGAAGCTCGAGATTCATCCGCTCGGCATCGGCAACAAGTCTGATCCGGTGCGTCTGGTCTTCACCGTCGCCCCGCACAAGGCCGCCACGGTCATCTCCATGGCCGACATGCGTGAGCGTTTCCGCTTGCTGATGGACGTGGTCGATGTGGTCGAGCCTGAAGGTTCCTTGAAGGCGCTACCGTGCGCCCGTGGCCTCTGGAAGCCACGCCCGAGCCTCAAGACCGCGGCCGAGTGCTGGCTGCGTGCCGGCGGTTCGCATCACACCTGCATGACCACCTCCTTCGGTCGTGAGGGCTGGGAGGACTTCGCCCGCATCGCCGGTGTCGAGCTGGCGACCATCGATGAGAACACGACCCCGCGCGAGTTCGAGCGCGATCTCGAGATCTCCGAAATGTATCATCGCCTCGACAACCGCTGCTGAAGTTGGCCAGCCGTTTGATGGCGGTTGAGCCGCCGAATACCGCCGAAAGCGTGTGGTATTCAAACTGCCGTCTTTTCGATGATGGTCATGCTGCATCACCCTTGATTGGCCGCTTGAGGCCGAACCAATAAACCAAGTCGGACACTCTGTGGGAATCCACGGGGTGTCCGACTTTTTGTTGAAAGTTCTGTCAAGAGCACTGGCAGGGCTCAGAATCTCTTCTTGAATATGTTTTGCTAGAAATTACTGTATTACAATAAAATGGACATACCGACTCGAATTGACAAACTGATGCTCCTGTGTAATATAGAAATTGAAGCTGATACACAGTTGTACCAAACAATTGGGTATCCAAGGAGAAGCGCCTTATCAAGGCGATTCTACCGAAAGATAACCCAAGTAAAGCTCATGTAATGACAGCACCAAGCAAAGGAGCCGAAATGAGTAACGTAAAGAAGGTAGTCGCGGTTGTAGCCGCTGCGGCGACGATGGTAGGTCTGGCAGGATGTGGTTCGGGCAGCCAAGGGAACAAGGGCTCTGACTCCAAGGCCGATTTGGTTTTCTGGGGCTGGGACACCGGAAACTCGATGAAGAAGATCATCGCGAACTTCGAAAAGGAAAACCCGGGCGTCACCGTGAAGTTCAATAACACTGGAACCGCCGAGAAAACCTCCACCGCGTTGACCAATGCCGTCGCGGCCAAGAAAGGCATCCCGGACGTGGTGATGCTTGAGGATCCGACGGTTACGCAGTTTGCGGTCACTGGTGACCTTTCGGATCTGAGCCAGTTTGGCGCGGATAAGCTGGCCGATGATTTCACCGCTGGTCCTTGGAACAAGCTGCAATATAACGCCAAGCCCTACGCGCTTCCAATCGACGCTGGCCCTGAGATGTTCTTCTATAACAAAGCTGTTTTCGACAAAGCCGGGGTCGACGGCGAGTCCATCAAGACCTGGGATGATTACTATGAGGCCGCCAAAAAGGTCAAGGCCGCTGGCTCCTACATCACCAACAGTTCAGGCAGCTCAGGCGATTACCAGCCGTTCACCGCGCAGGCTTGGCAGGCCGGCGCAAAGCCTTGGAAGGTCGACGGCGAGAAGATCACCATCGATATGACCAAGGATGAGGGCATGAAGCGCTATATCGACTTCCGTCAGAAGCTGATTGACGAGGACCTCATCGATACCAAGACCGCGAACTGGTCGGACGAATGGAACCGTGAGCTGAACGACGGCACCCTCGCCTCGCTGACCATTGGCGCTTGGATGCCGGTCAACCTCATTTCCGGCGCTCCAGATCAGAAGGGTAACTGGCGCGTAGGCTCGCTGCCTCAGTGGGAAGCCGGCAAGCAGGTATCCGCTGAAGATGGCGGTTCGGCGCTCGCCGTGCCGAAAGCCGGCAAGTCGCAGGCTGCGGCCTATAAGTTCGTGCGTTACATGACCCATGATGCTGGCGCTCAGCAGATGGCCGATTCCGGCACGTTCAGCAGCTTGAAGAAGATTCTGAACTCCAGCTCCTTCACCGATCCGACCACCGCTGCTAACAAGAAGGTCAACGATTACTTCGGCGGTCAGAATGTCAATAAGATTCTCGCGGAAGGCGCACAGCGCCCGGTTGAGAAGTTCCAGTATCTGCCGTACAACCCGTTTGCCCAGACTGCTTATGGCGACGAAATCTCCAAGGCGTATAGCAAGAGCATCACTCTGGAGAAGGCCATGGAGAATTATGCCCAGAAGCTCGCCGACCACGGCAAGCAGGAAGGCTACTCCGTAACCGTCAAGTGACGCACGTAGCAGCATAAATACATGAGTGGAGAAGATCGTGGCATT
The DNA here is from genome assembly GCF_029395495.1 of Bifidobacterium sp. ESL0769. NCBI lineage: Bacteria > Bacillati > Actinomycetota > Actinomycetes > Bifidobacteriales > Bifidobacteriaceae > Bifidobacterium > Bifidobacterium sp. ESL0769. The sequence goes on along the minus strand of NZ_CP113918.1, from coordinate 1,849,943 downwards.
GCCGACGTTCTTCTCCGCTATTACAAAGGAGTGAATTTTGTCAACGAAAATAGCTGAGTGAACCAAAGTAAAACAAACCTAACCAATCAAACCTAACGAAGCAAATCAAACAAAAAGCAAAGTCAGTCAAGCAAGTCAAGTAGCCAAACTAGCCGAACAATCCAGCCGGTCCGGCCAAAACAAATCAGCCTGGCCAAACCAAACTGCAACTAGTAACTCCGGAATACCGCTTTATCCCAACCGGCTAATCATCAATAAGGAACCAACTACTATGTCTGTTCGTAATACGACAACTCTTAGCCGCGATGGCCGGGGGCCCCGTCGTCAATTCCGATGGCCGAAACTGCTGACGTCTGATGGGCGCGGCATCGCCTATGGCGGCGACTACAACCCCGACCAATGGCCCGAAGAAGTCTGGGACGACGACATTCGCCTGATGAAAGAGGCAGGTGTCAATGTCGTGGCTTTAGGGATTTTCAGTTGGGGGCGCCTTCAGCCCGCTCCGGATACTTGGGACTTCGACTGGCTCGACCGCATCGTCGACAAGCTCGGCAAGGCTGGCATCGCCATAGATATGGCCTCCGCCACGGCGACCGCTCCGATGTGGCTCTATGAATTGCATCCCGAAGTACTTCCCGTGGAATCCGATGGCACAATCGTCCATCCCGGCTCGAGGCAGTCGTGGAGCCCGTCAAGCCCGGTGTTCCAGGAATACGCGCTGGCACTGTGCCGCAAAATGGCCGAACGTTATAAAGACAATCCCTACGTCGTCTCTTGGCATGTTGGCAACGAATACGGCTGGAACAATCGGCATGACTACTCGCAAAACTCGCTTCACGCCTTCCGCAAGTGGTGCAAAAGGGAATACGGCACCATCGAGGCCGTCAACGACGCCTGGGGCACCGCGTTCTGGTCGCAGCAGGTACGTTCGTTCGACGAAATTGAGTTGCCGATGCACCCCGGCGACGAGACGATGGTCAATCCCGGACTTCAGTTGGATTTCGAACGTTTCGGCTCCGAGGCCCTGAAGGATTTCTATCGGGCCGAACGCGATGCAATCGCCGAAATCTACCCTGATAAACCGTTCACCACGAATTTCATGGTGGCTACCAATCAATGCGTGATGGATTATGCCGATTGGAGCGACGAGGTGGATTTCGTCTCCAATGATCAATATTTCGAGCCGGGCGTGAAACATCTTGACTCCTTGCTGTGCGGCGATGCCTTGGTCGATTCAATTTCGCTGCGTAAACCTTGGTATCTGATGGAACATTCGACTTCGGCGGTGCAGTGGAAACCTGTCAATGCACGCAAGCGTGACGGCGAATTGGTTCGTGATGCTCTGGCGCATGTGGCCATGGGGGCCGACGCCATCAATTTCTTCCAATGGCGGCAGTCGAAGGCTGGCTCCGAGACCTTCCATTCCGCGATGGTCCCGCACGCAGGCGAAGAAACCAAGGTGTTCCGTGAAGTCTGCGAGCTGGGCAAGGTATTGGATATGCTTTCCGCTGCTGGCTTGCAGGGCAGCGAGCTCGAGGAATCGGACACGGCCATCCTTTTCGACGCCGAATCCGAGTGGGCGGTGAACTGCAAGACGCTGCCAAGCAGAAAACTCAGCCACTGGAATGATGTTTCGGCATGGTACAGCGCTTTTCTGGACACTGGGCATCGTGCTGATGTCGTGCCGTTACGTGCCGATTTCAGTGATTATAAGACCATAATTTTGCCAAGTATCCTGCTGCTTTCCGACGAGCAGGTCCGGCGTCTCGAACGGTTTGTATCTCAAGGTGGCACGGCGATCGTCGATTATGCTACCGGCCTCGTCGATGAGCATTTCCATGTGGGGCTTGGAGGCTATCCGGGTGCCGGAAATGGTCTGTTGCGCAAGGTTCTCGGAATCAATGGCGAAGAATTCAACATCCTCGGTGCAATCGAGGGTGAACCGGATTCGTTACTTCTTAGTAATGGAGCTATTTCGAAACTATGGCAGACCGTGGTTCGTTCCCATGCCGACTCGGCGGCCGTGCTCGCCAGATATCAGGGACGCGGGGCCAAGGATTGGGAGCTCGAAGGCGTCCCAGCGATTACATGTAATGCATATGGCAAAGGGAAGGCATACTATATCGGCTGTGATTTGGATCGTGACGCGTTAGCGGCGCTCTCTCAGGGCTATCTGGGATCGGATACTATCAATGCCGATACCATCTCCGAAGCCCAAGCCAAGGCCGAAACCGAAATGCACGACCAAAACCATATCATCTACGAAAAGGAAGATGGTTTTGATAACAATTCGAGCGAAAATCGCGATCTGGTCCATATCCGCCGGAAAAGCGACAAGCAGGTTTTCGATTTCTACTTCAACCGTGGCCGTGGATCGGTCAAAGTAGGGCATATCGACGGCGATGTCCTGTTCCTCTATCGCGGCTATACCCGAAATGTCGAAAGCGAATCGCAGTGGCTTAAAAAGGGCGAGGATGTCGTGCGCAAACCCGCAGAGAATGCCTATATTCTTGAGCGCAATGGGATACTGATAACTAGACGACAGGGAATGTGATACATTAAAAACGAGGCAAAGGGGATATGAAATGTCGCACAACGGAACGCACCATGATTTCAGCGCGCATCACAAGCACGTTACGTTGCGCAGTGTCGCCGAGGTCGCCGGGGTGTCGCTGAAAACGGCGTCGAACGTCATCAATGGCACGGGTCGTATGACCGATGCTACGAGGAAAAGGGTTAAATCCGTCATTGAGGACATGGGTTACCGGGTCAATATCGCCGCCCGCAACCTGAATCGCGGGCTTACCGGTTTTATTACTCTTGCTGTGCCGTCGCTGACGCCGCCGTATCTCGCGCGATTGGCCAACCGCGTGATCGATGAAGCCCGCAAACACGGCTATTCGGTCTATGTCACCACCTACGCGGAGGGTTCGGCAAAAGGTGCACGCGACGTGTTGCATTCGTTCAATCCCACCGTTTCGGACGGGATGATTCTCTCCATGAGCGAGTTTGAGGATATCTCTCCGGAAGATTTCGATGTCGACTATCCGCTCGTTGTGGTCGGTTCGCGCACCACTTGGCGGCGTGCGGACCACGTGACCCCGGACGATATACAGGCCGCCGAAAGTGCGACCGCGTACATGCTCGATCACGGGAGTTCGCGTATTGCGGTTATCGGTGCGCGCGAAGCGTTGGACGCGAAAAAGCTGCGCAATGCGGCAGAAGGTAACGCGCAGTTGCGAATGAAGGGGATTGTCGAGGAATGTCGCCGGCATCGGCGTCAACTTGATCCGGCGCTTGTCGGGGTCACTCCCGGTGATTGGACCATCAGCGCCGGAGTTCGCGCCACGCATCAGCTAATTGATACTGGCGTTCCGTTTGATGGCCTGATTGCGCTGAATGACCAGCTGGCTTTCGGCGCCCTTTTCGCGCTGGCGACTAGCGGCATCAGGGTTCCCGGCCAGGTGCAGGTTATCGGTTTCGATAACATCGAGGAATCCGCCTACCTGCAGACTCCGCTGACAACCATGGATTCTTGCCTGGATTGGACAGCTCCCACCGCCGTGGAGAGGATCATCGGCAGAATTCACGGGGAGATTACGAGCCCCGAACTGCTCAAGGTCAAGTCCAAGCTCATCGTGCGGCAGACGACGCGACCGTAAATGCTTTACAGAGAATGGATTGGTGATTTTATTGATTGACGCGACACGGCGCTCGACGAGTGTTGCCATCATTTTCACCAGTTTCGTTAACGCTGCAAGCCTATAAATTTAGTGCTTTTGTAATGAATTTCGCTTCGAGATAGCATCGTATTCAGCCTACAGTATTGTGTAATAGGCGTTTTCGTGGAATGCACCATCTTATTTCCTTTGATGTATGAGCCATGAATCGCCGCTGGAAAGGTGCTTTTATGTTCGATCGTCGGCTCTTCACCCTCGTTCCGCGCAGTGGCGCGTTCGTCGCAGCGAAAGTGCTGAGCCTTTGGGTTTCGCTGCTCGCCGATATCGGATTTGCGTTCATCGCCGTAGGGCTACTCGGCAATCTTTTCCCTGTGCTCACGTCCGCCAACGACAACCTCAAGCCAGCGGTAGTAAAAAAGCTCTTACATGATTTCCAGGCGGTTCCGCAGGGTTATTCGGCCTTCCTTTTTGCGCTGGTCATGGTGGCGATCATCAAATATCTGGCCATTCGCGCTTCTCATTTCTTCGGTACTGAAGCTTCGGAACGCGTCAAGATCGCTTTACGAGAACGTTTGTATAACAAAATGCTTGATTTGGGACCCACTTATTCCGAGCATGTTAAAACCGCCGATGTGGTGCAATCGCTGGGTGAGGGTGTCGACCATATCCAAAGTTTCTTCGAAGCCTATCTGCCGCAACTCGTTTTCGCAGTTCTTGCGCCACTGACCCTTTTCGTCGCGGTTCTGCCACTGAACGCACCGACAGCGGCACTGCTGTTGGTCTGCGTTCCTATTATCGTCGGCATCGTCTGGTGGGTGTCGGTGGCGACATCGCGAGTGTTCAATCAATACTGGGACTCCTACACCGATATGGGCGCCACATTCCTCGACAATGTTCAGGGCTTGGAGACGCTCAAGACCTTCGATGCCGACGAAGCTGCCGCCAAACGCATGAATGGCAAGTCAGAGGAATTTCGCAAGACTTCCATGAAGGTCCTTCATCTCGAACTTCGCGCGCGCCTGGCTCTGGATCTGGTTTCTTTCGGGGCGACGGCCGGTGGCATCGCCATCATTGTCTGGCAGGTAGCCACTGGGCATCTGAAGCTGCCCGCGGCTTTGGTGGCTATTCTGCTTTCGGTCAGCTTCTTCGTGCCGTTGCGCAAGCTCGCTTCTTGCTCCGATACCGCGATGAACGGCGTGGCGGCGATCAAACGGATTTATGCGATGCTGGACGTTCCGGTTTCCGGAGATGGGCAGTCGGCTTTGCCGCAGGGTGTGGAGGATTGCTCGATCACCTTCCGCAACGTCGATTATACGTATAAACCGATTGCCTCTGTCGTCGATAGCGAGGCAGGCGATAATGGCAGTGCCTCCATTCAAGATATTGTCTCCAAGAATGACAATGCCTTGAATAGTGACACTACCGCAAAGAACGTGGCCGACTCCGATGATAGTAACAATTCGGAAGCCCACAAAGCCTTGGATGGTGTCAGTTTCACCGCGCGCGCGAACGGCTTCACCGCCATCGTCGGGGTGAGCGGTTCCGGCAAATCCACTGTCGGCGCGCTGATTGCCGGCACTCGCAACGACTATGAGGGTTCTATCCGTTTGGGCTACAGGGTGTTGGGAAGCGTGGGAAGCTGCGAGTTGCACAGCCTCAAGAATCGTTCGCTGTGCGACGCGGTCACGCTGGTCGATTCCCGCAGCCACCTTTTCACCGGTTCCCTGCGCGAAAACCTGCTGATGGCCAAGCCCGATGCCACGGCCAACGAAATGTGGCTTGCCCTCGAAGGCGCTCACATTGACGATTTCGTTTATTCCCAGCCGCAACGCCTCGATATGCGTATCGAACAGGATGCCAGCAACCTTTCCGGCGGGCAGCGTCAGAGGTTGGCCATTGCCAGAGCTTTGTTGCGCGAGAGCCCGATTTATGTTTTTGACGAGGCGACGAGCAGCGTCGATGCGGAAAGCGAAGCGCTGATTGACGTGGCGATTCGTGACTTGGCCCGCACACGAACGGTCATCGTCATCACTCATCGTCTGACACAGGCACGTGACGCGAATAATATTGTCGTTCTTGATGGCGGACGGGTCGTTGAAAGCGGCACGCACGATGAACTTATGTCGAGCCGCGGTCGCTACGCCACGATGTTCGAAACCCAGGCGTCGATTGAGCACGTTTCGCACCGCAACAGCTGGGGGAGTGCCTACGCCAAGCCGCAGCCAGCCAACCCCAAGGTGCGCAGGCCGTTTGATTTTGCGTTGCTCGATTATCAGAGTCACGATGATTTCGATGATTTTGGCAATCGTTCCTCCCAGACTCGAGACCCCGAGTCTTCGGAAACGCAGGTGCAACAAGGGCATCAGACGCGCCATCGCTTGGCTGCTACTGCCGGTAAATCAGTGAAAACCGAAGCCGCGCGCACCCATACTGCAACGCTCAAAGCGGCGGTGGGTTCCGCCAAACGTGCCGCATCTGCAGTTACCCAGACTTCGACGAGGAAATCCGGAGTCGCTTCGTCCGGTCTCTATAATTCCGCTCTTGCCGCTGCCGGGAGCCGACATTCCAATGGCACGCGTTCCTACGAGCCGGCCAAACGGCACGATGAAAGTGAAGCGATACTCGATGTCGCGAACCGTCCACACGGCGAGAACAAACAGATGGGGACGTTCCATCTGACGCTGAGGCTGCTTGGTTGCGTCGGTCGCCTGACGCCGTTCGTCGTGGGCGCAAGCGTTTGCGGGACCATCGAGCGCCTTGCGGAAACCTTCATGCCTGTTTTCGGCGTGCTGGCGCTGATGGCGGTTTTCGGTCATCCCGTCTGGGATGTGAACGTCGCCTTCGCGCTCATTGCCGCCGCCGTGTGTGCGATTGCTAAAAGTCTTATGCACTATGCCGAGGAATATATGAACCACGAAATGAGTTTCCGCGTGGTCTCGCTCTTCCGTTCCAAGGCCTTCGAAGCGCTTCGTCGGCTCGCACCCGCCAAACTCGCGCGGCGGGGCAAGGGCGACCTGACCACGCTGGTGACTTCCGACGTGGAATTGTTGGAGACCTTTTTCGCGCACGCCATTTCACCGGTGATTATCGCGCTGACGACTTCGGTGGTGATCGCGATAGCGCTCTTCACCTTAGACCCTTGGTTCGCGCTGTTGCTGATTGTCGCCCATCTGTTTGTCGGCGTTGCGCTGCCGCGTCTTTATGCGGGCAACGTGCGCGGAATCGGTGCCCGAATTCGCAACGATTCCGCCAAACTTGGTGACAGGCTCGTCGATGACATGCACGGTATGGACGAGATCATCAGGTTCAACCAAGGCCGTCGCCGCCTGACCGATATCATCGCCGAAGACAAGAATCTTTGGCTTTTCGAGAGCAGGCTGAGCCGTAAAGACGGTGTGTTCGGGGGGCTCGGCGCGGTTTCGGTCATCGTCGCCACGTTTATCGCGGTGAGGGTCATGTTCGGTATCGTTACCGCCGATCCCGTCTCGATGGCCATGTGCGTGGTCGCGGTCATGATTATTTTCAGTTCGTTCGGCCCGACCCTCGCCTTGAGCGATTTGCCTGGTAATCTCAACCAGCCGTTGGCCGCCGCCAGACGTATGTTTGCCCTCTTCGACGAAGTGCCTGCGGTCGAGGAAACCGGAAAGGACAAGCCGAAATTCGAAACCGTTTCGCTTAAAGACGTGACTTTTGGCTACCCGCTTTCTTCTGCCGGTTCGACCTCCATTCCCGCTTCGGCATTGGTATTGAAAGACTTCAATTTCACCACGTTGCATTCAGGGATACTTGGTGTGCAAGGCCCGTCCGGACACGGCAAATCCACGATTCTGAAACTCATGATGCGCTACTGGGATCCGCAAGAAGGTTCCGTCGATTTCTCCGGCGAGCCGTTGCCGAATGTCGAGGCGCATTATCGTCGCCGCGTCGAGACGATGATGGATCAGGACACCTATCTTTTCGACGGCACGATTCGAGACAATCTGTTGGTCGCAGACCCGCGCGCCACGGATTCCGAGATGTATCAGGCGCTTCAACGCGCTTCCATCGATACGGTCATCGAGGCGTTGCCGGACGGTTTGAACACCCAAGTGGGCGAGCTCGGTTCCAGGCTTTCCGAAGGCGAGCGTCAGCGCATCAGCCTCGCCAGGATCTTCCTGACCGGCGCTTCGTTGGTGCTTTTCGACGAACCCACGAGCCGCGTCGACGCTTTGAACGAATCAGTCATCTTACATTCGATTAATACGCTCGCCAACGAACGCCCTGTCTCCATTGTGCTGGTTTCGCATCGCGCTTCCACGATGCAGATTGCCGACCGCGTCATCACGCTCTAGATTTGCCGGGCAGGGTTTGATTCCGTCGACTCCTCATTATCGGCTGTCTACACTGTCGGCTGGATGCTTGTCAGTTCCGGAAGACCGCTGAGTGAAGGTTTCCCGCAACTATTTTCTTGCTCGGACGTTGACGGATGCTGGAAATCGTTCACTTCTAGGTATATGGACGTGGTCGGCTAGTAGTCTGGGTACCAGTTGACGACAAAAGGAGCAATGTCGATGAACGCTGAAGAAACCAAAGGAACAGCAACGGAAATCCCTGATATCGCGTTAAGCGATGGCAATAGAATTCCGCAAATTGGACTTGGAGTGCTGCGTATCAGCGACGACGACGTGACCAGTGTCGTCAAGTCTGGCCTCGAGGTCGGTTACCGCCATATCGATGCCGCCGCGGGCTATAATAACGAGCCTGGTGTCGGCCGTGCGCTCGCGGAAACTGGCTTTAATGCCGGCGAGAAGCGTAAATCGCTCTGGGTAACCACCAAGCTCAAGGATTCCGAGCAGGGTTACGACAGCGTTCTTAAGGCTTTTGACCGACAGTTGGGTGATTTGCGCCTTGACTATGTCGACATGTACATGCTGCATTGGCCGACGCCGTTCAACTGGCGCTCCGGCGAAACGTGGAAGGCACTGATGAAGCTGCGCGACGAGGGCCGTGTGCGCACGCTTGGAGTCTGCAACTTCCTGCCGGAACATCTTGAACGTTTGCATCGGGAAACAGGGGAGTGGCCTACGGTCGATCAGATTGAGCTGCACCCCACCTGGCAGCAGCGTGAAGTCGTCGCCTTCTGCAAAGAGCACGGCATCGCCGTCGAAGCGTATTCCCCGATGGCCCGCGGAGCCGATCTCAATGCTGGCGATGGTACCATTGCCCGCATCGCGCAAGCCCATAATGTTTCACCCGCTCAGGTCATCCTGCGTTGGCATATCGAAAACGGCACCATCGTCATTCCCAAGTCCGTCCATACGGATCGTCAGCGTGAAAACCTCGACCTCTTCGGCTTCGCTCTGACCCCTGAAGAGCACGCGCAGATTGATGCGCTCGACGGCCCGACCCGTGCTGGTCATGATCCGATGACTTTCACCTACGCCTGAGAAGCGAAATAAGGTAAGATGCGGTTTCCTATGGCTGGGAATGAAAGAAGTGTTCTTCCGTATGGAATTTGACGGGATTCGATATTTCATCGGTTTGTTTCGAGATCGTTTTATCGATGGAAATGCGTCATTGCATTCGGGACGTCGATACCGGTGAAGTTGGAACGAATTTCTCTTAAAGTGACAAAATTCACTTCCCTCGATTGTTTTATTTTGTTTAAAGTAATTATAATATAATTATTGTTGTTCGTCTTGGGGACAGCGGAATGGGCTGCGCTGGATAATCAGCGCTCATATTCCGGTTGATTTTTCAAGCAAGCAATAATTGCGGGTTACGTCTGTAACCTGTAAAAGACGCAAAGGAGCGTGTATTATGCCGCAAACAATTAAAGCTTCAGTTGCTTATGGAATTGGAAAGGGGTTCGCTCAGCCCGAGGATATCGTCATTGACGATCCGATCGGTGCTGAGGTGCTGGTGGATGTGCAGGCTTCCGGCCTGTGCCATTCCGATCTGCATTTGGTGGAGGACGATGATCAGTTCTTCCCGTTCCCGGCAGTCATCGGCCATGAGATTTCCGGCATTGTGGAAGCCGTTGGTCCTGAAGTTGAAGGTATCAAGGTCGGTGATCACGTCGTTGCTTCTCTCGAGCAGGTGTGTGGTCATTGCGCGAACTGCTTGAACGGTCATCCGCAGTCCTGTTCTCAGCAGCAGGAGTGCGTGCGCAGATCGGGTGAGAAGCCGCGTCTGTCGTTCCCTGACGGCCGTCCGATTACCCAGGCTTTTGGCACCGGCGGTTTTGCCGAGAAGGCGCTGATTCATGAGAACCAGCTCGCTGTCGTCAACAATGAGGTGCCGTGGGATCAGGCCGCCTGCATCGGCTGCGCGACCATCACCGGCGCGGGTGCCACCATCAACACCGCGCATGTACGTCCCGGTGACATGGTCGCTGTCGTTGGTACTGGCGGTATCGGTCTGAATATGATTTCCGGCGCTCGCATTTGCGGTGCCAAGAAGATCATCGCCATCGACGTTTTTGACAACAAGCTCGAGTTTGCCAAGAAGTTCGGCGCTACGGATGTCATCAATTCCAAGAAGGAAGACCCGGTTGCCAAGGTCCGCGAACTGACGAACGGCGGTGTGGATGAGGCGTTTGAGGCCATCGGCATGGCTCCTACGATGAAGCAGTGCTGGGATATGCTCGGCGTTGACGGGAATGCATACTGCATCGGTTTGGCCAAGCCCGATGCGACGATCAACCTCGAGATCAACCCGGCGGATCTGCTGGTTCACCAGCGCGGTCTCAAGGGCGTCTGGATGGGTTCGACCAACATCAAGCACGACATCCCGATGTACGCCGATCTTGCCGTCGACGGCCGTCTGAATGTACGCGACCTGATTAGCCAGCATATCAACCTGAGCCAGATCGACGAGGCCTATGTCCAGCTGAAGAAGGGCGAGGTCATCCGCTCCGTCATCACTGAGTTCTGAAATTCGGCACGTTGGTGAAGCGCTAATTGGAATTGGATTTATATCCGATTGCCGCTTTACCCGCTATGGGCCGGTTCCTGCCTTTGGGTATGGAGCCGGCCCATTTTTATTTCCGGTAAGTGGATATCGCCCTTCACTGTTTTTATCGAGGTTAAGATCAGGGAGAGGCGCCAAATACCTGAGACGGGTGGGTTTGCCGCCGGGGATTCTATTGCATGTGATATTGAGATTTAGACTGGTTATATATTGTATTTTATAATGTCGTATTCTGGTTTATTTTTTGCATTTATGTGTGCTTACTGTTTATATTGTGTGAGTTTTCTGCGTTACGAATGTTTGTAAATGTTGCAGAAACGCGACGTTTCTTCGCTGCTTGCTGATGGAAGTCCGACCATTGTAATGTGAGATAGGTTACATTTTCGAGAATAAAAGGAGTAACCATGCCACAAAAAATCAAAGCTTCGGTTGCCTATGGAGTAGGCAAGGGATTCGCCCAGCCTGAAGAGATTATCATTGACGACCCCATCGGCGCTGAGGTACTGGTGGACGTTCAGGCTTCCGGCCTGTGCCATTCGGATTTGCATTTAGTGGAGGACGATGATCAGTTCTTCCCGTTCCCGGCCGTCATCGGCCATGAGGTCGCCGGCATCGTCGAGGCCGTGGGCCCCGAAGTGCAGGGCATCAAGGTGGGCGACCATGTTGTCGCTTCACTCGAGCAGGTGTGCGGCCATTGCGCCAACTGCCTGAACGGTCATCCGCAGTCCTGCTCGCAGCAGCAGGAGTGCGTCCGTAAGCCCGGCGAGAAGCCGCGTCTGTCCTTCCCGGACGGCCGTCCGATCACCCAGGCCTTCGGCACCGGTGGTTTCGCCGAGAAGGCGCTGATTCATGAGAACCAGCTTGCCGTGGTCAACAACGAGGTGAAGTGGGACGAGGCCGCCTGCATCGGCTGCGCCACCATCACCGGCGCCGGCGCTGCAATCAACACCGCGCACGTTCGTCCTGGCGACACCGTTGCCGTTGTCGGCACGGGCGGCATTGGCTTGAACATCATCTCCGGCGCTCGCATTTGTGGTGCCAAGAAGATCATCGCCATCGACCTGCTCGACAACAAGCTCGAGTTCGCGAAGAAGTTCGGCGCCACCGACGTGGTCAATTCCAAGAAGGAGGACCCTGTTGCCAAGGTGCGCGAGCTCACCAACGGCGGTGTGGATGAGGCGTTTGAGGCCATTGGCTTCGAGTCCACGATGAAGCAGTGCTGGGATATGCTCGGCGTTGATGGCACCGCGTATTGCATCGGCCTTGCCAAGCCCGATGCAACGATCAACCTCGAGATTAACCCGGCCGATCTGCTGGTTCACCAGCGTGGCTTCAAGGGTGTCTGGATGGGCTCGACGAATATCAAGCACGATATCCCGATGTACGCCGACCTCGCTGTCGACGGACGCCTGAACATGCACGACATCGTCAGCCAGCATATCAACTTGAGCCAGATCGACGAGGCCTACGTCCAGCTCAAGCAGGGCAAGGTCATTCGCTCCGTCATCACCGAGTTCTGATGCAGCTAAATTAAATGGAGGGTTCAGCTCTATTGAGTTGGGCCCTTCCGACATGTTTACAGGTTCGTCAATTCTGATTTCATTTAAACAGAAAGAACGGCTCATTACACTCTTGTTGTTTTGCTCCGCAAGAGGGAATATACCGGGTGTCTTTCCGTGCACAATTTATACGCCTCTTTGTCTTCACAGGCATATGTTTCCGTGGGGACAAAGAGACATAATTGAGTCGTCTATTGCCCTGTAGATTTTCTGATTAATGATACTGATCAGAAAATCCGATAAGACATTTTATTGCTCAATGTTTAAAGTTGAGTCGACAACTTTTCTGAAGCCAGGTTGAATTAGTTTACGAGGAGCCCGGATATCTTCATCTTCTTTGTAAGTCTTTTCAGCATTTTTTAAAATCTTGAAAGCTTGTTCGGGAGCAATATCATGGTTTGAATTATGGATCATATACAATATGTATAGATTCTCCTGCTTTGTGCATTTAAAAGTAGCTTTGTTGGAAAAATATTCCTCACAGTATTGGAAGACATTGTCTAAGAATTTACCGTCGTCATTTGGGAAAAGGTTGTTATACTCAGTCGAAAAAATTTTCTTTTTTTGATTAGTGGCACGACTTGGATCTTTTTTGATTGCATATAAAATTTGCCCAACCAGTTCAAGGCTAATGGATTGATTTTTAGGATTTTCTTTGCAAAGATCTCCAACTTTACGAAGATAAGTTATTCCGCCCAGTTTAAGCCGTTGTTCAATTAGCAATTGGACGTGATCAGTGGATTTAAGATCAACCGGTGATATCGCATTCTGACTATTTGTATATTCTGCAATCTTAGAACGAACGTTTGTGTCTTCGGTAGTAAAAATACGAGCTAGAACTTGGACTTGAGCTAATCTTTCCTCCGAAAATTCGTCTTGATTTGAATTGAACATAGTCCGAACAGTTTGTCCGCCATTAACGACTTGATAATTATGAATAGTTAAGATCGAAACACTATTACCATTTTTACTTTCCTGTCTAACCTTCTCACAAACAATAGTTATGCCATTATTGTAGGTGAAAAAATTTGAAGGATCATTTTTTATTGTATTCAAAATGCCCTGATTGTAGTCACTCCGAGTCAAGAACCCACGAACATTTTCAAAGAGAAACCCTGAATCAAGATGCTCATTTTCAAGATTGCCGTATTCTTCAATATTACAATCCAAACGTTTATCTGAGTCTTTACCCAAAATTCTGATTATATCAGCCATGGTTAGTGTAACTAGATAAGAAACATTGCCCGTTGCGCTATCTATGTGTCTCATCATTTCATCGCTTTTTACTCTAATTTTTGCTGTAGTTAAGCGATTTCCTGTTCCTGGTTTTTCCGCAAGTGCATCTACAATGTCTGGTAGTACAAAACCGTCGATATGAATTTGGTTCTTTACTAAGAATAATTTTTGGTGCTCTCGGGCATTTTGTGATAAACCATTATCTTCATTAGAAACCAAGATTAAGTTCATTGACCAATCTTGATTAGACTCATCATAAATCTGCTGAATTTTTTGTAATTTTGTTTTAGTTTTGCAGGCAGTTAATCCAGACAGATCCATGCTACCATTTTGAACACCTGCAATAAATTTACCAGCATCTAAGACGACTTTGTCACTCAGGCTGCTTCCTTTTTTATAATTTTCCCTATATTTGAAATTGAAAAGATTTATAGTTGACTCTTCATCATTTATATATACAGCATCAACCCCTAGATCATCATTTTGAACGCCATGAATTTTCGCTAAATAATCAGTATCGATGATCATATTGTCGAGTACGTCAAATTCAGTAATTCCAGTTTTTATTGAAAGTACTAAAAAATAAAACCCAAATCGGGCTTTATCTTTTTCCGTAAGCAAAGCTGGATCCACCCGAACGTCATTTTCCGAATTCATGAATGAGTCAAAACAATTAATGGCAATCTGTTCTACCATAGTGTAATCCATTGATTGATCTAAATTACCAGGCATGTTCTACCTTCTTGTTTCTCTAATTAATAAAAAAGAATATTCATGTGAGCCCTTACTTGTAAGGGGCTCACAGACAATAGTCTCTATATCTGCTGAAGTCTATTATCGGCAATTCTTGCATCGAGACTGGTTCGTAACTGGATTTACTCGACCATCATTCATATCTCTAAAACCGAAATCGCTTAGAGGTTTTTCTTGATGGCATTTCGGACAAATACGCATTGGTCCTTTTTGAGAATCATATCGATGAAACTCAATGATCATTTTTCTATTATTAGGATTTGCCATTTTGCACTCTCCTTAAGCGAAGCGGGAAAATAATCTTCGGGGCTTTTGCAAGTATCCGATTTATAATACAACAGATTTATTGTTAGATATTAATATTTATCAAATAGTAATTCGTAAAATTGGATCGCATATATTCAGCGTGTTAATAGAACGCAAAATGACAGCGGGATGCGGACAATAAGTTGTGCACTTTTGGTTTGCAGCCATGGTCATCTTCGCACAGTGTTTCACCTTGTTGGCCGTTACCGATTGAAACGCCACACACAGGTGATCAGGGCTGCAAACCAAAAGTGCACAAAGACCAGACACTATACCTAAGCGCGGCAAAGTCGCCCGTTCCGTCATCGCTGAGTTCTGACTAATTTGGGGGTGTCTCTATAATGTAGAGACACCCCCAAATGGATTATGCATCAATGTTTGGAAATTTCTTCAAATATTGAGAAAAAGCGTCAGCTTTTTGAACGGCAAGAAACGCACCAAGATTGATTTCTGATATTGTCGTCTCCCATATTCCGGAAGCCGAATGCGCTTAACGGCTTTTCTTCCCCGCAATGGGGGCATACTCTTGTAGGTTCATGCCCGTTATACCCATTTGTTTGCAAGTTTGGTCGATCGTTGTTTGTCCTTGCAGCCTTCTTTATCGTCGTTGCTCTACAAGATAATAAATAGAAGTCCTATGTAGAATATTCCGGTATTAAAGAATCTTGTTGCATCCGTTTGCTGAGTTCTATATTACTTTTACTCAGTATCAGTAATGTCAGGTAAAGAGCAAATCCAATGAAGCCAGCCATCCACACTGCTTATTCTACGGCGTAATGTTGCTCCAGGTGCACAAACATTGAGATCAGTCATCAGGCTTTGAATCTCATCTACACTGGAATAATCTCCATTATCGATAATCTCACCATATAAACGATGGAAAATCTCGTGTTTCAGCATCTGTCTAACGAAACCAAGCTGGCGTTCGCGATAAGGCAGGGATAATAAATGATGCCCTAAAGGTGTCAAAACGGTATGTTGACGACGAGAACGATCAAAAAGGCCAAGATATTCACCCGCTGCTAGGTAGTAGTCCCCTTGTCGCCTGTCGAAATTCATATACTCAGCAACGTCTTCAGAATTGACTCCTCTTTCTCTGGAAGGGTCATCGAGCCATTCAAGAATTGCTACAACCCGCTCGAATCTATCTGCTTGAATGAATGGCGGATTAGCCGGATCCTCACGATTGTCATCGGTTTCAACGGTGGTGTCTTCATAAAGATTAGCTAAATCATCAGATGTAATGCTTGTGTCTTCAAAGGTGTAAGAGCGTTGATTGACAAGATGAATTGAAGAATAATTATTTGGATCGGTAAATTCATATTCGAATAGGTGATAGATGAGATTAGTGTATTGAGAGAAAACTAGCCTGATAGGTTTCTGCACACGTTTCAGCCAACGACGGTATGGATAATAGAGTTGTCGTATGTGAAAATCTGGATGTGGTACATTTTTGGCTTCCATGATAATTATGGACTCGTCATTTTCGAAGCCACCATCAATTTCGAGCTGTGCGTGATCAACATTGACATGCAGTGAGGTACCGCTAAATCGATCAACATAAAAATCAAAGTCATCTGTACCCATACGACCATTAAAAGTCTCAACGGTGTCAGGAGTACCAAGAAAATCATCGAGCATATGACTGATGATTTCGACGTTGATGGCGTCCGACTCCGAACTAATTTGTTGAGGACTGATGGATTCGAATTCCGGGAAATCTAAATGTGTCGATTGATCGTGCGATTGTGGTGGGAAAGATTTATACAAATTGATGTCTGATACTATATAACCCTTCCTTGAGGTTGGAAGAATGTTCAAGTTTGCGTTGCGAAGACAAGGGGGTAGGCTTTCCGTTGCATCCCATTTAGCCATTAGCCGAGGTTCTCGATATTTCCGGATCATATCGGCAGAAATATCGAAATAACCGTTACTAGATACTTTATCTTTAATATTGTAGTCGTTAAGTAAAAGTTTCCAAGCTTCCTCGGCTGAATATTTGTTACCCATAAATCAGCACCTCATTAATTTCGCCTCGCCGATCAGCACGTGAATTAACTACCCTGCGTGCCTTTACTTTTGTTATCTTGTATTCAGAATATAGTTCTCTTATTTCCTCGCAATCGCTATTAGACTCGATAAAATTGACTCCTTTATCATGTAATTTGTCGCACTCTTCTTTTAATTGTTGTTGAGCTTGATAATTAAACCCGCCCTCAGTGTATCCCGTAAATGAGCTTGAACTAGAAATCGGCATGTAAGGCGGATCTAGATAAACAAAAGAATCTGAATTAAGTGTTGCCAAAACCTCTGTATAATCTTCAGAAAAAATCTTTACGTCATTTTCTTGCAGGTACTTTGCCAGTGCTCTTATTCCTACTTCATTGACGATGTCAGGATTTTTGTATCTCCCATATGGACTATTGAATTGGCCTGCTGAATTAACTCTGTATAGTCCGTTAAAGCAGGTTTTATTAAGATAAATTATTCTTGCGGCTTTATCGATTTTTGATTTTTTTGAATAATTCGCATTTCTATCCATGGCGCGAATCTCATAGAAATAATCAGCACCTTTATCGTGGTTTTGTTCTTTGTGTTCCTTAAGCCTTTTAACTAGTTCATCCGTATCATCTCTAACACATGTATAAACGTTAATAAGTTCGGAGTTTGCATCATTGATAATTGCATGTTTCGGCTTCAAAGCAAGTAATACTGCACCTCCACCGAGGAATGGCTCTACATAAGTTTTATCGGTTGGGATTGAAGGTACGATCTCATCAAGTAGCTGCCTTTTACCGCCAACCCATTTCACAATTGGTCTTAATAAATTTTTCCGTCTCATGAGCAACCTATTCCTAGCTAAATAATAAAATAATTCTATGGAGAAGTTGCGACTGAATCGGTTCGGACCGAGTTGCGAAGTCATTACTTTTAAGTTAAGACAGTAAATAATAACAAGAAGATGATACTCGGCAGAGTCTTTAGATTTGAATAATGAACAGAATCTATTTTTTGAAGTATTCTTGAGAAAAGTTAAATATTTCTCTTATAGGAGGCTAAGTTGGAGCAACTTAATAAAAGTGAAGTGAAAATTAAATATTCAGGATGGAACGGAGTGGAGCCTACACGTTTTTGTGTAAATTGTGATTTAGAGAAACCCCTATCTGAATTTGGTTATAGAAATGTGAATAAGAAAAAAGAGGGGGCGGATCGAGATCCCAAAGTGATAATGCAATCTTGGTGTGATGAATGCAGACCAAAAAAAGAAGGGGAAACTTCTAATGAATATCGACGCGTTTCAACTAAGAATACTAAATTAGTTCGAATAACTATTAGTAGCTATGATACTATCCCATTTAAGACTTGCAGTAGCTGCCATAATGAGTATCCATTAGCGAAGTTCAGCTGGGTTAGAGATAATGCTGGTCATGTATCGTTATCGGAAACGTGCGTTAGCTGTTCAAAATAATAAATACTAGTCGATTTTCCATTTTGTTCTAATATTGTTGAATAGAATGGAACGCTATTTTTTTAAGGTCAAATGATGTCGCAATAATTAGCTTTTGAGTAACCCTTATCTGAACACTTACTTGAGGTCTAAGGCATTTTCGATTTGCCTCATTTTGAGCTTTCGGTTTTATCTCATTGCGGATGGCAATGGCCGAGGCAAAATCGTGTTTACAACCTGTGAATCGTAATTAAATAATTGAACAAAATATGGTGCTGGTAGCTTACTTTTATTATCGTTTAAGCAACCAATCAAGGGCGTAAATCTGTTGAATGCCGTTGTGACTGGTGGGGAGTTCGTCGTCTAGGGTGATGAGGGTTTTGGGGTAGTTGTCATCGAGGGTACGGAACGACGAGAGTTCGCGTTCTAGAGTTTTGGGGTCGCGTACCGATTCTGAAACCTGATAATAGGCCGGGCCGTCTGTGCCGTTGGTGACGAAATCAATTTCGCCTCCTGCGGATTGGCCGATGTACACCGTTCCCGCTCGGCGTTTGAGTTCGAGAAATACGATGTTTTCCAGAATTCTGCCGGTGTCGCGCACGTTTCCTGAAACGAGTATGCGGCGCAGGCCCATGTCCACAACGTAATATTTGCGTTCCTGCTTGAGGATGCGCTTGCCTTTCACGTCATAGCGCTGCGCAGGGTAAAGAATGAACGCGGAGCACAATGCCTCGAGTAGATTCGCCACTGTTGGCGACGAGATACGTGTGCCGGCGGAAGTCATGGTGTCGCTGATAGTTTTGGCCGCAGTGAGATCGCTGATATTGTCGAACATGAAGCGAGTGACCGCTTCCACCGCTCCCGCGCGCGTGCCGCCAAGGCGCTGTGAGACGTCTTTGATGAGGATAGTGTTGAGAATGCCCTCCAGATAATCGTGAATAAGTGTGTCGTCGCCGCTGAATTCTGTGGTCGCGGGGAAGGAACCGTCATGGATATAGTGAGACCAAGTGCGCTGCGCCGATTCGTCTTTAGGCGCGGCCGAACGATATTCGGCGAACGAAAGCGGCATGACCGGTATCTCAACGTATCGGCCTGAAATGAGTGTGGCAAGTGTGCCGCTCAGCAATGTTGCGTTCGAGCCAGTGACGTAAAGGTCGATATTGGAGCGAGTCTGCAGACTGTCGAGAACTTTTTGAAAGTTCGGCACGTTTTGGATTTCGTCGAGCATCACATAGTACGTACCTTCGCTTTGGCAGCGATCGATGATGAATTGATGGAGCCGGTGATAATCAAGCAGTGGTTCGTTTTCGAGACGTTCCAGATTAATTGAGATGATATGGTCTTGTGAAATCTCTGAAGCAGCAAGTCGGTTGGCGAACAATTCCAGAATGGTTGATTTACCGCAGCGTCGTACGCCGGTGACTACTTTGATGACGGGTTTGTCTTTCCATTGCTCCAAGTGGTGGAGATATTGCGGCCTATCAATCATAGTTCCTCAGATACTTACGTAAGTTAAAAAGTATTTTTAAACTTCTTATAAAAATATAGCAAGTTTAAAAATGCTTTTCAACTTATATGAAAACTGCATTAGGTTAAAAAGTATTTTTAAACTTGCTGTTTTGCTGAAACCTGCTTCTGTTTATTCGAATGGGTACTTCAACCCCCACTTACCGCGAATCTGGTCCATGAGCTTCATGATGCGCAGGGTGTCGGCGTGGGGCATTTCGACGCATTCCGTCTTACCGTCGAGGATGGCGTTGGCGGAAGCTGCGACCTCGTACTCGTAGCCGGTGAGTTGGGCGGGAACGTCGACGTGGCGGGTCAGCTTGTGGTCGAGGTCGTAGAGATTGATGCCCTCGATATTGTTGATGTTCTGGCAGACCATGTAGCCCTTGGTACCCCAAATGGCGCCGGAACGGTCAGAGGCGCAAAGCATTGAAGCCGTGGCGGTGGCCATCACGCCGTCGTTATAGTGCAGCGCGATGGAATCGGTGGCGTCAACGCCGGTTTCGTAAGGAACCATCGAGGTCGAAATGTCGGAAATCTTGCGCTCGCTGGTATCAGCGCCAAGCGCCATGTCGAAGAAATTCAGCGGATAAACGCCGACATCGAGCAGTGCGCCGCCAGCCATTTCGGGGTCAGTCATGCGGGCCTTGTGCGTGGTGGGGTAGCAGAGGTTGGCAGTGGCGGCCTGTACCTCTCCGATTTCACCGGACTTGATGAGGTCGGCGACGATACCACGCGAAGGCATGTAGCGCGTCCAGATGGCTTCAGTGCAGAGTAGACCGGTTTCCTTAGCGACGTCGAGCAGTTTCTGTGCCTGCGAAGTGTTGGCAGTGAATGATTTCTCGACCAGAACGTTCTTGCCGGCCTCGAGGCACGCGATGCCCTGTTCGGCGTGCAGCGCGTGCGGCGTGGCGATGTAGACGAGGTCGACCTTCGGGTCGGCCAGCAGTTCGTCGTAAGAGCCGTAGGAAACGTCGAACCCATACTTTTGCGCGAAATCTGAGGCGTGATCGGCGTCGCGTGCGGCCACGGCGTAAGGCTCAATCAAGTTGCTATACCGTGAATCGCCGGCCATCTCGACCAGTGTGTTCGCCATCGATTTGGCGATGCCTCCGGCCCCAAGAATCGCGACGTTGACCTTGAGCCCTTGTTCTTCTGCCTCTGCGCGTTTGCCGTTCAGCCTGCTCATGAAAACCTCCCTGTGAATCATGCTCAAAAAAATACTTATTATCCATGATTCACAAGGAGGTGTACATCAGCGATTTCTGTAGCGATTAATCCGCGTTGTCTGCCTTAGCGTTAGGGGCTTCGTTTGCTTCGCTATCGTCAGCGACCAAGCCCTTCTTCTCGTCGTGACGACGCCACCAGGAGGAGAGCACCGAGCCGGAAATGTTGTGCCAGACGCTGAAGAACGTCGAGGGAATCGCGGTGATCGGTGCGGCGGCGAACGAGGTCAACGCCAAAGTCGCGCCGAGGCCGGAGTCCTGCATGCCGACTTCGAAGGTGATCGCCTTCTGCTGCGCGTAGCCGAAGCCCTTCGGATAAACCTTGTACATGAGTCGCGAGAAGCCGAATCCGAGTCCGTAGCCGCAAAGGTTGTGGAGGATGACGACGGGGATGGCCAGCGCGGTGGCCTTGCTGAAGAGGCCCGCGTGGTTGGCGGCGACGACGATACCGATGATCAGGAGAATCGCAGTCTGTGAGATGATGGGCAGTACTTCGGTCACCTTCGAAATCTTGTCCTTGAAAATCGTGTGGCAGATTACGCCGAGGGCGACAGGGATGAGCACGACTTTGACGGCGGTGAGGAACAGCGATTGCCAAGGAATCGCCACATACTGCGAGGCAAGCAGCTGCATCAAAAGCGGAATCATAAACGGCGCAAGCAGCGTGGAAAGCAAACCGATGGAAACGTCAAGCGCCACGTCGCCGCGTGCGAGGAAACTCATCACATTCGACGAAGTGCCGGATGGGCAGCAACCTACGAGGATGACGCCCACGGCGAGTGGTCCATCGAGATGGAATATCCAGCAAAGGGCGACGGCGACGAGCGGCATGATGACGTAATGGGCCACTGTGCCCACAATCACCATTAGCGGCTGCTTCAGAATTCGTGCGAAGTCGTCAAGCGAAAGCGTCAGGCCCATGCCGAACAGCACAATGCCCAGAAGCCAGCTCGTGTCGTGCTTGGCCCATTCGCTGGTTTGCGGCACGAAATAATTGAACACCGCCCAGACGATGACGATGAGCGTGAACCATTTCGTGATCCAATCCGCTACCTTTTTCACCTTTTCCATCTTCTCTCACTTCTTTCTCTGTTTTTGGTGTTGAGTGCCATGCTAGGTAGACGTTGGGCGAATTGATTGAGTTGTCTCAAAAATAGAAAACTTGTTTCATATAGTGGACTCTTGATTCGGCGATATAGCTATTTAAAGGCATTTCTGGCTATAGATCGCGGGATTACTGGATTCCGTTGGACTTCTGTCAAGCGTTCGCGAGCAACCTGCCGGGATGTCCGTTTCTGTGATTTGTCGCAGACTGAAAGTGGAATGGAACTGTGGCACAGCAATCAGAAACGGTGAACGACAAGACATCTTCGACCCAGAAGGACGTTTTCGCCGACACTTCTGTTGCTATAAAGCAGTCGATGAAACATGGCAACGATGATTCGGTGAAGATAGGAGATTCCCGGGAAACTCGGGAGGCCGCGAAACTGTCGGCGAAACGTCGCAAAAGTGGCTCGGTAAAGGCTCTCGCGGAGTCCAAAGAAACTCAGCAAATTGCAAAGTCAACAAAGAAACGCGGCAAAGGTGGCACCCGAAAAGCGAGGAAGTCCGGCAAATCAGCCAAGACTGCCGAAAAATACGAACGCGGCACCCGCAGCTATACGATGTCGCATATTCGCGGCAAGAATACGAAAATCGAAGTCCTCGTTCGTTCTTATCTATTCCGACGCGGGTTGCGCTTTCGTAAGAATGACAAGCGCTATCCGGGCCATCCAGACATCGTGCTGCCCAAGTGGCGCACGATGGTGTTCGTCAATGGCTGTTTCTGGCACATGCACGAAGGCTGCACGAAATTCTCGATGCCTAAGTCCAACGTCGAGTTCTGGACAGCCAAGCTCGTGCGCAACCACGACCGCGATATCCGCCAGCATGCCGAACTCGAGGCTGCCGGTTGGAAGGTGCTTGTCGTCTGGGAATGTGAGTTGAGCAAGGCCCGTCGCGAGGAAACGTTGGATCAGCTCTATCGGCAGATTGTCGGAATGGATGGTACCAATCCCGTAAATCGGGGAGATGACAGATGAACCTCTCGAGAATTCCGAGACGGCTCCATTCCATTTTTAAACGGTAAATAAATTCTAAATGTTGCCTTTTATTTCTTTTTGCTGTTATTGATCGGGGCAATCTCACCTGATCCTCGTTCGATGAGTTTCGTCGGCAAGACAATATGGTGAGCTTCGCTTGTGTCGCCTTCCAATCGATTGAAAATCTGCTGTGCGGCTACGGTTCCCAATTGGTTTGCATCTTGTGCGACGACAGTAATGGCAGGATCGACGATATCGAAAAGTTCATTGTCGTCGAATCCCACTAAAGCGACATCATGTTCTTTCTTGAGGTTGTGTAATGCGCGAATTGTCTCTCTGGCAATCAAGTTCTGAGCAGCGAAGATTGCTGTAGGAGGATTGCTTCCTGCTAGAATCTGTTTGACGGCGGGAAATACGGTTTTCTCGTCAAGATTATTGATTACGATGGCTTTGCCTTTCGAGCCTAATTGTTTTGTAGCTTCAAGGAATCCGCGTTGCCTTTCGTGAACGGTAAACACTTGTGGATCCGCTCCGAGATAGGCAATTCTTGTGTGGCCGTGTTCCATGAGATGACTTGTGGCGAGAAAAGCTCCTTGGAAATTGTCAGCCATGATTGAATCGGCCGATATGCCCAACGGCGGGCTATCGATAAAAGCGACGACAAGGCCTCTTTTTACTTCGGGCAGTAAGAATGACTGATTGGTGATTGGCGTGACCAAGGCTAAGGCGTCGATACGATGGCTCAGCATCGTGGTGATGATGTTGTGATCTTGCTCGGAATCTCCAGTGAGTGCTGATGCCAACACGAGATTTGAATGTTGAGTGGCAATTGTGTCGATGGCCCAATGGATGGTGCTTGAAAACGGATTGGCCTTAGAGCCCACCAATACCCCGATGGTATTGCTGCGTTTGTTGTTCCGCCGCAAGTTGGCGGCATGCGAGTCAGGAAGGTAATTAAGTTCGTTGATCGCTTCAATCACTTTTTCATGTAACTCTTTGGAAACGTAGCGTTCTCCGTTGATGACACGGGAAACGGTTTTGGGTGAGACCTTTGCCAATTGTGCTACGTCCTGAAGGGTTGGGCGCGAAACAGGCAAAGGGTCTTCTCGTGTTGAAGGTGGCTTTATTGGTGGTTCCACAGTAAGACACTTTCGTGAATTGACTTTAATTGTTTCTTAGTCTATCATAGCTGACAACGATGTCTGACATCGTTGTCAGGTTGTAGAAGACAACCTCTCGTTTACATCAAGGAGGAGTATATGAGAAGTGGCAAAGTGGTAAAAGCTCTGTCGATTGTGGCTTCAGTAGCCATGCTGGCCGGCATGTCGGCCTGTGGCGGCAATGCGAAGTCATCTTCCGACAGCAACACAATTACTTGGCTGAGCGCACGTCCGGCGAGTGAAGGGACAATCAAATCCATCAATGCCATCGCCAAAGAATATGCGAAGAAGCATCCTGGGTTTAAGCTTCAGTTCCAGAACATCTCCGACCGTAATTCCTACAATCAGAAGCTGAAGGTCTTGGCTTCAAGCAACCAGCTGCCGGATATGTGGGACGCGGATCCTGATCCTTATTTCAAGCAGCTCGTTTCCAATGGCAAGACCGAAGACATCGGTGCGCTATACAAGGAACTTGGTGTGCAGAACAAGTTCTATAAGATTTCGACGGACTATCCGAAGCTTGACGATGGTTCTCTGCATCTGATTACTTTGAGCGCTAACGCCGAGTATTTCTTCTATAACAAGGATGCGTTCAAAGCTGCGAATATCACAGAAGCGCCTACGACGTTTGATGAGTTCCTGCAAGACTTGCCGAAGCTGAAGCAGGCTGGGTATACGCCGTTGGCTGTTGATGGCAAAGATCAGTGGCCGTTCTATCGCTATCTCGGTATGCTGCCATTCCGTGAAACTGGCAATACTTATCTTGACCAGTTGAAGGACGGCAAGGTCTCTATGGGCAATCCTACTGGTAAAGAGGCCATAGAATTCCTGAAGAACGTTTCCCAGTACTTCCAGGAAGGTTTTACCAACACCGACGCTACCGCTTCGCTCAATCTGTTCAAGAGCAAGAAGGCGGCAATGACCTATGACGGTACTTGGGATTTGCCTGAACTTGTTGGTCCTGACGGCAACTTGAAGTCCGACATCGGTTATTTCCGTATGCCGATTCTCAGCAGCAAGGACAAGACAAAGCCAACTGATTTCTTCGCAAACTCCGGTATCGGGACGGCTATTTCAAAGGGTAAGTTGACACCTACTCTCAAAGACTTCCTGAAGTATTTCTTCAAGAACTATGGTGATGTTGCGTTCAATAAGTACGCTACGATTCCGTCGGTGAAGCCTGATACCGAATCCGGTGCTCCTCAGGTTTACCGTGACATCCTCAAGGATATCGCTGGTGTTAATACGTACGCGAAGGTTTGGGATGTCCAGCTCGACAGCAACACCACGAGCGTGCTAGGCCGGCAGTGCCAGAGCCTGCTTGTCAACCAAGGCAATGAGGCTACTTTCATCAGCAGCGTTGACCAGGCGATCAAGCAAAACAAGGAGTCGAAGTGAGATCAGCGTTGCATTTAAGCAAGGCTGAAGTATCTCCGCGCGTGTCTGCCAAGAATCATCGGCAGACACGCGGTGGGGGTGCCGCATGGCCTTATTTCATGCCTGCTGTGGTTGTATTCACCATTATTGTGGTTGTTCCAATCCTGTGGACATTGGTGGTCAGCCTTTTCAAATGGAATGGCATTGGTGGAATGAAATTTGCAGGTTTGGCGAATTTCCAACACATGATTTCAGATCCTGTATTCCGTCAAGCCTTTGTCAATAATCTGATTTTCACCTTGCTTGGTACGTGTGCTCAGATGTTTGGCGGTCTCGTCATGTCGTTGCTGCTCATCTGTATCGAGCATTTCCGCAATTTCATGCGTACGGTTTATTTCGTACCTTGTGTCATTTCTTCCGTGGCCATTAGCCAGATTTTCTCTCAGCTTTTGGCAGTGAGTCCTCCCGGAGTCTTCAACTCGATCATCCAGGCTTTCGGAGGGCAGCCCCACGCCTTCCTTTCGGATCCGAAACTTGCTCTGGTCCTTGTCACGCTCATTGATGCATACAAGTTCGCTGGAATTTACATGGTGATTTACTATGCGGCCTTGCAGTCGGTCGATCAGGAGGTCTTGGAAGCGGCGTTGATAGATGGGTGCAATTGGTGGCAACAGCTGATTTACATCAGGATTCCGCTCATTCGTGCCGTTGTCGAGGTCAGCATGGTCATGCTCGTTTCCGGCTGCCTCAAAGGCTTCGATGTTTCGTATGTGTTGACCGCTGGTGGTCCTGGCTCATCCAGTGAGTTGGTGTCGACGTATCTTTACAAGACGATTTTCCTTTCCGGCAACTTCGGCTATGGCAGCGCCATCAGTGTGTTCTTGGCTGTCGAATGCCTTGTGGCCATTTGGATTCTTCGCAAGCTTTTTGGCAAGGATGAATAGGGGTAATCATGAATATGAAGAAAATGCATCCCGGGAAAGCGACGCAGGGGATTGTCTATGCCATTATCGCCGTCATCGCATTGGTGCAGATTTACCCGATTATCTGGGTAATGCTTTCCTCGCTCAAGACCCCGACCGAATTGACCAACGGATTATCGTATCAGTTGCCAAAAGGCATTTATTTTGGCAACTATGCGAGGGCTTTCTCGCAATCCAATCTGCTTCGTTATCTGCTGAACAGCTCAGTAGTCGCCGTGGTGACCATCGTGGTGACTATCGCGCTGGGAGCTCCAGCGGCATTCGCGATCGAAAAACTGCGTTTCAGGGGTTCAGGCAAGGTCATGTCCTACCTGTTGCTGGGGCTGTTGGTTCCATCATTCGCAGCATTGCTTCCACTTTTTGAAGCCTTTAACAAGATAGGTATCAATAATACTTATTTGGCTTTGATTATCCCTCAGATGGCCTTTAATCTGCCAATGTGCGTTTATTTGTATGCAGGTTTTATGAAAGACATTCCTGATTCGTTGCTTGAGGCAGGCTGGATTGATGGAGCGAGTACCTGGCAGGTATTTACCAATATCGTTCTACCGTTGTCTCGTAATACTACGGTGACGGTGATTACCTATAACTTCGTCTTTATCTGGAATGAATTCGTGTTCGCAAATACGTTCATGACCAGTCCGGAAATGAAGACTTTGCCTATTGGCTTGAATGATTTCGTGGGTATGTTCGGGCAAACGGATTTGGGCGCCACCTATTCCGCGATTGTGGTTTCCATGATCCCGACATTGATTTTGTATTTCTTCCTCAATAAGCAAGTGATTGCCGGTATGGCTGCTGGCGCTGTAAAGTAAGGAAAATTTTAATGAGAATTGATATTTCTCAGGGTTGGAGTGTGCTCCAGGACGTTCATGATACAGGTGAAAGGCTGCATCTATACGATGACCCGGATGTTACTGGAATCGGTCCTCAGATTTCGGAGTGGGAGCCCATCTCCCGTCTCGAGCATCTGCAATTGCTGTTTGCTCAGCATCCCTATTGGGGGCGCGATTTGCGCTACTTCAACGAGGCTCCGTGGTGGTATAGAAATGTCGTTACCATATCCGAAGACATGTTGGGCAAGCCATGCGTTCTTAAATTCGAACATGTCGATTATTACGCGAAAGTTTGGATGAACGGAGTGCTGCTGGGCCAACACGAAGGCTATTCAGCGCCTTTTGAATTTGACGTTTCTCATGTTCTGAAAGCCGGAAGCAATTGCCTGATGGTAAAAGTCTCCTCTCCGTGGGACACGGATGTGCGTGACGACAAATTCGACAACAGGACAAGTCAGGTTGAGCGCAATCTGGTAAAGGGCACGTACGAGCATTCGGACGGTTTGATTGCACGCGATGTCAATCCGGTTGGCATATATGGTTCCGTCTGTCTCGAAGTCAAGGAATCCTCTTATTTGGCGGGTGGAACGCGAGTATCGACTGCGATTGCAGAAGATGGAACCGGCCTGCTTACGGTACGTGGACGCGTTGGAGGGAACTCTTCGGCATTGGATATTCAGGTATCCGATTGTGAAGGCAGGAAAGTGGCCGGGCAACATGGTAGCGCCGATGGAGAGTTTGAAGTCACACTTAAAGTCGATAATCCTCAATTATGGTGGACTTGGGACTTGGGCGAGCCTATCCTGTATTCGGTTTGTGTCTCTCTTGACGGCCGCAAAGTGTTGGAAGAAGCTGTTGGATTCCGCAAGTTTGAGTTGGAACGAAGCAATGATCTTACTCGTTTCAAACTCAACGGTACTTCTTTGTATCTGCGGGGCACTTCCTACTTCCCGGATGTCTATATGTCAACCATGACCCAAGCCCGTTATGAACGGGATCTCATGGCCATCAAGCTTGACGGGTTCAATGCCATCAGGGTGCATGTACATGTGGAAAACGAAGAATTCTACAATCTTTGCGACCGTATGGGCATTGCCGTTCTTCAGGATTCCGAATACAACTGGACACAGCCCAAATCGGAGGAGTGGGCCGAACGTTTCACTTCCATTTATGTGCAAACCGTCAAGCAACTTGATTATCATCCGTGCGTGGCTTGCTGGATCTGCCTTAATGAGCCTGGTGGCGCGGATGCGGTGAGTGGAACCAATGGGTATGCGATGTCCGTGCGTCCGGGACCCGGTATTTATAAGGCTGTCCGCGAGACCGATCCCACCCGTCCGATTATCAAAGGTTCATTCTGTGCCGATGATCTGACCAGTGGAGATAGCCATAACTATGTCGGTTCTTTATACGGGCCGGAACCATATACCGATATTGATGGTTCAAGGGAAAAGCTCAATACGGAATTCGGTTTTGATGCTCCTGGTGATTTCAACAATTTGAGAAAACTTGGTCCTTTGAGTCAGCGTATTTCCAAGATGGAAGCCATCGCACCAGAGCTTCAGCAGTATCAACTTCGTTTGTTGAAGTATTACATTGAACATTACCGTTGCCAAAAAGGCAAACCCAACTGGGGGTATGTGCATTTCATGTTCATTGATTTGTGTCCGCAAAGTTTCTATGGGGTGCTTGATTGGTGGGGTTTGCCCAAGCCGGCATTCCGAGAGCTTGAGATGATTAATCAGCCGGTTGGCGTTTTCCTCGACCAAACGAAAGAGAAAGTCAACGGAGTGGTGGCGGTCAACGACGGTAAAGTCGCCATTGAAGATGCCGAAATTTTCTGGGACGTATGGAACGAAGAGACCGGTCAGCGCCTTGAAGGTCACAGGTCAGCAATCTTGGATACTGATAAGGCTTTGAATATCGAAGGGCTTACGGTTGAAAAAGGGCGAAGCTGCTGGAATGGTGTATTGACCATCAAGGATTCAACCGGAAAGGTCATTGCCCAGAACAGGTATGAGGATATCTTTGGGCACCCACAGCACCCGAAGGGCCATCCTGCCCGTATTAGCCACGAATATGGGGTAAGGGTGTATTCCATCTGAAGTTAAGGGATACAAACAATAGAGGTCGGTAATGAAAATTATCCATTACCGACCTCTATTGGTATCAAAAATAATCTTGATACTACGCTACTTGTCTACTGCTGCAGCTCTTCCAGCTGTTTCTTGGCCTTGTGAAGCTTGACGTAGATCTCGTTGCGCTTGGTGCCGTCTTTCGCGCGGGCGTGGTCGCCTTCGAGCTTGGTGATTTGCGCGGTGAGCTCGGCAATCGCCGACTGCTTGGCGAGTCGTGCGTCCAGATTGCTGCCGTCGCTGTCGCCGAAAATCACCTGTGCGCATAGGCTTTGCCACACGTCGTCCAGTGTTTCGCCGGTTACCGATAGGGAAGCGGTTTTGGGATCCTGCCATTTGCTGACGTAAGTCTGCGTCTGTGCCTCGCCTTGATGCCCGGCGCGAACGGGCAGAATGCGTTGCAGCGCGAAGACACATTGCAAATCGTTGCTGTCTGTTTGAGTGCTGCCGCTTTGAGCGTCGCCGTCATCTTTGCCAAGACTCGCGTCGCGCATGCAAATAAAGAAGATATTCGAAGCCGAACGCAGTTTCGCGATATGCTCCATCACCTCGACCGGTGCGTCCTTGCAGTTTTGTTCAATGCCCATCACCAGGATTTCGCGGGTTTTCTTGCCTGCGGCGACGTTGATGGTGTTTGGCCGCAGCAGTGCGAGCATGGTAATCGATTCCACGTCGCTGACGAACCGCTGCTTGAGCCGTGCCGAAACCGGCGGCTTCATATAGAACATCTGCTTGGGAATCACGCTTTTCGCTTCGGGGATGGCACAAGAACCAGGTAATCCCAACGAAGTTGCGCTTACGGTTGTGCAGTGTGCGACGGTCATTGTCGGCCTTTCTCCTTGAAATAATACATTCAAGCGCTTGTTTTCGCGTGGGTTGCCGCAGCGGAATTCGTGCGGCAAGCGCTCACTAATCTACAGTATATCGGTATGTCATATCGATGCGATTAAAACGAGGCAATATGACACTGAGATTCACTACAGTCTTTCACGTCCGGTGCGTCGTCGTATGTCGCACGGCGCGGTACTCGCGTGGAGACGTCCCATACCGCTGCCGGAAAGCGGCATTGAAACTAGTGGCGCTGGGAAATCCTGCGGCTCGGCTGATGTCGGCGACGCTGCTTTTCGAATTGAGTAGTTTGGCGTGGGCGTCCTCGCAGCGCAATTCGGTGAGGTATTCCTTGAAACTGTTGCCCGTGGCGCGCTTGAAAAGCCGACTGAAATGCTCGCGGCTGTAGCCGAACTGCTGTGCGACGAACGTTTCGTTGAGCGGCTCGGTGTAATGCTTGTTGAGGTACCCGATGATTTCCATGATGATGTTGCGGCCTCGCCTTATCTCTTCGGGTCGGCGGATTCCACAGGTAAATCTGGTGTATAGCAGGCTGAGCATTTCGTACAGCGCTGCGTTGATGAGGAAACTGCGGTCGCGTTCCTGACGATTCGACAATTCCATAATCCGCATGAGCAAGGCGACCAAAGAGGCTCGGTCGTCGTCGCTCGCCGTAGGTGCTAACCAAGAGCAACGGTAACGGTCGGCGAAAGGATAGAGTTTGGCAATGATATCGCCGTTGAAGGTCACGGAAATTCCGCGGTAAGGCGAGTCAATCAACGCGTGGTGCAGCTCATAAGGGCTGATGATCAGGGTGTCTCCTGACTCGATGTCATAGACTTTGTTGCCCACGGTAAAGCGCGCGTCACCGCTCGCCGAATGCACGATTTCCAACCCGCGATGCCAGTGTGGGTGGACATACTCGTAGTTGCTGTCGTGGATGATTACCAAGGCAGGGTATTCCTCCGGATATACGTCCTCCTCGAGATAGTCGGGGGTGATAACGGTGTTGTATGTCGGTTTGGGTGATGAAAGCGCCATGTTTCCTCCCTCCTTCGAGCATAACGTATGAATAAGTCTGAAACTACTGTTTTTAAGCCAAAAATAATCACAAAACAGATTTTTAATATCACAAAATACACTCATTCGCCTTTTTGAACTTGATAGATTCTCTATTGAACATCGTTGTTAAACAAAAACGAAGGAGTAACAATGTCACAAAGCACTGATAGCTCGCCTTCTCAAGATGAAGCCGTCGAGGTTCTCGACCCCAAGATTCGTAGAAGGATTATTCTGGTATGCCTGGCTGGTGCCATGGGTGGCTTGCTGTTCGGCTACGACACCTCGGTGATTAACGGGGCCGTTGACGCCATCGCCGGCAAGGTTTCCGGATTCAACCTGAACAGTCTGATGAGCGGCATCTCGGTTTCGGGAGCGTTGCTTGGCTGCGTTCTCGGCGCATGGTTCGCCGGCAAACTGGCCGACCGTTATGGCAGGGTCAGGATCATGCTGGTCGCCGCCATCCTCTTCCTGTTGAGCGCCATCGGTTCAGGCTTCGCACCCGGCGTCTGGATTTTCGTCATCTTCCGTATCGTCGGTGGCGTCGGTGTCGGCTTCGCTTCGGTGGTCGGCCCGGCCTACATTTCCGAGGTCGCTCCTACCAAGATGCGTGGCTTCCTCACCAGTTTCCAGCAGTTTGGCGTGGCCATCGGCATGTTCCTTTCAACCATCGTCAACAACCTGCTGGCCAAGGGTTCCGGCAGCGCCGACAGGCCGTTCTGGTTCGGTATCTCCACTTGGCGCTGGATGCTTTTGATGATGGTCATTCCCGCGGTTTTGATGCTGATCGCCTGCTTCAAACTCCCTGAGTCTCCGCGTTACCTGGTGATGAAGGGCCGTGACAAAGAGGCTATGGGTCTGCTTCGCAGCCTCAATGGTTCCACCAATCCCAAGGCCAAGGTCGCGCAGATTCGCGCTTCCCTCGGCAACGACACCACCCCGCGTCTTTCCGACCTTCGCGGACACACCTTCGGCCTGAAGAAAGTGGTGTGGATTGCCATTGCCATCGCGCTCTTCCAGCAGTTCAACGGCGTGAACATCATCCTTTACTACGATTCTAGCCTTTGGCGTTCCGTTGGCTTTAGCGAGCAGCAGGCGCTCAACATCTCCGTGATCCGCAGCATCGTTGCTTTCATCCCGACGATTCTCGCCATGGTCCTGGTCGATCGCGTGGGCCGCCGCAAGATGCTGTCCTTCGGCTCGGCCGGTATGACCATCTTCCTCTTGATCGCCACTTTCGGCTTCTATCACGCCACCATCACTCCGAATGGCGTTTCCCTGAGCGGTTTCTGGGCTCCGTTGACGCTCGTTGCGGTCTACCTGTTCTACCTTATTTTCTGCGGAACTTGGGGCCCGGCCATGTGGGTGGTCATCAGCGAGATCTTCCCGAACAACATCCGTGCCATGGGCGTGGCCGTTGCCACTGCTTTCAACTGGATCGGCAACTTCGTGGTCAGCACGACCTTCCCGCCGATGCGTGACGGCTGGGGCATCGGCAATGCCTATCTGTTCTATGCGGTTTTCGCGGCCCTGAGCTGGATCTTCGTGGTCAAGGCTCTGCCGGAGACCAATGGCGTTGAACTTGAGGATATGAAAGCCGAGTGAGTGCCATGGATTTGAAGATCGAAGACGATGAGCGCAAGCTCTTCTCGACCTGGACTGAGCTTGACGGCGACCTTGCTGGTTGTGACGAACATATCGCCCAGACCGTTTTGGCCTCGCGTCTGATGTTCGCCCGCGGCGACCGTTCGCGTACCGCCTATTGGCAGGTTCCCGAAGGCATCGACGTCATCGCCGACATCCCGTACATCGACGACGGTACCCGGGCGCACAAACTCGATGTCTACCTGCCGCACGATGTGGTGGTGCGTGGCGGCAAAACCACTCCGGTTTACATCGATATTCACGGTGGCGGCTTCATGTATGGCCACAAGGAGCTCAATCGCAACTTCAACGTTCATCTTGCCGAACAAGGATTCGTGGTGTTCTCGGTCAATTACCGGGTCATGCCGGAAAGCGATTTCCTGGGTCAGCTTACCGACGTGGAAGCCGCGTTCGCTTGGATTCGAGACCATATCGACGACTATCCTGCCGATCCGCGTTCGATTTTCCTCACCGGTGATTCCGCGGGCGGCACCTTGGCGCTGTATGCCACGGCTGTCGAACGTAGCCAGGAGATGGCCGACGCATTGGGCTTGAAACGTTCCGGGCTCAGTCTCAAGGGGTCCACGCTAATTTCTGGTCTCTTCGAGCTTAAGCCGTATCTTGACGCGGTCGATGGAGTTGGCGATATCGACGAGAGCTCACCGACCGGTTCGATGATGGTCATCTCTCCGTTCTTCTTCAAGACCTTGAAGGAGCGGGGCGAGCAGTGGGCTGACCTTGGGTTTATGGCCGCACATGTCGACTTGCCGCCGCTGTTCCTCAACACGAGCAACGACGACTTCCTGCAGGGTGACGCCATGCGGCTTGCCGCGGCGCTTTGCGACGCGGGTCGCGACTTCGAGCTGCACGACCGGCACGCACCCAAGGGCGTAACTCTGGGTCACGTCTATCCGGTCTGCATGAGCTGGTTGCCCGAAAGCCAGGAGACGTTGCGTCAGATTCGCGATTTCTCCTACAACCACCTCTGATCCATTGATCGGTGGCCGATTCCGGCTTGCCGATTGATATGGTTTTCAGCCAATGTCCTCGTCATCATTGCGATGATGAGGACATTTTTACGCGCCGTGGTAGGCGGGCCAGGTTTGCGTGTACAATACCTTATGTTGCCCGGGTAGCTCAGGGGATAGAGCACCGCTCTCCTAAAGCGGGTGTCGTCAGTTCGAATCTGATTCCGGGCACAAAATTTCCTCGTTGGTATTTTGCAATACATTATTATCTGATAGTCGAGCCCGATGTTCTCGGTATGCGGCACGTTTTATCGCTTGCTCAGGGGTTGTGTTGAGTGGGTTTTGTCGCGCGGTATAAGTTTTTCCTTTAACCCGGTATACGTGTTCTGTCTCAATTTAATCGTTCTTCATGGTTTGGAAACACTTGGCGGGCATATAATCCAAAACGTAGTTATACGTGTAAATATATGTGTTTTACGGCTGCATGTGTTACATGCTAATAACGAGTGCAGGGAAGAAAGGGAAAATTATGGCTTCGAAATCATGGGGCATAAAAATCGTGGCCGCGCTGGCTGCGGGCGCGGCGTTGATTTCCGTTGCCGGCTGCGGCGGTTCGGGTAATAATAATGCCTCGACGCCAAAGAAGGCAGCGACCACCGATGAGATCATCAAGGTCGACAACACCGAGCCGCAAAG
Organism: Bifidobacterium sp. ESL0769; assembly: GCF_029395495.1. NCBI lineage: Bacteria > Bacillati > Actinomycetota > Actinomycetes > Bifidobacteriales > Bifidobacteriaceae > Bifidobacterium > Bifidobacterium sp. ESL0769. Next base: position 1,815,511 of record NZ_CP113918.1, on the reverse strand, counting down.
CCCGCTCGTGCCCTCCAACACTAACGAAATGGGCGGTGGCAAGGTCATCCGTTATCTCTTCGAAGGTCTGGTAAGCTACGACGCCAAGGGCAAGCAGCATCTGGAAGTGGCGAAGTCCATCACTCCCAACGCTGACGCCACGCAATATACCATCAAGCTCAACGACGGATGGAAATTCACCAACGGTGAGCCGGTGACCGCTTCGTCCTTCGCCGACGCATGGAGCTATGCCGCCAATGTCAAAAACGCTCAGAAGCAGTCCAGCCGTATGTCCATCATCAAAGGCTACGACGAGCTGCAGGACCCGAGCGTTGCGCCCGATACCAAACTTTCCGGCCTCGAGGTCAAAGACCCGCTGACGCTTGTGGTCACCTTGAAGAGCCCCGATTCGGTATTCCCGATTCAGCTTGCACACCAGTCCTTCTTCCCGCTGCCTACTGCTGCGTACAAGGACATCAAGGCGTTCGGCAAGGCCCCGATCGGCGACGGCCCGTACAAGTTCAAGTCATGGCAGCCCAACACCGACATTCTGGTCGTGAAGAATCCGGATTATCAGGGAAGCCGCAAGGCCGCCAACGCCGGTATCGACTATCGTGTCTACACCAACGAGGACGCAGCTTACGCTGACCTGCAATCCGGCAACCTCGACGTGATGGAAGAGGTGCCGCAGTCGGCATTGAAGACGTTCCGCACCGATTCCTCGGTAAAGGCGTTCGTCCAGCCCGGTTCGTCCTATCAGGGCTTCGTCATTCCCGAAAGCCTGCCGCACTTCGCGCTCGGCAAGGAAGGCAACCTGCGTCGCCAGGCCATTTCCATGGCTATCAACCGCAAGCAGATCGTCAGCAAGATCTACCAGAACACGAAGACCCCGTCCACCGATTTCACTTCGCCTCTGGTTCCCGAACATTCGAAGGAACTCAAGAATTCCGCCAATCTGCAATACAATCCCACGAAGGCCAAGGAACTTTGGAAGCAGGCTGACGAAATTTCGAAGTTCACCGGCGATTTCAAGATCGCTTACAATTCCGATGCCGCGCACAAGCCGTGGGTTGACGCGGTGAGCAACAGCCTGAAGAACACGTTGGGCATCAACGCATCCGGCGATCCGTACCCGACCTTCAGCGACATTCGCAACCAGGTAACCGACCGGTCCATCAAGACCGCGTTCCGTTCCGGCTGGATGCTCGACTACCCGACGGCCGAGGACTATATGACTCCGTTGTATTCCTCCTCTGCAGCTGATGGCCATGGTTCCAACGACGGCGACTACAAGAGCAAGGCGTTCGACGCGGCTTTGGCCAAGGCGTTGAGCCAGACCGACGTGGCCAAGCGCACCGCTGATTTCAAGTCCGCCCAGGAAATCCTGCTCAACGACCTGCCTTCGATCCCGCTGTGGAACGAGGACGTAGCCGCCGCGGCTTCCACCAAGGTCAAGAACGTGCACTTCGACTACACGAACCTGCCTACCTACAACACCGTCACCAAGTAAGGCGACGGTTCGTAACTGACTGAATAAAACTGAATAAAACTGAATAAAACTGAATAAAAAGGGTCGAGCAATGGCTTATGAAACTGTTGCCCGACCCTTTCATGTTTGTGGGATTTGCTTTATCGAAATTGCTGCGGGCCCGGCGCCGAGAATCTGTATACAACTACAGATTCTCGGCGCCGGGCCCGTTAAAGAGCCAGCCGGTAAACCAGCCGCTATATCAGCCCTGCACGTAACTGCCGGTGGGGGATTTGTATCCGCAGTTCATCATCTCGCTGTTGTAGGCGATGACGCCCTCACCCTTGGCCGGAAGCACGATCAGGCCGCCGTCGCCGCGATGGGCCTCGATGTCGTTGAGTGTGGCGCTCGCGGATTCAAGCGGGGTCTGCCCGGCGAACTTCACGCGGTCCGAGACCTGATGGCAGGCTACTGTGCGCACGAACGCCTCGCCGATGCCGGTACCCGAAACCGCAACCGTCTCGTCGTTGGCATACGTTCCGCAGCCGGGCAGCGGGGTGTCGCCGACGCGTCCGTGCATCTGGTTGGTGATGCCGCCGGTGGAAGTCGCTGCCGCGAGATGGCCCTGTGCGTCACGGGCGACGGCGCCGATGGTGCCGTGCTTCTCCCATTCGTCGCCGTTGGTTTGCGCTTCGATGAGCGATTGCTTGCGCTGTTCAGTGATGAAGTAGCTTGGGTCGCGCGTCTCAACGCCCCAATCCTCAAGTTCCTTGTCCTGCGGGTCCGCGAAAAGGACGTGCTTGGTCTGCTCCTTGACGGCGCGTGCGGCGTCGATGGGGTTCTTAACCGTGTGCACGCCTGCGACGGCGCCGACTTCTCCGTCCCCGCCCATGAGGCACGCGTCCATCTGGGCGATGCCGTCGCTGGTGAGCGCCGCCCCATGTCCGGCGTTGAACTCGGTGGCGTTTTCCATCACGTGGATGGCGGCCACAACGGCGTCTTCGGCGCTGGCCCCGGCTTCGAGCTCGGCGTACCCGGCGTCGAGTGCGCGCTGCAGATCCCTCTCCACCTGCGCCTGACGTTCCGGCGTGCTGTGCTTGCCGCGGCTTCCGGCCCCGCCGTGAATGACGAGCAGGATACCGTTTTCCCCACCTTTGGTAACGATTGATTTGACTGGACTGGGTGATGCCATCGGTTCGTTTCCTTTCGATAAAGCGATAGAGGCCATTGCGCAACAATGCCCACTGCGCCATGACGCCCATTGAGCGTTTGTTTGGATATCTGACATGGTACGCCGCTGGGCATGACTTCATATTGTGTCCGTTTGAAGATGGTGATTCTTATTGTGAAATATCGAGCACAATGTTCGATTATGACCGTATATTATGGTCTATTGTCTCAAGGTAACAAACCTGTATCGTACCGGTATCATTTGCCGGTGTAAGGTGAGATATCCTGTCAACCAAACGTCAAGAGAAAGAGAATAGGGAAAAGATGACATTCAAATCTTGGGGTACCCGTCTCGCGGCTGCACTGCTCGCTTCGGCGACGCTGGTTTCGGTGGCGGCCTGCGGGTCGAATTCGACAAGTGACAATAGCGCGAAGGCGGATCCCAACGCTATTATTTCGGTGAACAATACCGAACCGGAAAGCCCGCTGGTGCCGGCCGATACCAATGAAATGGGTGGAAGCCGTATCATCCGCTACCTCTTCGAAGGCCTGGTCAGCTTCGACGCCAAAGGCAAGCAGCATATGGAGGTCGCGAAGTCCATCACGGCCAATCCCGAAGCCACGCAATATACCATCAAGCTCAACGACGGCTGGAAGTTCACCAATGGCGAGCCGGTGACCGCGCAATCCTTCGCCAAGGCCTGGAGCTACGCCGCCAACGTGAAGCACGCGGAGAAGCAGTCCAGCCGTATGTCTGTGATCAAGGGCTATGACGAGCTGCAGAAGCCCGGCGCCGCCGACGATGCCCAACTTTCCGGCCTCCAGGTTCCCGACGACCACACGCTGATTGTCACGCTCAACAGTCCGGATTCGGTCTTCCCGACCCAGATCTCGCATCAGTCGTTCTTCCCGCTGCCGAGCGTTGCCTATAAAGACATGAAGGCTTTCGGCAAGAACCCGATCGGCAACGGTCCGTACAAGTTCAAGTCATGGACGCCAAACAAGAACATCACTGTTGTGAAGAACCCGGATTATAAGGGCTATCGCAAGGTCAAGAACGGCGGTATCGAATACCGCGTCTATTCCAGCCCCGACGCCGCTTATTCCGACGTGGAATCCGGAAGCCTCGACCTGCTCATGGACGTGCCTCAGTCCGAGGTCAAGACCTTCCGCACCGATTCGACCATTCACGCCTACAGCCGCCCTGGCAGCTATTATCAGGGATTCATCATCCCCGAATGGGCGCAGCACTTCGGCTTCAACAAGGAAGGCATCCTGCGTCGTCAGGCGATTTCCATGGCCATCGACCGCGGCCAGATCGTTGACAAGGTCTTCTCCAACACCAAGACTGTGGCCACGGACTTCACCTCGCCCGGCGTTCCGGAGCACCAGAAGAACCTCAAAGGTACGGCCAATCTCAAGCACAACGCCGCTAAGGCCAAGGAGCTTTGGAAGCAGGCCGATGCCATCTCGCCGTATAACGAGAAATTCAGCCTCGCTTATCCTTCCGATGGCGGCCACAAGCCTTGGGTTGACGCGGTTTGCAACCAGCTGAAGAACACGCTGGGCATCCAGGCCGTGGGCGACGCCTACCCGACTTTCAGCGACCTGCTCAACCGCGTGACCTCGCGCACTATTCAGACGCCGTTCTTCTCGGGCTGGTCTCTGGACTATCCTTCGGCCGAGGATTATATGACGCCGCTCTATGCCTCGGAATCCGCCGATGGGCACGGTACCAACGACGGCGACTATAAGAATCCTGAATTCGATGCTGCGCTGCTGAAGGCGAAGTCGCAGCTCGATCCCGCCAAGCGTACGGCCGATTTCAATGCCGCACAGGAGATTCTCCTGAACGACCTGCCTGCCATTCCGCTGTGGTGCGGCAACGTTTCGGCGGTTTCGACGCCGAAGCTCAAGAACGTGGACTTCGATTACACGAACCTGCCCACCTACAACACCATTACAAAGTAGGGCAACAGCAGGGCGCTGTGCGTGTGTTGCGCAGCACGCTGTTCCGTGTTCGGAAAATAGTTAGGCAGATATAGCAGGGGCGTTCCTCCAGGATAGATGTGGAGGAACGCCCCTGTTGTTTACAGCTGTTCAGCTTTGCACGTGGCTTTCCGAGCCCGAGCGGTAACCGCATTTCATCGCCTCGCTGTTGTAGGCGATGACGCCGTGGCCTTTGGCCGGGACGATGATGATGCCGCCGTCGCCGTGGTAGCCGTCCACTTCGTCGAGAGTCGCCTTGGCAGCTTCTTCTGGGGTTTGGCCGGCGAAACGTACCCTGGATGCGATTTGGTTTGCCGCTACGGCCTTGACGAACGCCTCACCGATGCCAGTGCAGGAGACGGCGAGCGATCGCTGGTCGGCGAAGGTGCCGCAGCCGGGCAGCGGGGTGTCGCCGACGCGTCCGTGCATCTGATTGGTGATGCCGCCGGTCGAGGTGCCGGCCGCGATATGGCCTTGCGCGTCGCGGGCGACGGCGCCGATGGTGCCATGCTTTTGCCAGTCATCACCGTTGTTTTGCGCATCGACAAGTTCTTCACGACGCTCTTGCGTGATGAAGTATTCGTTGTCTTCGGTTTCGATGCCCCATTCGGCGAGTTCCTGCTCGGTGGGCTCGGCGAACATGACGTGCTTGGTCTTGTCTTTGATGGCCCGCGCCACGTCGATAGGGTGACGTGCGCTGTCGAGTCCGGTAGCCGCGCCGACCCTACCGTCGCCGTCCATCAGGCAGGAGTCCATCTGCACGATGCCGTCGCTGGTGAGCGCAGCCCCACGCCCGGCGTTGAATTCCGGGGCATCCTCCATCACATGGATGGCGGCGACGACGGCTTCTTCAGCGCTTGCCCCGGCTTCAAGCCTGGCGTATCCCGCGTCGAGCGCCCGGTTGAGGTCGGCGTTGACTTCTTCGGCGCTATGATTACCGCGTGCCCCTGCGCCGCCGTGGATTACGAGAAGCGGGCCGTCCTCTGACTTGGTGGTGATGGTGATTACTCGTGCGTTGTGACCCGTTTCGGGCATGGCTCCTCGTTTCCTCTATTTCGTTTCGTATTATGACAGTAAAGGCTTTTTCGGCCGATGGATTTATCCTAGGCGTAGCCGGGCATAATGCCGCGGTATTGGCTAATATGAATGCAGAAATCATGCTAGGCAACCGCCGAGTCCCAATCAAGGTTGCGAATACCAGGAAGGCAATGTGAAGGCGAAAACCAAATCCAGAACGGCATCTCAAGGCAAGACGAAGTCGAGGTCGAAACCGACGCAAAAAGGCAAGTCGAAACCCAAAGCCGTCTCGAAAGCAGCTGCGAAATCCGCGCCTAAATCAAGGAAACGCGGAGGGTTTCTGCGTAAGGTTCTTGCGCTTCTGGCTTGGCTGTGTCTGCTTGCCGCGTTACTGGGGACGGTGAGCCGCGAGCTGCCTGAGGAATTGCAATCGCTGCCGTATGTGCCTGTGGTCGCCGCGTTCACGCCGTGGTTCGCCGCTTTGGGTGTGCTTGCGCTTATGCTCGCTTTGGCATCGCGCAGATGGTTTGCGGCGCTGCTGGCGCTGGCGTGCCTCGGGCTTCAGGGATGGTGGCAATATCCCTATCTCATCGCTAAGACCCATCTTGACGATGCCGCGGTCTCGGCGGTCGGAGAGAGCCACGCGGATACCCACGATTCGTACGCGCGCGTGATGACGGCGAATGTCTATAAAGGTCGGGCTTCGGCCAAAGCGGTGGTGGATGCGGTGCGCGACCAGCGCGTGGAAGTGCTCGCGCTGCAGGAAACCACCAAGCCATTCGTCCGTGCGCTCAAAGCGGAAGGCATCGACGATTACCTGCCGTATTCCCAGATTTCCTCGTCGGACGGCAAATACGGCAACGCGCTGTTTTCAGCGACGGCATTGGACTCACCGGCCGACGACGATGTCGATTCCAGCGCTTCCTTCATGCCGGGCGGCACCGTTTCCTTCGGGGGCGGCAAAACGCCGATTCGTTTCGTTTCGGTGCATACCACTTCTCCCAAGCCGGGTTATTGGGACGACTGGCGCGCCTCGCTTGACGAAGTGGCGACGATGCGCTCGCACAAGAACGACAGGTACGTGCTCATGGGGGATTTCAACGCGACCACCGACCATACCCCGTTCCGCAATATCCTGGGTTCGCGCTTCCATGACGCCGCGCAAAGTTCGGGCAGCGGGTTCGTCTTCACCTGGCCGGCGAACAAACCTGGGGTGCCGAAATTTGCGGGTATCGACCATATCGTCCTCGATCAGGGGATTACCGCCGGGCAGGTGAGCACTCTTCCGATACCTGGGTCGGATCACGCCGCTCTGCTGGCCACCATTGCCGTGAAATAAGTGGTGGATGGTCCCTCAAAGCTCTTTCCATATCCTTTCGTATAGCTTTTGTATCCCTTTGTGGTAGCGGTTTTTGGCAGCGGTTCAAACGAAAATGTTATGCCGCGATTCGCTTTAATTGTTTTGTGATAAAAATTGTGACATGATACACATTCATCTACATAGGCGGCTAAGATGGGGTGGAGGCAGAGAATGCCGAACGTACAAGTGAGATTACAACGAGGAGTGCTCATGGACGAGAAAACATTGGTAGATAAGCTTTCTAAGGTTACTACCATCACTGATTTGCAAGCGGTTGCCAAAGAGGTCGGAAAGCCTATGACCGTCGAACAGGCCGACAAGGCGCTGAATCGTCTTTTCGGCGCGGAGAACGACACGGGCGAGCTCATGGGCGACTCTGTGGCCAAGGCCGCCAAGGATATCTTCGGCTGAGTTATCGCTCTGGTTGTTAAACCATTTGGGCTTATCCACATACGGTTTCGTGGATAAGCCCAAATTTTTGGTATAGAACCCAAATTCTTCGGTTGAAAACGTAAATTATTTGGTTCACGATCTAAATTTTGTAAAAGTTGGGGTCTATCCGCTGATAGCAACGGATAGACCCCAACTGTTTTTATTTATCTGTTTTTGTGTTTTTGCGCTCACACCGCGTTCGAGATGGCTTCCACACTGGCTTTCGCGTCGCCGAAAAGCATCGACGTGTTGTCGTTGAAGAACAGCGGGTTTTGCACGCCGGCGTAACCGGTGCCCATCGAACGCTTCAGGACAACGACCTGCTTGGCCTCCCAGACGCGCAGCACGGGCATGCCGGCGATGGGGGAGTTGGGGTCTTCGGCTGCTGCGGGATTGACGGTGTCGTTGGCTCCGATGACTAGAACGACATCGGTATCGGCGAAGTCGTCGTTGATCTCATCCATTTCCATGACGATATCGTAGGGAACCTTGGCCTCGGCCAGCAGTACGTTCATGTGACCGGGCAAACGCCCCGCCACCGGATGAACGGCGAAGCGGACCTCGACGCCTTGAGCGCGCAGCTTTTCGACCAATCCTGCGACGGCCTGCTGGGCCTTGGCGACGGCCATGCCGTAACCGGGGGCGATGATCACCGAGTTCGCGTTCTTGAGCATTTCCGCCACGTCGGCGGCGGTGGTCTCGTGCACCTCACCGGTGATTTCCTTGGCATCGCCCGACTTGGCCGGCTTTTCGCCGAAACCACCGAGGATGACGGACATGAACTTGCGGTTCATGGCCTTGCACATCAGGTAGGAGAGGATAGCGCCGGAAGCGCCGACCAGCGAGCCGGTGATGATCAGCAGGTTGTTGTCGAGCATGAAGCCCGAAGCGGCCGCAGCCCAGCCCGAGTAGGAGTTGAGCATCGAGATGACCACGGGCATGTCGCCGCCACCGATGGCCGCGACCATGTGCAGGCCGAGCAGCAGTGCGAGCACGGTCATGATGGCCAGAGGCCAGATCGATTGCGTCGGGATGAACCAGGCGATCATTGCAATCATGACAATCAACACCATCAGATTGATGATGTTGTGGCCGGGGATGATCAGCGGCTTGGACTTCATCTTGCCTGCCAGTTTGAGGTAGGCGATGATCGAGCCGGTGAAGGTCACGGCGCCGATCAGTACGCCGATGTAGATTTCAGCCAGATGTGCGCCGTTCGGATTCTTTTCGGTAAGCCACGAGTTATAGCCGATCAAAACCGCGGAGATACCCACGAAGCTGTGGAGCATCGCGATCAGTTCCGGCATCTGCGTCATCTCGACGGTGCGTGCCTTCCAAATACCGATGGAGGCACCGACGATGAAAACGAGGGCGATCAATAGGGCCGTCACCCATACCGGGCGTTGAGAATCAACGAGCGCCAAGGCGATGGTGGCGACGATGGCGATGAACATGCCAATCATGCCGAGGATATTGCCGCGACGGGCGGTTTCCTGCTTGGAAAGGCCAGCAAGGGAGAGGATGAAGAGCACCGCCGCCAGCAAGTAGGCGGATTGAGCAATGGATTCGAGTGTCATGATCTTTAGGCTTCCTTCCTGAACATGCTGAGCATTCGGTAGGTCACCAGGAACCCGCCGAACACGTTGATCGAGGCGATGGCCGCCGAAATCACGGCGAGCACCGTCACTAGCGTATTGGTCGAGCCGATCTGCAATAGCGAGCCGATGAGGATGATGCCGGAGATGGCGTTTGTCTGGCTCATCAGTGGGGTATGCAGCGAATGGGTGACGTTGGAGACGACGTAATAGCCCACGAAAATCGCCAGAATGAAGATCGAGAACGTCATCAGAAGCTTCGTATCGGCGAAGGCTAGCGCGATGGCGAGCAGGATGGCTGCAATCGCCGTCAGTACGGTGTTGCGCTTGATCTTCTGCGCCTTGATCGCCGCTTCCTTGGCTTTGGCAGCCTCTTCCTGAGCCTTCTTTTCCTCGGGGGTGAGCTGTTTGGCTTTGTCGTCAGGCTTGGCCGCAGCGGATACCGCGACTTTTGGCGGTGGCCAAAGAATGCTGTCATCTTTGGTCACGGTCATGCCGCGCTGCACCTCGTCGTCAAGGTCGAGCGTGACAATACCGTCCTTCTTCGGTGTCAACAGCTTCATCAGATTGACCACGTTGGTGCCGTAAAGCTGCGAGGTCTGCTGGGGCATACGGCTGGCGAGGTCGGTATAGCCGATGATGGTCACGCCATTGTCGGTGGTAATCTTCTTGCCGGGCTGCGTCAGCTCGCAATCACCGCCGCCGCTTGCCGCGAGGTCGACGATGACCGAACCGGGCTTCATGCCCTTCACTGCGTCCTTGGTGATAGTCAGGACGCCTGCGCCACGCACCAGAGCGGTGGTGATGACGATATCGGCGTTCGCGGCCTCTTTGGTGTAAAGCGCCAACGTCGCCTTCTCCTGATCATCGCTCAACGCCTTGGCGTAACCGGTGTCGGACTTTTCCTGCTGTGCACCTTCCGCACGAACAAACGTGGCGCCGAGCGATTCGATCTGTTCGGCGGCTTCAGGGCGCACGTCGAAGGCGCGAACCTCGGCGCCCATCGATGCGGCCGCTCCGATAGCGGCCAGCCCTGCCACGCCTCCGCCGATGACGAAGACCTTGGCCGGGGCCGTCTTGCCGGCTGCGGTGACCTGCCCGGCGAACATGCCGCCGTAGGATTCCGCGGCCTCAATGACCGCTCGATAGCCGGAGACGTTCGACATGGTCGAAAGCACATCCAGCGACTGCGCTCGCGAGATGCGCGGTACGGCGTCGAGCGCGAGAGCCGTGATGTTGCGATGGGCCAGAATGTCGAGCAGCTTGGCGTTGCTATGTGGTGCGAGGCGCGAAACCAGCATCGCGCCCGACTTCATCTGAGCAATTTCACCAGGGGTCGGGGTGTCGACGGTGACGACGATGTCGGCGTTCCAGACATCCGTTGCCTTGCCGATTGCTGCACCTGCTGTTTTGTAATCAGCGTCGGAGAAACTCGCCTCTTCTCCGGCTCCGGTTTCTATCGAGACATCATAACCGAGCTTTTTGAGCTGGCCGACGGTTTTGGGCGTCGCTGCAACCAGCCTTTCGCCCGGAGCCGTCTCCTTGGGTATTCCGATAATCACGCTCGCTCCTTTCCTTGGGGTGGTAACGTTCCTACATTCATTATTGCAGCGCAACTTCGCTGTTGTCGTCCAGTGCTCATCCTTGGGTCTTATAAACACTAGTATAGTCCGCTATTATGCATTATAAGATGAGTTAGCGCTTATTGATAATGGCCAATATCGCCATGAAAAATTGATTTTCAGGGATATTGACCATTTCATGTTACTTAAGATAGGTGAGTCTGAAAGCGTGCGAAGACGGAATCCGATCTTGCGCTATTCAAGATTGGATTGCGTACCAGCCGTCGCGGCTGTCGATTGCTGCTCGGCCTCGGCGTTTTCGAGCTTGGCTCGGACGTCGTTCAAGAGGCTTTGCGCGCGCTTGGCCAGTGCCTCGCCGACCTCCCACTGGTGCATCGACTGGTCGAGGTTCAATCCGCCGGCCTCCAGTGCTTGCACAGCTTTGATGAGATTGTCGCGCGCCTCTTCATACGGCATTTTCGCGATCTGGTCGCGTTCCTTGTCGGTGAGGCTCGAAGCCGGGGCGGCGGCTTCTGCCGCTTTCGTGTCTTCGTTCTTGTCGTCGTGTGAGTCCTTGTTTGCTGTTGCCATGATTAGTCCTTTATATCTTTTGTTGATTGATGTTATTTATCTGTTTGTTATATCCAAAGTCGAAGGCCGTTATCAATATTCTGATTTCTGATTTCGGCAATCTCGCTTTTTATTCCGGATTCACCGATTTCGCTTCGGTGACTACCTCGCCCTTCTTCAAGGTCAAGGTCAGCACGTCTCCGGGGGAGACCGCTGTTGCGTCGTCAAGCACATGCCCGTTCGCTGCCTGCACCACGGCGTATCCACGGTCGAGCGTGGATTGCGGGCTCAGGGCGCTTAGGCTGGCGTGCAGTTTTTCGATGGTCAGGCTGGCGTCATCCACGATTCTGGTCAGCCCGAGCTGCATGCGCTGTACGGATTCGTCGAGGAAACGCTGATGAGGCTCGAGCATCGTCTGCGGGTGGGTGAGGCTTGGCCGGTTTGCATAACCTTCGATAACGCGGATTTCGTTGTCGACGCGAGCCCGGACCCGCATGTTCATCTGCGCACGGGCGTTGGTGATAAGCTGCCATTGCTCGCGGACGTCCGGTACCACTTTCTTCGCGGCATCGGTGGGGGTGGAGGCGCGCAGGTCGGAAGCCAGGTCGATCAGCGTCCAATCGTCCTCGTGGCCCACGGCCGAGATGATAGGGGTCTCGCACGCCGCCGTGGCGCGCACCACGCCCTCGTCGGAGAAGCCGATGAGATCCTCGAAACTGCCGCCGCCTCGAGCGACGATGATGACGTCGACCTCAGGGTCGGCATCCAGTTTTTGAATGGCCGCGATGACGTCGGACGGGCATTGCACGCCCTGCACGTGGGCGTGAACGACCTTGAATTTCACGGCCGGCCAGCGCAGGTTGACGTTGGTGATGACGTCGCCTTCCGCTCGTGCTTGTGGCGCGCAAATTAGGCCGATGCATTTCGGAAATTCAGGGAGTTCTACCTTGTTCTCCTGATCGAACAGCCCCTCGCCCTTGAGTTTCTTGCGCAGTTCGTCGATTTGCGCTTTGAGATCGCCCGCGCCGATGCGACGGATGTCGTCGGCCACGAAGCTCAGGCGGGTCGCCTTGATCCAGATATCCGGCTTGCCGTGGATGACCACGCGGTCGCCCTGATGGAAATTCGAAGCCATTGCCACGAAATTGCGGAATCCCATCACTGAAATGGAGATGTCCTCAAAATTGTCGCGTAACGTGATATAGCCGGAACTGGCGCGTCGCATATTGATTTCAACGATCTGCCCCTCAACCCATGAGCCGGGCCAACGTTTCACGGCATCATGGTATTTCTGGCTGACCACACTGACCGGCCAAGGATTTTCCGGGGTGGTGTCCCGCGCGAGCCGCGGCAACTGGTCCAGCGGTTTCGGGCCTTGTTCGTTTGTGCCTGCACCTGGTGCAAACCCTGCTCGGTCGGGCGCGGTATACCCATATCTCGTATTGAAAGCCATGCCTCCACAATCCTCTTTATGAAGGACAAGAATTTATTTCCTAGAGGGCAACGCCAAGATTCCTTTTGTAATACGTATTATGGTACGTGTGGACAATTTTGTTTGTGATGCAATGCGACACACCGAGGCCGAAAACTTTGTGGTGTATTTCACATTTTGTTTCCGCGTTATTCCGCCATTGTTACTATATCTGGGGTCGAAACGCCGAATATATCCCTAGATATAGTATTCATGAAGTCGTATAGTGAGTGAAGACACAGAAAGTTACACGCGTGTGATTTCATTCATGTGATTTGTAGGATTCTGTATCGGTTTCTTTACTTTTAGAGGAAGGTATGTGATGCAGGCTCAGGTTCTGGATGCGCCCACAAAGCCGACGACGGCGACGAAAACCGTGTTGGTGGAGAAGCGTGACGGGCGGATTGTTGATTTTGATCCGGTGAACATCATCGCCGCGGTCAAGTCGGCCTTTAAGGATCTTGACAAGGAAGTCGGTCCTGAAGAAGAACAGATGATTCGCGATCTTGCCAACAGCATTGAAGGCGAAGTCAAGGAGCGTTACAGCGGTCCGGCCAAGATCGAGGACATCCAGAATCTGGTCGAGCACGGTCTGGTCGAGAACCACCTTTACGACGTAGCCCGCAACTATACGAACTATCGGCTGAACAAGGATATCGATCGTGCTAAGGCCACCGATATCAACGCCGCCGTCGACCGCTTGGTCAACAAGGATGAGACGCTGGTGCGCGAGAACGCGAACAAGGATTCCAATGTCTACGCCACCCAGCGTGACCTGCTTGCCGGCGCCGTCTCCAAGGCTTCCGCCTTCTCGATGCTCCCGAAGCGCGTCGCCAACGCCCATATGAAGGGCGACATCCACTTCCACGATGCCGATTATTCGCCGTTCACCGCCGAGACCAACTGCAGCCTGCCGAATTTCGCCGACATGCTCCACAACGGTTTCGAGCTGGGCAACGCGATGATGGACACCCCGAAGTCCATCGGCACCGCCGCCACGCAGATCACGCAGATCATCAAGGACATCGCGGGCGACCAGTACGGCGGCCAGACCGTCAACCGCGCCGACGAGATGCTCGACGAATACGCACGCAAGGACTATAAGAAGTTCCTTGACCAAGCGCACACCATGATTCCGGATTCCATGCCGGAAGATGTGGCTCAGCAGATCGTTGACGGACTCAAGGCCAATGAGCCCAAGACCCTGCACTTTGATGCCGATCGCAAGCCGATTCCGCAGGATGTTCCCTTCCATACCGACGTGTCGCGCATGGAACAGATTCGTGAGATCTATGCCAAGATTATGACCCGCAAGGCCATCTATGACGCCATGCAGACCATGGAATATCAGATCAATTCCAACCGCGTCTCCAACGGCCAGACCCCGTTCGTCACCGTTGGCTTCGGCCTCGGCACCTCGTGGTTCGCCCGCGAGATCACTCGCTGCATCTTCCTGGTGCGTATCCTCGGCCTCGGCCGCGACCACCACACCGCGATCTTCCCGAAGCTCACCTACGCCGTCAAGCACGGCGTCAACTCCGAGCCCGGCGACCCGAACTACGATCTGAAGCAGCTCGCGCTCGAGTGCTCCACCAAGCGTATGTACCCTGACATTCTTTTCTATGAAAACCTCGTCAAGATCACCGGCTCCTTCAAGGCGCCGATGGGCTGCCGTTCGTTCCTGCCTGCCTGGACCAACCCAGACACCGGCAAGGAGGAAGAGGAAGGCCGCATGAACCTCGGCGTTGTCACCGTCAATATTCCGCGTATTGCGCTGGAATCCCGCGGCGACAAAGATCGTTTCTGGAAGATCTTCGACGAGCGTATGGATGTCGCCCACGAAGCCATGCAGTTCCGCATCATGCGCTGCAAGCAAGCCAAGCCGATTAATGCGCCGACGCTTTATCGTTACGGTGCTTTCGGCAGGCTTGATGCCAACGACAACGTCGACCAGCTTTTCAACCGTGACCGTGCCACCGTTTCACTCGGCTACATCGGCCTTTACGAAGCGACCAGCGTCTTCTATGGCAAGGATTGGATGACCGATCATAGCTGGGACGCGGATGGCAAGGAATTCGCGCTTTCGATCGTTCGTAAGATGAACGCGCTGTGCGCCAAGTGGGCCAAGGAAGAGGGCTATCACTATTCGCTCTATTCCACGCCTGCCGAGTCGCTGACCGACCGCTTCAACCGTATGGACCGCGAGAAGTTCGGCCGTGTGCCGGGAGTGACCGACCACGACTTCTATACCAACTCCTTCCACTATCCGGTCTGGCTCTCGCCGACCCCGATGGAGAAGCTCGATTACGAGAAGGACTTCCCGTACTACGCTTCCGGCGGGTTCATCAACTACTGCGAGTTCCCGACCCTGCAGACCAACCCGAAGGCGCTCGAGGCCGTGTGGGATTACGCCCACAACATCGGTATCGGCTACCTCGGCACCAACACCCCGATTGACCACTGCTACGTCTGCGGTTTCGAGGGCGACTTCGAGCCCACCGAAGAGGGCTTCAAGTGCCCCGAATGCGGCAACTCCGATCCTGACAAGTGCAACGTCACCAAGCGCACCTGCGGCTACCTCGGCAACCCGGTGCAGCGCCCGATGGTGCACGGCCGCCACGAGGAGATCACGCATCGTGCCAAGCACATGAGCGGCGAAACCGGCCATGTGGTGCTGAAGGACGGCACCGAGCGCGAATGGTACGAAGAGGCCAAGTAGTTCGGTAACGTTGTAAGGTTACGTAACCTTACGTAATGTAAAAGAGCAAAGGCGGTTCATCGTTCGATGTGCCGCTTTTACTTTGCCTGAAAATTCGTGTGACCTTCGCAACGAATGCGAATCAAGTCAAGACAAGGAAAGCGACAATGGGAAAACTGGCAGGCGGTAAGCTGCATGATTTCGCGGCGGACGAGCAAAACCGCGGGCCCTGGATTCCAACGAAGTATGCCAACAATCCCAAGGCGGGCCAATGGACCAGCGGCAAGCTCAGCCACGACATGATTGCCGACTACAAGCCGCTGGTGATGACCGATGGCGAAGGCATCCGATGCTCCATCTACGTTGCGGGTTGCCCGTTCCACTGCGTCGAATGTTTCAACGAATCCATCTGGGACTTCCAGGCCGGTCATCCCTATACGCAAGGCCTTGAGGACAAGATCATTAGGGATCTTTCGCAAAACGTCGTCCAAGGTATTACATTTCTTGGGGGCGAACCCTTGCTCAATACCGGTGTACTGCTGAAACTTTCCAAGCGTATCCGCAAGGAATTCGGCCATGATAAGGACATCTGGTGTTGGACCGGTTATACATGGGAAGAACTGATGCGTCCCGGCGAAAGCGCCGACAAACTCGAGCTGTTGCATTATGTTGACATACTCGTGGATGGACGCTATATGAAGGACCATCACGATTCTCTGCTGCAATTCCGAGGATCCAGCAACCAGCGCATTCTCGATGTGCCCGCCTCGTTGCGTGCGCACGAAGAAACCGGTACATCCGCACCCGTGATCTGGCCCAAACTCCATGACCAGCACCGCTTCATCCCCGAGGTCTACGGCAAAGACCGCTCCGCCGGCGAAGGCGCTGCCAGTTAATTGCGACAACGGTGACTTGCATGAATCATTTCGTTTGTCAAGAGATGTAGGTCACAATACTTGCCTCTGTAAGCTGAATCATTGCGAAGGGTCCGGTTACTGGGAAGTCCAACGACTAATCTGACTAAATAGTATGTGTGTAAGCTCACAGCGTTTTAGGCGCCAGATTACGCAAAACGCCGGGAGATTACGAGGAATGGTAAGGATTCAGGCATGGCTGACGTGATGAAAACCAAGACAACGGAGCATGAAGTTACGCCCCTGCAGGTCGGGCTCGATATCGGTTCAACTACGGTCAAGGCCGTCGTGCTGGACAAAAGCAACGACTTGAAGGATGTGCTCTTCTCGGATTATCGGCGGCACAATGCCAATGTTCGCGCCACGGTGGCAGGCCTGCTGCGTGACATCAAGAAGCAGCTTGAGCAAGAGGGACGCGGCTCCCAGCCGATCAATCTCGCCATCACCGGTTCCGGCGGCTTGGGCTTGGCCGACGATATGGACGTTCCGTTCGTCCAGGAGGTCATCGCCGAGACCAAAGCCATCGACCAGGTCTATCCCGAAGCCGACGTGATTATCGAACTCGGCGGCGAAGATGCCAAGATTACCTATCTGAAGCCGACTCCCGAGCAGCGTATGAACGGTTCCTGCGCAGGCGGCACCGGCGCGTTCATCGATCAGATGGCCACTTTGCTGGACACCGATGCGTCCGGCTTGAACGATATGGCCAAGAATTACAAGCTGCTTTACCCGATCGCCTCGCGTTGCGGCGTGTTTGCCAAGTCCGATTTGCAGCCGCTGATTAACGACGGCGCCGACAAGCCCGATCTGGCCGCCTCCATTTTCTCCGCCGTGGCTACACAGACCATCGCAGGTCTCGCCTCCGGCCGTCCGATTCATGGCAATGTCGTGTTCCTCGGCGGGCCGCTCTTCTTCCTTTCCGAGCTGCGCGAAGCCTTCGCCCGTGCGTTGGAAGGCAAGGTCGACAAGTTCATCGTCCCCGAGAACGCCCACCTTTATGTGGCATACGGTGCCGCGCTGATGTGCGGTGACGACAACGAGCTCGATAGTGGTCAGCATTTCGAGCCTCACAGTTGCCAGGAGATCATCGACGACCTTGAAGCTTTGAAGAACAAGCCGGTCGACACCGCCACGATGCCGCCGCTTTTCCCGACTGAAGAGGACCGTCGTAAGTTCAACGAACGTCACGGCAAGGAACAGGTCAAGGTCGGTACGCTTGAAGGTGCGAAGGGCCCGCATTTCTTGGGCATCGACGCCGGCTCGACCACCATCAAGGCGACGCTGATCAACGACGACCGCGAGATTGTTTGGTCGTCGTATGGCACCAACGACGGCAGCCCACTTGATGCGGCCGTTGAAATTGTACGCAAGATTGAAAAGGCGTTGCCTGCCGAGGCATGGATTGCGCGTAGTTGCGCCACCGGTTACGGCGAAGGGCTGATCACCACCGGTCTGCACTTGGATGAGGGCGTGGTGGAGACCATGGCGCATTATCGCGGCGCCGAAATGGTGAGCCCCGGCGTCACCGCCGTCATCGACATCGGCGGGCAGGATATGAAGTACCTGGCCATCGCCGACGGTGTTATCGACTCGATTTCCGTCAACGAGGCGTGCTCGTCCGGCTGTGGCTCGTTCCTGCAGACCTTCGCCTATTCCATGGGTTTGACCATTGAGGAATTCACGCAGGCCGCGCTCAATTCCGACCACCCGGTCGACCTGGGCTCGCGCTGCACTGTGTTCATGAACTCGTCGGTCAAGCAGGCGCAGAAGGAAGGCGCGAGCGTCGAAAATATCGCGGCCGGCCTGTGCTATTCTGTGGTGCGCAATGCCCTTTATAAGGTCATCAAGCTGCGTGACGCTGGCCAGCTCGGCGACACCATCGAAGTGCAGGGCGGCACATTCCTCAACGACGCCGTGCTGCGCGCCTTCGAGCTGTTGACCGGCAAAGAGGTCACCAGGCCGAATATCGCAGGCCTTATGGGTGCGTTTGGTGCGGCGCTGACCGCGCGTATGCACTATGAGGATGCCCACGATACCGACGAGACTGCGGAACATACCAAGTCGGCCATCGTACAAGGTGATGAACTCGATCATCTGTCGATGACCTCCGAGCGCGACGTGTGCAAGCGTTGCCAGAACCGTTGCAAGCTCACCATCACGACCTTCCAGGACGGTTCGCGCTATGTCACCGGTAACCGCTGTGAACGCGGCGCCGACGCCAAGGCCGAACGCAGCGACCGTCCGAATCTTTACGATTACAAGTACAAGCGTGTCTTCGCCTATCGTCGCCTGACCGATAAAAAGGCTTACCGCGGCGAAATCGGCATCCCGCGGGCGCTCAATATGTACGAGAACTATCCGTTCTGGTTCACGTTGCTTACCAACCTTGGTTTCAAGGTCCGGCTTTCCGGCCGATCCAGCCACGAGCTTTTCCAGACCGGCATCGAGTCCATCGCTTCCGAGAACATCTGCTACCCGGCGAAGATGGTGCACGGGCATATCAAGTGGCTGCTCGACCGCGGTGTCAAGACCATTTTCTATCCGTGCGTTTCGTACGAGGAGAACCTGGTCGAGGGCGATACCGACAACCATTACAACTGCCCGATCGTTGCCAACTACCCGGTGGTGATCGAAGCCAACATGGCCGAGCTGCGAGAACCGGGTATCCGTTATATGCGGCCGTACTTCAACCTTGCTGACCACGAGCTGATGGTCGACCGCATCGTTGAAGAGTTTGCGTGGACCAACGTCACGCGCGAAGAGGCCGAGAAAGCCGTCAAGGCCGCTTACGCCGAAGACAAGATCTTCAAGCATGACGTGCAGCAGGAAGGTCTGCGCGCACTCGCCTATATGAAGGAACACAACTGCCGTGGTATCGTGCTTGCCGGCCGTCCTTACCATATCGACCCGGAAATCAACCACGGCATCCCCGAGACTATCTGCTCGCTGGGGATGGCGGTGCTTTCCGAGGACTCCATCTGCGAGCTGCAACCGGGCGAGAAGCTGCACCTGAGCGAATACCTGAGCAAGGATGAGAAGGATCCGCGCACCAAAGACGAAGGCGGGTTCCGCGAGGTCGGCGACCGCAAGGTTATCAATATGCCGCTGCGTGTGGCCAATCAGTGGGCCTACCATTCCAGGCTTTACGTGGCGGCGAATTTCGTCGCGTCCTATCCGGGGCTCGAGCTCGTGCAGCTCAATTCCTTCGGCTGCGGCATCGACGCCATCACCACCGACCAGGTCAGCGAAATCCTTGCGGACAAGGCCGATGTCTACACGTTGCTCAAGATCGACGAGGTCAGCAACCTTGGTGCGGCGAAGATTCGTCTGCGCTCGCTCAAGGCGGCCATCGAAGAGCGCGAGAACAATAAGGCGAAGCTTAAGAAAGCTGCGGATAAGGCTGAACTTGAAGCAAAGTCAGCTGCCGACGATGTTGCAAACATCTCCGAGACCGCAAACGAAGAAGATGCCATGGAATCTGCACAGACTACTGCTGAGGAAGCAGCCAAGAAGGCCGCTGAAGCGAAAGCTCGCGAAGAGGCCGCTGCCAAGCGCAAGGCTGAGCTCAAGGACGCCGAAAGCAAGCTCGAAGAGGCCAAGGCACAGCTCGCTGCCGCTCAGGCTGCTGTCGATGCTGCCGAAAATCAGGCGCAGAATGCCAAGCAGAATATTGACTCTGCTGCCGCTGATTCAGCTAATTCTGCTGAAGACTCCGATAACGTTGAGGTTCCTGCCGACAAGCAGGGCGAGTTCCGCAAGACTGGTTCCGAGGCCCCGACCCCAGGCCGTCAGGTGTTGCTCGACAGCGTGATGAAGGCGAATCCGAAGCTTACCGAGTCGATGAAGGAAGCGTCGCGCCGCGCCAACGGCGAGACTGTAGCGACAGGCAGTGCGAAAACTGACCGAGCCAATGTCATCTCAAAGGATGGCAAGAAGTCCGCAAGTAAGTCCGCTGCAGGTAAAACCAAGAAACGCAGCAAGGGCACACTTTCCGCTTACGCCCACAAGGTTCGTTTCCAAAAGGACATGCGCCGCGACTACACCATCGTCGCCCCGCAGATGAGCCCGGTGCATATGAGCCTGGTCGAGTCCGTCATCCGTTCCGGCGGCTACAAGTTCGACGTGCTCAAGATGGCCGACCAGCAGGATGTGGAGACCGGCCTTAAGTATGTCAACAACGATGCCTGCTACCCGGCCATCATGGTCGTGGGGCAGCTAGTCGATTCGATCATCAAGGGCAAGTACGACCCGAACAAGGTTTGCTTGGCTATCACCCAGACCGGCGGCATGTGCCGTGCGACCAACTATTACGGCCTGATCCGCAAGGCGCTGGTTGACGCGGGCTATCCTCAGGTGCCTGTCATCGCGCTTTCCACACAAGGAATCGAGGACAACCCCGGTTTCACCGCGACTCCGACGCTGCTGTGGCGCGCGGTGAAGGCGCTCGTCATCGGCGATCTGCTGATGAAATGCCATTATCGTGTTCGTCCTTACGAAAAAGTGAAGGGCAGTGCCAACCAGCTTTACGAGATGTGGGATAAGATCGTGCGCGAGACGATCGAGCACCACGGCCATTCCGCGACCGCCAAAGCCAAGATTGGCAAGGGCTATCTGCCGTATCAGACGCTTTTGAACGAGATTGTCAAGAGCTTCGACGCCCTGCCGCTGCGCAACATTCCGCGCAAGCCGCGCGTCGGCGTGGTCGGCGAGATTCTGGTGAAGTACCACCCGGATGCCAACAACCACCTGGTCGACCAGATCGAGGAACAGGGTTGCGAAGCCGTGGTGCCTGGCATCATGGAATTCATGACCACCCGTCCTTATATCACCGACTGGAACGAAAAGAACACCGGTATGGGCGGCAACAAGAAGGCCTACGCTGTGATGCGCTGGGGGCTCGATCGGATTCTGAACCCGGTGCGCCGCGCTATCGATTTGTCACATGGCAAGTTCAGCCAGGACACCCCGATGCCCGAACTCGTCAAGCTCGCCTCCACCGTCACATCAATCGGCGTGCAGGCTGGCGAGGGCTGGCTGCTGACCGGGGAGATCTTGGAGCTCATCAAGTCCGGCTGCCCGAACGTCGTGTGCGCTCAGCCGTTCGCCTGCCTGCCCAACCACGTCACCGGACGCGGCATGTTTGGCAAGATTCGTCGCTTGCACCCCGAGGCCAACATCGTTTCGATTGATTATGACCCAGGTGCTTCGGCCGCCAACCAACTCAACCGCATCAAGCTGATGATCGCCGCCGCCAAGAAGGCCGACCAGAAGCTGGCCAAGGCCGACTGAGTCACTGTTCGAATGGCTTAATGGGCTAAATGTGACGCTCTAGAGCACCTTAGCGTCACATTTAGCCCATTATCTTACTGATTTACATTAAATGCGACGCTAAGAGTGGGGAAGGCGTCGTGTTTAGCCCACTATCTTATTTACCACTCAGCTCGCCAATATTGCGGTGCGGCAGGAATGTCCTGACGCGGAACGCCGAGACGTGCGGCGGCCATCGCAGGCCAGTGCGGGTTGCGCATGGCGGCGCGGCCGATCGAGACTGCATCGACCTGGTGAGTGCGCAACATCGTCTCGGCTTGCTCTGGGCAGGAAATGCCGCCGACCACGCTCACGACGGCATCGGTGTCGGCCAATGCCTGCTTCATCTGTGCGCCGAGGACGGCGTGGAAACCCGGGCCGGAAGGCTGCAGCGGAGTGTTGACCAGTCCGCCGGAGGAGACGTCGACCCAGGTGATGCCGTGGTGCTTGACCAGTTCGCGCATCAGTGGTGCGGTGGTCTCGATGTCAAGCCCGCCTTGAACCCAGTCGGTGGCGGAAATACGGATGCCGAGCGGTTTCGACTTCGGCCACACGGCACGAATGGCGTCAACGACCTCACAGATCAGGCGCGAACGGTTTTCGAGACTGCCGCCGTATTCGTCGGTTCTAGTATTGGTCAGCGGTGAAAGCGCCTGATGGAGCAGATATCCGTGGGCGGCATGAATCTGGATGGCATCGTAGCCGGCGGCGTCGGCCCGTCGGGCGGCGGAGGCGAAGTCCGAGACGATCTGCGCGATTCCGGCCTTATCCAGTTTCGTGGTCGGCCGGTAGCCTTTGGCAATGGATTCGTCGGTCATACCGACCGTCTGCCATCCACCGTCTTCGAGAGACGCGGAACCGCCATGGACTCCGGGAAGCCAAGGCTCACCTGAAGCCCGGCCGCCTGCGTGGTTGAGCTGCACGGCCGCAGCCGCGCCCTGCGAGTGAATGAAGGAGACCAAGTGTCGATGAGCTGCTTCCTGTTCGTCGCTATATATTCCGAGGTCAAGTGGCGAAATCCGTCCGACAGGATTGACCCCGGTCGACTCGATGGTCAGCAACCCGAACCCGCCGGCGGCAATGGCACCATAATGCTGCAGATGCCAGTCGGTGGCTACGCCGTCCATTTTCTCGACGGCATACTGGCACATGGGGGAGAGGATGGTGCGGTTGCGCAACGTGAGTCCCGTTCCGTCCGAGGTGGGCAGGGTCAGCGGCGAAAACAGCGTGCTGCGATTATCCGTGGTCATAAAGTGCTCCTTTGATTGTCAACGATTAAGATATCTTCATTCTAGATGGTTGATAGCATTGCAGCTTTTGCAGGCTTAATTTGTATGCCTGACGTGCGCTTCTCCTATACTGGAAACCATGTCAAAAGCCAAGCAGCGCCGAATCCGCAAGTCTCCAGAGGAACGCAAGAAGGAGATCACGCAGGCAGCTGCCAAGCTGATCAGCACGAAGGGGTTCAACGGCATCTCGCTCAAGGACGTGGCGGATGAAGTCGGCATGAGCCAGCCGGGACTTTTGCATTACGTTGGTAGCAAGGATGGCCTGCTCTCGCCGTTGATCACGGATATCTATGACACGACGGGAACGCCGGATGATTTTCTGAAGTCCGGATTGCCGGGCAGCGATCCGCAAGGCCCGTTTTTCCCTGCGTATCTGCGATTTCTGGTGCGGCATAATGCGGGTAGAAAGATGATGGTCCAGCTCTATATGGTCTTGGAAACGGAATCGTTCAATCCCTCCCACCCGCTTCACCGGTATTTCGACGAACGTTCTGATTCGGTATGGGGATATTATTCGAAATTCGATTGGGCTTTGCCTCCAGAATTTCGTCCGTGGACCGACAAAATGCGGCCGGTGGTCAGACAGTGTACCGAGGTTATGGACGGCATTCAGCTCCGTTGGCTGCGCGATCCGCCGATCGATCTCTACGATGAATGGCTGGGTTTCGAAAAAATTATTTTTCCGGATGAGGTATGGCGACATTATCGCTGAAATGGTATTGCTACGATGCGTTATGGAAATAATGCCAAGCATAAGAGTTCTCATTCGGCAATACGGGAAAAATATATATTCGAAGTAATGTTTCATGATTCTAAATCAATTTATCTAGTATTTATAAGTTATTTATCGGTTTTCTAATTTCGTCATAAATGACAAAAATAATTATTTATAACGAGAATTAACACGAAATTGCCGTTATTGAAGGAAGAAACGGCTAAAAAGGTGGAAACCGATGAAAACGACAATGGAAATTATTAATTATCTGATTTGACAAAAAATGACAAACTTATTATTATCGCATTTATCTAATAGGTAGTAGATAAGTTCAAAGACGCTATCGTTGGATACATCATTGTTGATAATGAAAGAAGTGGATCAATGAGTGATTCCATAGTCGCCAGCAAAGCCGAGCGCCTTGCCGAGCACAATGCTGCGATAGAGGCAGCGGAAAAAGATCCGGATCTGAGCCCTGAGACGGGTCAAAAGGTCCCCAAGAAAAAGCTTGTCCGTTTCGGCGCAGGGTTCTTCATGTTCGGCTTATTCTGGATGACAGGTCTTGGCATCGTCTCCATCGTGCTGCTCCCGGAACATTACAAACAGGTTATCGGCGTACGCCCGGATGTGCTCATAGGCAATGTCAACGCCTGCACCGCTGTGGCGTCGTTGGTTGCCAACCTCGTTTTCGGCACTTTCTCGGACCGCTCACGTTCGCGTTTCGGTCGCCGTACCCCATATATTCTCTTTGGCGGCGTGCTTGGCGGGGTGATGCTCTTCCTGACGGGCACCACCAACAATGCCATTCTCCTTACCGTCTACTACTGCCTGTGCATGGTTGGTCTGAACTGCATGATTGCCCCTGTGACGGCCACTATTTCCGATCGTATTCCTTCGGGTGTGCGCGGCACCATGTCCGCATTCTTCGGTGCCGGTTCAACCATCGGTTCGCCGATCGGCTCCCTGATTGGCGCAAGGTTCGTCACTAATCTGCTACCGGGCTTCGCCGTTGCTGGCGTCCTGATGTTCCTTGGCGGCGTGGTTGCCGTTATCCTGATTCCGCGGGAGGAATCCGCGGATTATCTGCCGCCGGCCAAGAAAGGCTTCAAGGACATCGTACTGTCGTTCCGTCCGCCGAAGTTCTCCACGGGCCACGATTTCTACAAGGCTTTCGTCGGTCGTCTGTGCATGCTCATCAGTTACCAGATGATTGGCGTCTACCAGATGTATATCGTCGAGAATTACATTGGCCAGTCCGTCAAGCAGGCCGCGAACACCATTTCGGTGATTTCTGTGATTACCATGGTCGTCTCACTGCTTGGCTCCATCGTCGCCGGCCCGTTCTCCGACTTCATCGGGCGTCGTAAGGTCCCGGTCGTCGTCGCCTCCGTGTGCTTCGCCATTGGCATCGCGATGCCTTGGATCTTCCCGTCTTCGATGGGTATGTATCTTTACGCAGCCATCGCCGGTTTGGGCTTCGGCGTCTATTCCTCCGTTGACCAGGCATTGCTCGTCGACGTTCTGCCGAACAAAAACGAGGCTGGCAAGGATCTCGGCATCCTGAACCTTGCCACCACTCTGGGCCAGATGTGCGGCCCGCTGATCATGGCACGCATCGTGGTCTCCGTCGGCTATTCGTTGGCGTTCCCGGTAGCCATCGCGCTCGCGTTGATCGGCTGCGTCTTCATCATGTGGATCAAGGGCGTCAAGTAAATCTTACGGACTTGCCTTGAATGAGGTTCTGTATCGCTGGCTTTCGTCGGGTTGTGGAACAGCGGACATTGTTCCGCAACCCGTGCGGAATCACAAAATATGATAGAAAGATTTTAAGAAGGGCGGAGTGATGACTGCAGTATGGATTGCATCGACTCCTGATGCGAAATTGGTGGAGACGACGTTGGCGTTGCCACAAAACGGTGCTGTTCACGTAGCTGGCAACAACAGCGATACCGGCGGGCTGAAACTGACCGGTGAGACATTCCAGAAAATCCGCGGCTTTGGTGGGTGTTTCAATGAGCTCGGCTGGCAGGCGCTCACCAAATATACGGACGAGGAAACTGCCGAAACGGTGTTCCACGAGCTGTTCGGCCAAGACGAAATGAACTTCCGTTTCAACCGCGCTCCGATCGGTGCCAACGATTTCGCCGAAGAGTGGTACAGCTACGACGAAACCGACGGCGACTACGACATGAGCCATTTCAGCGTCGAGCACGATGACAAAACGCTGGTTCCTTATATCCAGCGTGCGCAGAAGTACCAGCCGGATATGCAGCTTTTCTCGAGCCCGTGGAGCCCGCCGACGTGGATGAAGTTCCCGAAGGCCTACAATTTCGGCCGCATCGTGATGACCCCGGAAAATCTCACCGCCTACGCCAAGTATTTCGTGCGTTATATCCAGGAATACGCCAAGCGTGGCATCAAAGTCACCCAGCTGCACGTGCAGAACGAGGTCTTCGCCGACCAGAAATTCCCGAGCTGCCTTTGGTCGAGCCACGACCTCAAGATCTTCATCCGTGACTATCTCGGCCCGGCCTTCGAACACGAGGGCATCGACACCGACATTTTCCTCGGGACGATGAACGGCCCGGAGGACATGTCGTGGACCGGCGGCTACGGGATGAAGCTCAACAACTACAACCGCTTCATCGATGACATTCTCTTCGACGAGAAGGCGTGCGGCTACATCAAGGGCATCGGCTACCAGTGGGCCGGGCAGAACGCCATCGCCCGCACCCACGAATCGTGGCCGGAACTCGAGCTCGAGCAGACCGAGTCTGAGTGCGGCGCCGGCGACAACTCCTGGGCCTACGCGGAATATGTCTTCCACCTGATGAACCATTACTTCCGCAACGGGGCCACCGCTTATGTCTATTGGAACATGGTGCTGACCGAGATCCTGAGTACGTGGGGCTGGCAACAGAACTCGCTCTATACCGTCGATTCCAAGTCCGGCAAGCTCACACGCAACCCGGAGTGGTACGTCATGCGCCACTTCTCGAAGTACGTGAAGCCGGGTGCCGTGCGGCTCGGCACGACCGGGCGCTTCAACTCGATGGGCATCGCCTTCCGCAACCCCGACGGCTCCATCGTCGTGGTGGTGCAGAACGCACTCGAACGTCCGTTGGACTTCAGCTTTGAAGACCCGGACGACGCAACGCATACGGTGAAGGCGAACCTCGCCCCACGTTCGTTCAACACCTTCGTCATCGACTGAAGGTTGCATTAGCGGATTGCGATAACCGCTGACAAATTTTGCGGGTGTGGTCGTCGCTTGTCGTCGACGGCGGCCATGTCTGCATTTTAGTATTTTTGTGTATTCAATGAAGATGACACGTAAGACAAGGATGAATAACTATGAGTGAAGCGAACCGGACGGCGAAGCTGCCGGACAGGATTCTTTTCGGGGCGGCATATTACGACGAATACATGCCGCGCAGCCTTGACCGCGTCGAAACGGACATGGAGATGATGCGGCATATTGGCATCAATACCATCCGTATCGCCGAATCGACGTGGAGCACGTGCGAGCCGCAGCCCGGTATCTTCGATTTCTCGCATATCGATCGCGTCCTCGATGCGGCGCAGCGCCACGGCATTTCGGTCATCGTCGGAACGCCGACCTACGCGGTGCCGACCTGGCTGGTGCGCATGCATCCCGACGTCCTCGCTGTCACCCCCAATGGCCCCGGCAAATACGGCGCACGGCAGATCATGGATATCGTCAACCCTACGTACTGTTACTATGCCGAGCGGGTCATCAGAAAGCTGATCGCCCATGTCGCCCAAAATCCTGCGGTCATCGGCTATCAAGTCGACAATGAGACGAAATACTATGATTGCGTTTCTGCCGATATGCAGGCGTTGTTCGTAAAATATCTTCGCGAGCGTTTCCATGACAATCTGGATGAGCTCAATGCCACCTTCGGCTTAGATTATTGGTCGAATTGTATCAATGCCTGGGAGGATTTTCCTGACGTCACCGACGCGATCAACGAGTCGCTGCGTGCCGAGTTCGACAAGTTCCGGCGCTCGCAGGTGGCTCAATATCTGGCTTGGCAGGCCGACATCGTGCGCGAATACGCCAGGGACGACCAGTTCGTCACCCATAATTTCGACTACGAATGGCGTGGTTATTCCTTCGGCGTGCAGCCTGCGGTCGATCATTTCAAGGCGGCCAAGGCGCTGGATATCGCCGGTGTGGATATCTATCATCCCACCGAGGACGAGCTGACCGGCAAGGAAATCGCGTTTGGCGGCGACATGGCCCGCTCGATAAAGGGCGGTCAGAACTATCTGGTACTGGAAACCGAAGCGCAGGGCCAGCATGGCTGGTTGCCCTATCCTGGTCAGCTGCGGCTGCAAGCCTACAGTCATCTGGCCAGCGGTGCGGACAGCGTGATGTACTGGCATTGGCATTCCATCCACAATTCCTTCGAGACTTACTGGAAGGGCTTGCTGAGCCATGATCTCGAGCCGAACCCAACGTATGAGGAGGCCGGTGTTTTCGGGCGGGAAATTGCCCGGCCCGAGGTGCAGAGGCATCTCAAACACTTGAAGAAACGCAATCAGGTCGCCATCATGGTCTCCAACGAAGCACTGACGGCACTGGACTGGTTCACGCTGGAAACCGGGTTCCCGGCGGATGGCGGGCTTCGCTATAACGACATTGTCCGAATGTATTTTGATGCGTTGTTCGAGCTGAACGTCGAAGTCGATTTCGTGCCTACCGACGTTGACACCGAAAAGCTGAGCCAGTACAAGCTCGTGGTGACCCCGGCGCTCTATTGTGCTTCGCAAAACACCATCGACACCTTGCGGGATTATGTCAAGGCAGGCGGGCATTTGCTTTCGTCGCTGCGTTCGTTTGTCGCCAACGACGATGTCACCGTTTGGCATGACCGGGCTCCGCACGGACTGACCGACGTGTTCGGGATGAGCTACAACCAGTTCACGCGGCCGAACAATGTCGGTGTTGTGTCAGCGGGGAAGGTTAGCGATATCTCCATGTCGGCTTCCACCGGGACAGGAGTTGAAACGCGGGCCAAGGCGTTGATTGAATTGCTCAAGCCGAATGACGATGATACGCAAGTGCTGGCCCGTTATCAACATCCAGTGTGGAGGGCGTACGTGGCGATTACTCGCCATGCTTTCGGTTCTGGTTGGGCGCAGTGGGTCGGTACCGTTCTCGATGCCGACACGACTCGCACGGTACTCGCCGAAGCCGTTAAGGTGGCGGGTGTCAAAGTGCTGGGTGCCGATTTGGCCGGTCAGGTGACGGTGCGGTCTGGGTTCGACCGGCTTGGGAAGCGTATTGTTTATTTTCTGAATTACTCGCCTGCCCCTGTGTCCTTCGCTTTTCCGATATCCGGCAAGGTCATCGTGGGCGGCGTCAAGGTCGCATCCGACGGCTCGGCTGCCGAAGATCCCGCGTCTGGTCCGGCGTCGGGAGAACGGATTAGAAGCGGAACCGGGCTGACGATTGGCCCTTGGAATCTCGTCGTTGTTGTCGCTGAAGGAGATGAGGACTGATGCTTAGACGAGTATTGGCATGCGGGTGTTTATTCGATGTATCGTTCAACATCGGATTGTGAATCGTAAGGCAATATAAGTTCGTTATAATAAATCAAAAATTCAAGGATGATAGTCATGAATACAAATGAACAACTACCGTATCAAAACCCAAATTTAAGTGACAACGAGCGTGTCGCCGATTTGTTGGGTCGTATGACGCTTGAGGAAAAGGTCGGGCAGATGCTTCAGCTCGATGCCCGTGGAGGCGATTTGGAACATCTCGTCGTCGAAAGGCACGTCGGCTCGATCTTACATACACGCCCTGAGGATTTGCCAAAAGCGGTCGAGATGGTGCGCACGCAGACCAGGTTGGGCATTCCGCTGGTCATCGGCGACGATTGCATTCACGGTTATTCGTTCTGGCCCGGTGCCACTATTTATCCGGAAGAGCTGGGCATGGCCTCCTCCTGGGACCCGGCAAAGGTTGAAAAGGCTGCTCGTGCCACGGCTGAGGAAGTCTCTACTACTGGTGTGCACTGGACGTTCTCACCGGTGCTCTGCATCGCACGCGATACCCGCTGGGGGCGTGTGGGTGAGACCTTCGGTGAGGATCCGACACTGATTGGTGAATTCGGTTCCGCCATGGTGCGGGGCTATCAGGGCGGTGCCAAGGCAGGCGAGCCACTGGCGAAAGATGCCATCCTGGCTTGTGCCAAGCATTTCGCGGGATATTCTGAAACGCAGGGCGGACGCGACGCCAGTGAGGCCGATCTTTCGCACCGCAAGCTGACTTCGTGGTTCCTGCCGCCTTTCGAGCGGGTAGCTCGCGAAGGGGTTGGCTCGTTCATGCTTGGCTACGAGTCCATAGAAGGCGTGCCTGTGACCTACAACCACTGGCTGCTGAACCAGAAGCTTCGCGGCGACTGGGGCTACAAAGGCATGCTGGTTACCGATTGGGACAACGTCGGCCGCTCCGTCTGGGAACAGAAGATCAAGCCAGACTTCGTCCATGCCTCGGCCGATGCGGTCAAGGCAGGCAATGATCTGGTGATGACCACCGAGCAGTTCTATGACGGGGCGCTAGAAGCGGTCAAGTCCGGTCTTCTCGAGGAAAGTGAGATTGACGAGGCCGTATCCAGGATTCTTGCGGTGAAGTTCCGGCTGGGGCTTTTCGAGGACCCGCGTCTGCCCGACCAGAAGCGGATCGATGCCGTTATCGGCAGTGAGGCGCACCGCCAGACCAATCTTGAACTGACCCGTGAATCGATTGTGCTGTTGCGTAATGGTTCGCGCTCTTGGGGCTGCGTCGACATGAGAAAGAATGCCGATGGTTCTTGCGATGATGCCGATAGTGATGCTTCAGAGGCCAGCTCACAGAAGACGGTAGGTGTCAACGATGCAAACGGCGGCAACGCCGGGACTGAAGACATCGTAAGTACTGAACAAGTCAATGATGGCGGCAATGACCTTTCGAAGGCAGACAAGGCAGTGCTGCCGCTCGATGGCAAAGCCATCCACCGTATCGCTGTTGTCGGTCCGCTCGCCGATGATGCCCAGACTCAGTTGGGTGACTGGGCCGGCAATTCCGGTCAGGTTTCCTGGATGCCGGAAGGCCAGCCACGCGACATGATCACGACTGTGGTCGACGGCCTGCGTGCCATTGGCAAGGATGACGGTTTTGAAGTCACCTATGCCAAGGGTGCCGAAGTGGTGGAGCTCGTCGACGATCCTGCCGGCCCGGTATTCCCGGACAATCAGCCGCGTCCGAAGGTCGCCCAGTCCGCGCCGTTCAATCAGGGGCAGCTTGACGAAGCCGTTGCCGTTGCCAAGACTGCCGATGCCGTGGTCGCTGTCGTAGGTGATGTCATTCCGCTGATCGGTGAAGGCCGTTCGACTGCAACGCTCAAGCTGCAGGGTGGACAGGTGGCGCTGCTTGATGCGCTCGCCGACGTGGCTAAAGAGCAAAGCAAGCCGTTCGTCGTCGTCTTGATGAGCTCGAAGCCTCAGGTGCTTCCAGATAGCGCTTTGAACGCCGATGCTTTGCTCTGGGCGCCGAGTCCGGGCATGGAAGGTGGCCGTGCCATCGCCGAAATTATCATGGGTATTACTGCCCCGAGTGGCCGTTTGCCGATTACTTTTCCGCGTGATGCCGGCCAGCTGCCGGTCTACTACAACCAGATTCGTGGACAGCACGGCTGGCGCTATGCCGACCTCACGCAGGACCCGGCCTTCGCCTTCGGCGAGGGCTTGAGTTATACCACCTTCGCTTACGGTGATCCGCAGATCGAAGGCGGCGATACGACGTTCGCCGTAGATGATACGTTGCATGTTTCGATAGACGTGACCAACACCGGCAAGCGCGTCGGCACCGAAGTGGTACAGGCCTATGTCGGCGATTTGGTGACGTCGGTGAGCTGGACGGATCGTGAGTTGAAGACCTTCCGCCGGGTCGACCTGAAGCCGGGGGAGACCAAGTCGGTCACGTTCGATATCCCCGTTTCGGTCTGCTCCATCGTCGATGCAGATGCCAACCGCATCGTCGAGCCTGGCGAGTTCGAGCTGCTGGTCGGTCATTCTTCCCGTCGCCGCGACCTGAAGCGCACCACGTTTATGGTTGAGTGATCATTCGTAACGGTAAGTTCGGGAATGTGTGTGAATCTCTAGTGGATGCTGGCGGATTCACACACATTTTTCTTTGATGCGCTGTCCGGTGTTCTCTATGTGCATGGTTCAAGCAGAGTAATGCGCAACCCGCGTAATTACTCGATAAACCGGATGTAAGAGAATACGATATAAAGTATGAATACTACTCCATGGGTGAGTTACGCGCACGTCGGCGCGAAGGTGAACGGCAAACATGTGGACAGTCTGCTGCGCTTCTTCGAATCCGGCGCCAAGCCTGAGCGCGACGATGGCTACGGGGTCGAGATTGAGCACCTTCCTGTGCGCAACGGCAGCGACCGGGCGGTCAGTTACGCCGAAACGAACGGCATCGAAGTGTTGCTGGAGCGGCTTCGTCCTTATTATGACGCCGACAAGGAGTTCGTTGAAGATGGTCATCTACTGGGGCTTGCGCGTCCCGGTATCAGCCTTTCGCTAGAACCGGGAGGGCAGTTCGAAACTTCCATCGGTGTATTGCATACGCCGCAGGAGTTGCTCGATATTTATGGCAAGTTCCGCGGCGAAATCAATCCGATTCTCGACGACCTTGGATTTCGTCTGATCAATTATGGCTACCAGCCGGTCACCAGTTTTGCCGATATCAAGATCAACCCCAAGCGTCGCTACGCGGCGATGAACGATTATCTCGGCCATGTTGGCGCCTATGGACCTTGCATGATGCGCTGCTCGGCTTCGACCCAGGTGAGTATCGACTGCAGCGACGAGGCGGATGCCGTTGCCAAAATGCGTATCGGCTCCGCACTCGGGCCGATTATCTCTATGTTCTTCCGCAATTCACCGTATTTCGAGGGTGCGGTAAACCCGTTCCCACTTCTGCGTCAGCGTATCTGGGACAAGGCCGATCCGCAACGAACCGGCATCACGCCGGGTCTTTTTGACCCGCGGTTCGGCTGGGAAGATTATGCCCGCGACGTGTTGGCCACGCCGATGATGTTCGCCGATCTGACCCACACCCCGGAAGCGGCAGGCTTGAGCGAGGACGAGCAGGAATTCGTGGCCTTCAAGCGCAACGCTGCCGATATCTACCCGGACCGTGAGCTTAATGCCTACGAGGTCAGCCACATTCTTTCGACCCATTTCAATGACGTGCGCCTGAAGAATTTCGTGGAGCTACGGCATTGGGATTCACTGCCCATCGAGCGCGCTGAATTGCTGACGCAAACCGTCAAAAACGTCTTTTACGACGATGCCAATTTCGCCCGTTGGAAGTCGTTCGTCGAAGGTCTTTCGATTGTCGACGTCGAGCTGGCCAAGGACGATTTGCAGGCGCGTGGCATGGATGCCAAGCCGTTCGGTAAGCCCATGGACGAATGGCAGCATGCATTGGGTCTCGAAAATACCCGGGCCGACATCCCCGGTGACCCGGTTCATCCCGATGTGTTTCAGAGGTGAGGCTCACATTTTTTTCGAGCGTTTGAAAAATGTGAGCCCGGCCGGTTTACCGGTACCCTTCCCACAGTGGCATCGGCATGAGTTCGACTTCGCATTCGGCCCACATTTCGTTCAAGTCGCGTTCGGGCGCACGCAGCCACCGCAGCTGGATGCCGTCCATCATGCTGAAACCAGCCTCAAGCAGGGCTCCTATATTCGTGCTTTCGGGTACATACCAAGGAATCTGCAACATTTCCTCGAGCAGGTTCTGGTCGCGCTTTCTGAAGTATTCGTGAGCCGGGTGTTTGGGGTCGATCGCCTCGGCGTCCAATGTTGAGAACATATGTACCTGTTCGGGGCGTTTGGCGTTGATGGCCACCACTTCACGCCACATACGTGCGACATTGGGCCGGTTGGTCATTCTGAAATTATCCATGATGGTTTCGGTGCCTGGGTCGTATATTTCATCGAGTACGATATCTAGCAATCCCTCTTTGTTGCCCACGTGATGAAGAACCCCGGCCTTGGTCATTCCAACAGTGTTGGCGATTTTCTGCAGTGAAGTACCGTAATACCCACGTTCTCCAAATGAAACGACAGCGGCGTTGAGTATGGCGGTGCGGCTATCGACGTTGGTGTCACGTTTTTTTGCATGGGAAAGATGCAACAGAATGAAAAAGGCCTCTTTTATATATACGACAAATTATTATTATTCCTTATCAGCTAGACTGAATGCAAAATGGTGTTGTATAACGTGTAATCAAGTGATATTTCTGGTCTATATACAGCGATGCCATGCCCTAACGGAACTTGAGGACACGGCATCGCTGTCAGTTATCAGGTTTGTCTTACTTAACCTTGCGGATCATCATGATGAAGATGGTGCCGACGAGCAGGAAGACGATGGCGACGGGGAAGACGCCCTTGTAGCCGCCACAGATGCCGATGAACATGGTGGTGAAGGCGGGTGCGAGAGCCTGGCCGATGGTGTTGGCGAGATTCAGGATGCCGAGGTCCTTGCCGGCTTCCTGCGGATTGGGCAGGACGTCGACGTTCAGTGCCTGGTCGACAGACATGTAGCAGCCGTTGCCGAGACCGGCGAGCGTCGCATAGATGTAGATGCCAGTGGTAGTAGGCATGAGCCACGCCACGAGCATACCCAGCGCGATGATGACGCAGGCGATGGCCACGATGAACTTGCGACGGTGCAGATAGTCGGAAAGCGGTCCGGAAACCACGGAAGCGAGAATGGTGGCAACCAGAGTGATAATCGACATGACCTGCATGGCGGTGCCGGCTGCTTTGACAGGAAGATGGATGTAGCGCTCGAGAATCAGAAGCTGGTAGCCGGAGATCATGAACGTGCCGATGACGAAAGCGAGACGGCCGAACAGGGCGAGATAGAAGTCGCGGCAGTTCTTGGTCGGCGGGATGAAGGAGCGGAGGATTTCGCCGACCGAAGTGGCCTTGGTGTTGTTCTCTGCGGACTTCTCACGTGGCCAGATCAATACGGTGATGATGCCGGAGAAGAGGAAGACGCAAGTGCCGATGGTCAAACCGGTGTTGAGCTTCGTCAGGAAGAAGCTGCCGATGAAGTTGCCGGCCTGCATGCCGACGATCTGGCCGGCGCCGTAGAGGGCGGAGAAGGTGCCGCGAACATCCTCGGGGATGCGGTCGGATAGCACTGCGACAGCGGGGGCGATCAGGCAGTTGATGCCGACCTGAACGATGCACCAACCGATGACCATCCAGACCAAGGAAGTCGAATGGGCAGTCAGGAAGTAGCCTGCAGCGCCGATGACGCCGCCGGCGACAATCCACGGTGTACGTTTGCCGATTTTGAACTTGGAGACATCAGAGAAGGTGCCGAAGACGATGTTGGAAATCAGCGCGAAGATCGAGCTGACGGCATTCATTGTGCCGAGCGCGCCCTCAGCGGAAATGCCCTTGATACCGGAGAAGACCTGGGGCAGCAGCACGCCTGAGCCCATGGAGAAGGGGATGGCCCACAGGATTGAGACCAGCGCGAAGCCTGTGGCGAAGCGAATCTTATGCTCCAATGGTTTTTGGGTGTCGGGTGCCAGATTCGGTGGTGTCACAAATATTTCTGTTTTTGTTTCTGCAGCCATGCATTCCTCCTTGATTTCATGGTAACAACGGAGTTACCGTCCGGTCGGTAAGTATTATATCAGACTAACTTTGACGGAATAAAGTTTTTCTGGGAATTCCTGCATACGGCCATTCGCTTCACGGCAAAATCAATAAAACGTGGTGTCGGTGAGTATCGGAAATATTCTAAGAGCTTAAAAATATCAATCGTATCGAAAATCCGGTAATGGTGAACTATGGCTTGTTTGACGCGCGTTTCGACGGTCAAGATTGTAGCCGGTTTGTAATAGCGTTATATAGTCTGCCGGCTTCAGTAGTCCCTCGCTTCTGGCCGGGTACGCACTTCGCATTACACGTCGTATCGGCATGAGCGGGACGAAAGTCATGGGGGAGAAGCGACGGTTCACGTCAAAGCAAGAAAAGAAAGAGGGATGGATGAGCAAGGAACTTGATGCTCCCCAGAACACGCAGGTGATGGGAACGGATCAGGAACACCCCAAACACCTGATACGCACGTTGCTGCACAGCCTGCGCGAATACAAGCGCGAAAGCCTGTTGGCTCCGGCTTTCGTGATGGTCGAAAGCGTTCTCGAAATCGTGATTCCCACCATCATGGCCCAGCTGATCGACCAAGGCGTCTCCGGCGGCTCCATGCCGGCGATTTGGAAATTCGGCATTATTCTTCTGGGTTGCGCCGTCGTCTCGCTCTTTGCCGGGTTCATGTCCGGGCGTTACGCGGCCATTGGCTCGTCCGGTTTCGCCAAGAACCTGCGCCACGATCTTTTCGAGAAGGTCCAGTCCTTCAGCTTCACCAACATCGACCGTTTCTCCACCGGTTCGATCATCACCCGCCTGACCACCGACGTCACCAACATCCAGTTCGCCTTCCAGATGATCATCCGCGTGGCTGTGCGCGCGCCGATGATGGTCATCGTCGCTTGGATTTTCTCCTTCAGGATCAGCCATTCGATTTCGATGGTGTTTTTGGTCATTATCCCGATTCTCGGGCTGGCTTTGACGGGGCTTGCGCTTTCGGTCCATCCGATTTTCGAAAAAGTTTTCCATACTTATGACCACCTGAACAACATCGTTGACGAGAACCTGCAGGGCATCCGTGTGGTCAAGTCCTACGACCGCGAGGAGCACGAGGACCGCAAGTTCGGCCGCGTTTCCGAGCGCATCTTCAAACTTTATTGCAAGGCCGAGCACGTCATGGCCTTCAACTGGCCGATTTTGAACACCTGCATCTACGGCGCGATGCTTGTCATCTCGTGGATGGGCACCAAGCAGATCGTCGCCTCGCATAACAATCCTGTGCTGGGTCTGACCACCGGCGACCTGACCGCGCTGGTCACCTACGCCATGCAGATATTGATGTCGCTGAACATGGTCTCGATGATCGTGGTCATGGTCGTCATCTCCCGCGCCGATGCCGAACGTATCTGCCAGGTGCTGAACGAAGTGAGCACGGTGCGCGACAACAGCCACCCGATTATGCAAGTGCCGAATGGTTCCATCAAATTCAACGACGTCACGTTCCGCTACTCCGAAGGTTCCGAGCGACCGGTACTCGAAGATATCAACCTCGATATCAAGGCCGGCAAGACCGTCGGCATCGTCGGCGGCACCGGTTCGTCCAAATCTAGCTTGGTCCAGCTTATCCCGCGGCTTTACGACGTCTCGTCCGGCTCGCTTGAGGTCGGCGGACACGACGTACGTGATTACGATTTGGTGGCTCTACGCGACGCAGTCGCCATGGTGCTGCAGAAGAACGTCCTCTTCACCGGCACCATCGCCGAGAACATTCGTTGGGGCAATCCGGAGGCAAGTGACGAGGATGTGGTGCGTGTCTGCAAGCTCGCCCAGGCCGATGGGTTCATTCGTGAGTTTCCCAAGGGTTACGACACGTATATCGAAGAAGGCGGTTCCAACGTTTCCGGTGGGCAGAGGCAGCGTCTATGCATCGCCCGAGCACTGTTGAAGAAGCCGAAGATTTTGATTCTTGACGATTCCACCAGCGCCGTCGACACCAAGACAGACAAGCTGATTCGCAACGCCTTCTCAACCGAGATTCCGGACACGACGAAGATCATCATCGCCCAGCGCCTCGCTTCGGTGCAGGAATCCGACGAAATCATCGTGATGGAAGAAGGCCGTATCCTCGACCACGGTACGCACGACGAGCTCTTGAAGACCTGCGAGGAATACCGTTCGATTTACGAATCCCAGACGAAGAACCAGGGCAAGGGGGATGATGACGATGAGTGAAGCAACGATGACTACGAAGAACAGCAACGAGCAGGACGTAACTGCTCAAAATGACACGAACCAAGCCAAGGGCGCGATGAAGAAGAACAAGCCCGGTAAGCCCGGTATGCCTGCGGTGCAGAAAGCGCCGAAAGGCACCACCAAGCGGTTGCTCGGCTATATCTTCCACTATCGCTGGCAGTGCGTTGTTGTCATCATTGGCATCTTGATCTGCGCTTGCACCCAGTCCCTGCCCTCGTTCGTCTTGCAGCCGTTGATCGACAACTGCATCATGCCCTTCATCCATGCGCAGACACCCGACTGGGGTCCGTTGATTCACATGACTATCATCGTCGGCTCGATTTATGCGCTGGGTATGGTCGCCTCATTCGTATGGAACTATATGGTCGTTGGCATCGAGCAGGGCGTCCTGAAGACGGTGCGTGACGAGATGTTCGAGCACCAGCAGAAACTGCCGATCCGCTATTTCGACACCCACGAGCACGGCGACATGATGAGCCGCTACACCAACGACACCGACACCCTGCGTCAGATGGTCTCTCAGGCTATGCCGCAGCTCTTGATTTCCGGGGCGTCGGTAGTAGCCGCGCTGTTCGCGATGCTTTGGCTTTCCGTGCCGTTCACTATCTTTACCATCGTGTTCATCGTGCTGATGATGCTTTTGGTGCGGGTGATTGTCAGCCGTTCCGGGCGCTACTTCATGCGTCAGCAGGAAAACATCGGCGACGTCAACGCGTTCGTCGAGGAATCCGTCAACGGGCAGAAGGTCATTAAGGTCTTCAACCACGAGGACGCCACGCAGGCCCGTTTCGACAAGAAGAATGAGGAGCTCTTCGAAGCATCTTCCAAAGCGAACATCTACGCGAACATCACCATGCCGGTCATTGGCAACATGGGCAACGTGCTCTACGTGCTGCTGGCCATTGTTGGTGGCATCGCGGGCATCAACGGCTGGTTCAACTTCGGCTTTTCCGGGTCCGGTACGCTGACGTTGGGCATGATTGTTTCATTCCTGACGCTTTCCAAGGCTTTGATTAACCCAATTAGCCAGATTTCCTCGCAGATCAACATGATTATGATGTCGTTGGCCGGTGCGGCGCGTATCTTCAACCTGATTGATGAGCCAGTGGAATCCGACAATGGTACCGTGCGTTTGGTCAGCGTCGAGCTTGCCTCCGATGGCCGAACCATGACGGAAACCGACCGCGAGACCGGTCACTGGGCGTGGAAGCGTGCCGCGGATGACGATGGCACGCGTTCGCTCGAAGCTGCCAGGAAACTCAAGGGTTCGGCCCGTGAAGTGGCCCTGAAGGCGCACGAAAAAGCAATCACCTCGCCCGACGGCCGCCTGACGCTACTGCGCGGCGACGTGCGATTCACCAACGTCTCGTTCGGCTATAATCCTGACAAAACCGTTCTGCACGACATTACCTGGTTCGCCAAGCCGGGGCAGAAGATGGCTTTGGTCGGTGCCACCGGTGCAGGCAAGACCACCATCACCAACCTGATCAACCGGTTCTACGACGTGCAGGAAGGTCAGATTCTCTACGACGGCATCGATGTCAACAACATCAAGAAGGCCGATCTGCGTCGTTCGCTCGGCATTGTGCTGCAGGACGTCAACCTCTTCACCGGCACGGTGCTCGACAACATCCGCTACGGCAAGCTCGATGCCACCGATGAGGAATGCATCGACGCCGCCAAGCGCACCAACGCCGACGGCTTCATCCGCATGCTGCCGCAGGGCTACAACACCGTGCTGCAAGGCGACGGTTCAGGACTTTCGCAAGGCCAGCGCCAGCTGATCTCCATCGCGCGCGCCGCCGTGGCCGATCCGCCGGCCATGATTCTGGACGAAGCCACCAGCTCCATCGATACCCGCACCGAGGAGGTCGTGGAACAGGGAATGGACGCGCTGATGAACGGCCGCACCGTCTTCGTCATCGCCCACAGACTTTCCACCGTACGCAACTCCGACATCATCATGGTGCTCGACCACGGCCGCATCATCGAGCGCGGTACGCACGACGAACTCATCGCCCAGCACGGCGAGTACTACCAGCTCTACACCGGCAAGCTCGAACTGGAGTAAAGCGCCGGATAGCAATGGGAGTTCCCTCAGGGTTCTGATGCCCGTCATAGTCGAAAGACTGTGGCGGGCATTTTGCATTGTAGACGTTTGTCGAATTAAACACATGGTGATTTTTAGTTGTCTAGTTTTTATTGCCCGTTTTTTATCAGAAGATATGGATTTAATCACAAAAATTAGCTTTAAGTGATAAAAATTAGACAGCTTGCTTTTATCTAGCCATTAGTTTACTATCGAGCTCTGGCCGTATACCGGTCAATAAAAATTGGGGTGTCTAATTTGGCACAAGTTATGGGAATTATTGGCTTTAAACAGGAAAGTATTTAAGTAAATCGTTTCTCACAGGTATAGCTGCAGGCAATGATGCTGTGCCGGTCACGAAAGATTGGTAAGGGTGGCATGAAAGTAACATTATGGTCTAAGTTGCTGCATAGTATTACTTCCCAATTCTCTACGAAATCTCTTGTGCTGATTCCTATTGCAGTCGGAATCAACCTTATCGGCGGAACCTTGTGCTCCACGCTGAAATTGCCGTTGTTCATGGACATGATCGGCACCATGGTCATCGCCTGCCTGAGCGGACCCTGGGTCGCGGCGCTCTGCGGGCTGTTGACCAACGTCTTTTTGGCCATTGTGGCCAACCCGGTCTACTTG
Source organism: Bifidobacterium sp. ESL0769 (assembly GCF_029395495.1). Lineage (NCBI taxonomy): Bacteria > Bacillati > Actinomycetota > Actinomycetes > Bifidobacteriales > Bifidobacteriaceae > Bifidobacterium > Bifidobacterium sp. ESL0769. The sequence goes on along the minus strand of NZ_CP113918.1, from coordinate 1,775,291 downwards.
CCGTATGCGCTTTCCAGTGTCTTGTGTGGCTTGGTGATCGGCTATATGGTCAAGGCGGGATTGCTCAAGAAACTGTGGGGCATCCTCTTGATCTGGCTGGCGTGCTCTGCGGTCAATACTGTCACCGCCTCCGCGATTACCGTGTTCGTCTACGGAGGGGCTACAGGCGTCAACGGCACCTCCCTGCTCACCGCGGCGCTCACTGTGGCGTGGAAGAATATCCTCATCTCGGTCTTTTCCTCATCGATGCTGGAGAATTTGATCGACAAGGGCATCACGCTGGTCATCGTCAGCATCGTGGTGCGTAAAATCCCGCGCCGCTTCATGAGCCAGTATGCTTCGGGCAATATCAAGACCACCAGTTTCAAACCGATCAAGGCGGACGTGGCGGCCCGCAGCTACGATCTCGAATCCATTCTTGCCGATGTGCGGAAGAGCAGGGATGACAATACCAGCGCTCTGCCAAGCGATGCCGAAATGGACGAGCGTCTGCGCCGGGCCGACGCTGTCCACGACACACCGGGAGCGATGGGCAAGGCCAATCCTCTTGTCAAATTCCTTGGTGTCTTCGTGCTTGGTCTCGCCGCGCTTCTTTGGCCTGATTTCACGCTTGGACTGGCCCTTGTCGTGGTTCTGTTCGTGCTTGCGTGGCGCGTCGGTTGCCTTAAGCCGTTCTCCAAACTGATGTTCGGGTTCGGCGTTCCAATGGCCGTGATGCTGATGTTCATCCAAGGTTTCTATAGTCCCAAGAACACCACCGTCATCGGCGATTTCGGTTTCGCCCAGCTCGGCTTGCAGGGTGTGCTTTATGCCGCGAAGATCGTCGCGACCGTGCTGGTCTTCCTCGGCAGTTTCTATATCGCCAACAAAACGACCTATATCGGCTCGCTGGTCTCGGCGTTGACGCAGATAGGCTGCCCGAGCAAAGTCGGCTACCTGATTTTCGCCTCGCTGAATGTGGTGCCGCAGATGCAGCGCAAGACGACCGTGATCCGTCAGGCGCAAAGCGCGCGTGGGCTGGCTACGGGCGGCGGCTTGATTTCACGCTTCAAGGCGTTCCTGCCGCTGATGGGACCGGTGGTCATGTCGTCGCTGACCGACGCCCAGGAACGCGGCATGACGCTGGAAACCCGAGGTTTTGGTGTCAAGGGCGTGCGACGCACCAACTATGTCAAGGTTTCATGGACTTTCAAGGACGCCGTGGCGCTGTGGTCGCTGCTTACCGTATTCGTGATAATCCTTGTCCTTTCGATTCTCGATCATACCGGAACGCTTTCGGTGACCTATCCGTGGGGAGGTGTGCGATGAACAACGTCGTCGAAGTCGAGCATTTTTCATTCACCTATCAGGACGCCAAAATCCCGGCGGTCAAGGACGTAAGTTTCACCGTGCGCGAGGGGGAGTTCCTCTGCGTCGTCGGAGCCAACGGCGCGGGCAAGACCACGCTGTGCAACGCGCTGGTTGGGCTTATTCCGCACTATTTCACTGGGCATAGTGAGGGCAGCGTTCGCATCAATGGCGCGGATACTGCCGAAGCCAGCGTGGCCGATTTGTCGAACTATATCGGCTTGGTCTTCCAGAATCCCTTCAACCAGCTGACCTACGCCTCCGGGACCGTTGCCGAGGAACTCGCCTACGGGTTGGGCAACCGGGGCGTCCCGCGTGAGGAAATGCGTCGTCGGGTCAAATTGGTCGCGCAGCTGATGCATATCGAAGACTTGCTCGACCGCGACCCGCTGGAACTTTCCGGCGGGCAGGTGCAGCGCGTTGCGTTCGGCTCCACGTTCATTCTCGAGCCCAACATCCTCGTGCTCGATGAGTGCACCACGCAGCTCGACCCGCTCGGCGCCTCAGAGATTTTCGACATTGTCAAGCAGCTCAACGCTTCCGGGGTCACCGTCATCATGGTCGACCACGACATGGAACGCGTCGCGCAGTACGCCGATACCGTCGTAGTGATGGACCACGGCCAGGTCAAGCTCACCGGAAGCCCGAGGGAAGTATTCTCCGCTTCCGATATCAATCGTTACGGCATCGATGCTCCCGACTACGTCAAGCTTTCAAAAGGTCTTGATCGACGTGGGCTTGGTGACGGGAAACTGGCGATGACCTACGACGAAAGCGTGGCGATGACCAAGGAGGTGCTGCAATCATGAAAATCGAATTGAACGATGTGGGCTACAGCTATCAGGCCGGTCGCCAGGCGCTCGAGCACATCAACCTGAGCTTTACAGGCAATCAGTCCGTGGCGATCATCGGGCAGAACGGCGCCGGCAAGACGACACTGGCCAAGCAACTCAACGGGATATTGCGTCCGACAGAAGGAACACTCAAAATCGACGGAACCGAAATCTCGGAACGGACAACCGCACAATGGGCCAAGCGGGTAGGCTACGTCTTTCAGAATCCCGACGATCAGCTGTTTCTGGAAACCGTGCGCGAGGAGTTCGCGTTCGGTCCGAGAAACATCGGCATGGATGAAGCGACCATCGAGCGGCGCATCGACGAAGTCGCGGCATTGACCGGTTTGCAAGACAAGCTGGACGTTCATCCTGCCGATCTGAGTCCGACGGAGAAGAAATTCTGCGGCATCGGGGCGGTCGTGATGATGGACCCGGACGCGGTGGTCTTCGACGAACCGACCTGCGGGCAAGACTACGCGGGGGACGCGCGGCTGCATGACCTGATCGCCGAGCTGAAGTGCGAAGGCAAGCTGTGCATCGCCATCAGCCACGATATGAAATTCGTGGTCGCCAACTTCGACCGTGTCGTGGTGATGTGCCAGGGGAAGGTGCTCGTCGACGGCACGCCGCAAGAGGTGTTCTCGCAGATTGACGTATTACGTAAGTCCTATGTCACGCCGCCTCCAATCACCAGAGTGGCGCAAGGGGCCGGGCTTAAGGAGACCGTCTTCAAGGTTCCGCAATTCGTAGATGCGATTGAGGGTGCACGTTCGGGTTCGGGATACAGGTCTTGAAAACGATTGGAAATCAACAATATCAACATGAAATAGTCGGCCATGGCGGTAATCGACCATGACCCAACAGAAAAACAAGGGGAATGAATGTCAATGAAAATTCTGAATTTCGGTTCATTGAACATCGATTTTGTCTATGATGTCGTCGATTTCGTCACCAAAGGACAGACGATCACTTCAAGCGGACTGAACCAGTATCCGGGCGGCAAGGGGCTTAACCAGTCCATAGCCGCGGGCAAAGCCGGTGCGTCAATCAGCCATGCCGGCCTGGTCGGCAAGGACGGTGTGTTTCTGTACGACCTGCTCGCCGAGGCCGGAGTGGATACGACCAAAATGAGAACCACCGAGAAGGAGCGCACCGGCAACGCGATCATCCAGCGCAACCAGGATGGCGACAACTGCATCGTGCTCTACAGCGGCGCCAACCGTACCTTCACCGAGGAATTCGTCGACGAAGTACTCTCGAAATTCGACAAAGGCGACTGGCTTTTGGTACAGAACGAGACCAATCTGCTGGGCTATATCGTTGAGCAGGCGCATCGGCGCGGTATGAAAGTTGCCATGAATCCTTCGCCGGCCGATGAGTTGTTGGATCAGGTCGATCTGAGCCTGATCGATTGCTTTATCCTCAACGGCGGGGAAGCGGAGGCGATCACCGGCAAGACCGGTACGCCGGAAACCTTGCTGGACGCGATGTGCGAGAAGTTCCCGGGTGCCGCCACCATCCTCACCTCAGGATCCTGGGGATCGGGTTACGCGAGGGGAACCCAACGTGTGCGCCAGCGTGCCTATCGCGTTCCCGTGGTCGACACCACCGCAGCGGGCGATACCTTCACCGGTTATGTCCTGGCCAATCTGGTGGCCGGCGAGGACATCGCCACAAGCCTTGATCGGGCCTCGCGAGCCGCGGCGATTGCGGTTTCTCGTCAGGGTGCGGCCCCCTCAATACCGTCGGCCGGCGAGGTCGACATTTTCCAAGCTTCACCGATTATTTCAACGGAGGAATAACACATGAATACCAGAAAACCATTGATCATCGATACTGACCCGGGCATCGACGACGCCGCCGCCATCACTCTTCTGGTGGACGAGCCCAGCGTCGATATCAAGCTCATCGCTTCGGTTTCGGGCAATGTGGGCATCGGGCACACCACCAACAACGCGTTGAAACTGCTGACCTTCCTCGGTCGTAGGATTCCCGTCGCCAAGGGTGCTGTGGCGCCTCTGATGCGAGACAACCAGTTCGCCACCGAAGCGCACGGCAAGGGCGGCATGGGCATGTTCGATTTCCCCGAGCCGGACACCTCGCTTTTGACCGTGAACAATGCGGTCTTGGAAGAGCGTCGCGTGTTGATGGAAAGCGAAGAGCCGGTCACCCTGCTCACGTTGGGCCCGCTGACCAACATCGCCCTGCTATTCGCCACGTTCCCGGAAGTCAAGGAGCACGTCGAACGCATCGTGATGATGGGCGGCTCGACCAGCCGAGGCAACATCGGCGTCTACGGCGAATTCAACATCTCCGTTGACCCGGAAGCCGCCAAGATGGTCTTCCGTTCCGGCCTGCCCATCACCATGGTGGGGCTTGACATCGGACGCAAGGCGCACCTTGTCGTCGACGATCTGGAACGTATGGAATCCACCGGCGAGGTCGGCGTCATGATCGGCGCGCTCTTCCGTTCCTACGACGGCGGCCACATCGAAAACGGCATCAAGATGTACGATCCCTCCGCCGCGCTGGCCATGATCGAGCCTGATATGTTCACCATGCGCGAGGCGTTCGTCGACGTCGAGATTTCCAGCCCCCTGACCCTCGGTGCCACCGTGGTCGACTACGACGGCATCATCAACAACAACCGCAACGTCACCGTTTGTGTGGACGTGGACGTCGAACGGTTCCGTAAACGTTTCGTTGAGCGGATCGCATCCGTTGAGCGCGAACAACAATAAACAAAAATACTTTTCGAAGGGAAAGGAAAGTACATGACTGATACAGCAGTCAAGGAGCAGAGCAACGGGATACCGGTTCCTGAGGAAGGGACCCCGGAGTTCGAGAAAATGAACAAGATGGCCAAGGTCGCCATTCCGGTGATTCTCGCCCTGTTCACGCTGGGCGTGCTGCAGCAGCAGGCGTTCGGCATGGTCTATGTCAATATCGGCAAGCAGCTGGGGCAGCCGGGTCTGGCACCGTTGATCACTTCGATCCCGGGCATCGTGCTGGGTATCGTGAGCGTCATCTACGGTTCCTTGGGTGACTTCGTTTCGCTGAAAAAGATGGTCTGTCTCGGCACCATCGTCTTCATTCTGGGCTCGGTGTTGGGTTGCTTCGGCACCTTCAGCATCTGGATCGTCATCGCGGCCCGCGTGCTTCAGTCCATCGGCTGGCAGGTCTCCGGTTCCATCTTCCTGGTGCTCGTTTCCAAGTATGTCGAAAAGCGCAAGCGCGTGCTGTGGTACGGCGTTTTCGTCGCCGTCTTCCGTATCGCCGCCGCTCTCGGCGTCTTCCTCGCTGGCTACATGACCCTGATTGATTGGCGTTGGCTCTTCGGCATCGGCATCATCGCGGTCTTCTTCCTGCCCGCCCTGGCCAAGAACCTTCCTGACCAGCATGCCAAGGGTGCCCACATCGACGGTGTCGGCTTCACGCTCATCGGCCTCTTCGCGGGTGCGGTGACCATGTTCTTCACCGATATGAACTGGGGCTGGGGCATCGCCTGCATCCTCACGCTCGTGGCTTTCGTCATCTACATCAACAAGGCCAAGAGCCCGTTCATCACCCCCAAGATGCTCACCAACCCGGCATTCGCCGTGACCATGACCGTCATCTTCGTCGGCTACTTCTTCAGCTACACCCTGAACGCCGGCGTCAACAACATCGGCCTCAACGTCTACGGCATCGATTCCTCCAAGGTGTCCAACCTGCTGGTCTGGTCGATCATCCTCGCCGCCATCATGGGCTTCGCCGCAGGCCCGATCATCCAGCGCATCGGCCGCAAAGCCTCGATCATCCTGGCTCTCGCCTGCATGGGCACCGGCTTGATCGCCATCGCGTTCCTGATTCCGGCCGGCAAGATCTGGGCGCTCGCCGTGGCACCGTGCCTTTACTACTTCGGTACCTCCTTCTTCTACCAGCCGATCGTCGATACCGCGACGTTGACTGTGGAACCCGAGGAATCCGGACGTGCGTTGGGCTTCAACGATCTGATTCAGGCCATTACCGGCTCCATCGGCGTGGCGCTCTTCGGCCAGATGATGGCGAAGACCTCCATGAGCGGCGGCAGCATCGCCGGAACCCCTGCGGGCGCTGCGTCTTCGTATGCCAATGTGTTCCTCATCGGCGGCATCGTCATCTTCGTGGCGCTCATCATCTTTGTCTGCTCGATGAAGATGATCTACAGCCATTCCCGCGCAGACAGCAAGAAGTGAGCGTTTCGCTGCTGCGTGAGTGTAGGCTTCGTCTCGGCGAAGTCGCATAGTCTGCCGGCAGACGCTGGCGGGCTTACCTAACAACGTGTCCTGGTTCCTTTACCTGATGGAGGAACCAGGACATTTTTATTTTGCTGAAACTATGACTTCACTAACCGTGTGATGGCGGCGATGGCCTCGTCCATCTTCTGGTCGGCGACCGGTCCACCCTTGGCTGCAGCCGTGGCGACGCAGCTTTCGAGATGATCGTCGAGAAGCAACAATGCCACGGATTTCAGGGCGCTGTTAGACGCGGCAATTTGGGTTAAAATATCGATGCAATAGGTGTCGTTTTCGACCATCGCGGTAATCGCCCGCACCTGGCCTTCGATGCGACGTAGACGGGTGACCAATTTTTTCTTGTCGTGGACATAACCGACGTTGGCGCATTGTTCGGAAATTTCGGAAGTTTGAGCGCAATCGAACGATTCCTCATTGCAATGAGCGCAGCAGGTTTCACCGGGTTTGTCTGCCGGAGTAGTTTTGGCAGTTGCCGGTTCGGATTCGTGTTTTTTGGCTTTGTCTGCCACTTTGTCTGGATGATTGTTTTCGCTCTGTACAGCGCTTTCCATCATTGTTCCTTTCCGCCTGTTTCCACATTTTTTTCGTGTATTATGCATTACGATGCTGAGCTGAATATATTGACATTATATACCCTAGGGGGGTATGGTAGGTTTCAGTTACAGTGAATGAATACGTCGAAGTTGTCGGAGATGATTCCGGCGGCGGAATGTGGGGCGATATGGTTGGCAACATTGCAGTGATTCTGGTGGCGCTGGTAGTGAGCGTCGTCATTGTCTGGTACTTTTTCGCACCTCGCAAAGCGGCTCAGGCGAGCCGCGAAGGCGCGTTGCAGACCGCGCATATCGTGGTCAAAGGCGGCTATACGCCTGCCGAAATCGACGTGGAGGCCGGCTCTCCAGTGCGCTTGCAATTTGATCGGCAGGAGGATGGCGAATGCTCGTCGCACGTCGTTTTCAGTGACCTCGGCATCGATCAGACGTTGCCGCCGTTCAAAACTACCGACGTCGAATTCACTCCCACCAAGCCCGGCGATTTGCCCTACGCCTGCGGTATGAACATGCTGCACGGCATGGTGCACGTGTTGCCGAAAGGCGCAAAAAGCAAAGGCTGATTTTGCAGCTGGTCAAATTACGTAATTGACAGCGATAACGGTAAATGCAAACGAATGAGCAATAGCGATAAAAGATAACGTGGATGTGAAATGGGGCAGTCAATGAGTCAAGTCAGCAAGCAGGCGGCGAGGCAACCTGTCGCAAGCCAGGCGCAAGGCCAGGAAGATGATCCGGATGCGGTGCGCAAAGCCGAGATCAAGGCGCTCGACCGCCGGCTTATTGTCGCCGCGGTGCTGACGATTCCGGTGTTCGTTTTCGCCATGTTTCATATGTGGCTCAAGGCGTTCGTGCCGATGGGCGTCATTGATTTCTTCACCAATCCGTGGGTCGAGTTCGTGTTCATCACGCCGGTCATGTTTTATTCCGGATGGCCGATTCACCGCACCGGCTGGCTGGCGCTCGCACACCGTGCCCCCGAAATGAACTCGTTGGTAGCGCTGGGAACCGCCGCGTCCTATACGTATAGCGTTGTGGTCACCGTGATGCCCGGTATTCTGCCGTCGAGCGCTCGCGACCCGTATTACGAATCTGTCGGCACGATTATTACCTTGATGTTGCTGGGTCAGCTGCTCGAGGCCCACGCACGGTTGGGTACCGGTGAATCCATTCGTGCGCTGATTAATTTGACGCCGAAATCTGCCCATGTTGTGCGCAATGGTAAGGAGCTCGACATCAATGCCGACCAGGTTGAGGTCGGCGATATCGTTGTCATCAAGCCTGGGGAGCAGCTGCCGGTCGACGGCAAGGTGATTTCTGGCCAGACGTCCATCGACGAATCGATGATCACTGGCGAATCCATCCCGGTTGCCAAAGGCGAAGGCGACAACGTAACCGGCGCGACCATCAACGGCAACGGAACCTTGCGATATCGTGCCACCAAAGTCGGACGTGACACCGTGCTCGCGCAAATCATCAAGCTCGTGCGTACCGCCCAGACCTCTAAGGCACCGATTCAAAAACTTGCTGATAAGATTTCCGGTTACTTCGTGCCAGGCGTCATTCTTATCGCCATCTGGACGTTCGTTATCTGGTGGGTGTTTGGTCCCGCACCGCAAGGTTTGTATGGCCTTGTGTCGGCTGTGGCCGTGCTGGTCATTGCCTGCCCTTGTGCTTTGGGCATCGCCACCCCGCTTTCCGTGACGATTTCTACCGGCAAAGCCGCGCGATACGGCGTGCTCATTCGTTCCGCGGAGGCGTTGCAGACCGCGCGTGACGTCGATACCGTCGTGCTCGACAAAACCGGTACCATCACTCGTGGCAAGCCCGAGCTCACCGATATCGGTTGGGTGGATGATGCTGCGAGCGAAGCTGGAAATGACAAGTTCGATGGGTATGACGATGGCGCTGAAGGTGACGAGATGAATGGGCGCGATAAGTCGACCGAGCGCGACGCAAGCTATATGCAGTCGCGCCGCGATGATCTGCTCTCCTTCATCGCCGGGGCCGAACAGGTTTCCGAGCATCCACTCGCACAGGCCATCGTCAAAGGTACCGAGCAGCGCAAGCTGTCTGTGCCCGAGGCGGATTCATTCGAAGCCGTGCCCGGCAGTGGGGTAGTGGCGAAAGTCTGCGGTCACGATGTCATCGTCGGCAATGCTGATTTGATGAAAAGTCGCAATATTAGCACTTCTATGTCGTCGCCTGCAAATGGTGGCAACGAAAGTTTTTCTGTAGCCGTAAACGGTAAAAAGACGGAAGCGTCTGATTCGGATGAAGCCAGCTCCGGGCATGAGGTCCATTCGCAATTCAGCCATATCGAAAAGTTGTTTGCCGATTACGCTCAAAAAGGCAAAACGCCGATTCTGGCAGCCGTCGATGGCAAGTTGGTCGCCGTGTTGGCTGTAGCGGATACCGTCAAGCCGGACTCGGCCAAGGCCATCGCAGCACTGCGCGAACGCGGCCTGCAGGTGGTCATGCTCACTGGCGACAACAAGACGACCGCCACTGCCATGGCCAACGAGGTGGGCGTGGATCGCGTCATCGCGGGCGTTCGTCCGGAACGAAAGGCCGAAGAAATCGTGCGGTTGCAGAACGAGGGCCACATGGTCGGGATGGTCGGCGACGGCATCAATGACGCTCCGGCGCTCGCGGCTGCAGATGTTGGCTTTGCTATCGGCACCGGCACCGACGTGGCTATCGAGTCCTCCGACATTACGCTGGTCTCGGGTAGCCTCACCGGCTTGGTTACGGCCATCGACCTGTCGCGAGCCGCCATGCGCAACATCAAGCAGAACCTCGGCTTCGCCTTCGGCTACAACGGCATCGGTATTCCGATCGCCGCCGGCATCCTCTACCCGATTTGGCATATCATGTTGAACCCGATGATCGCTGGCGCCGCGATGGCGTTCTCTTCGCTTTCCGTGGTCTTGAACGCGAACCGTCTGCGCTCCTTCAATCCGGCCACCGTCAAGCCGCGCCACTTCACCTTCAAACTGCGTGAACGTCACGTCGAGCTCAAGGGTGCTTCAAAAGATACTGAAGTCCCGGAAAAGAAACCCGAGCAAAAACCTGTTGACGCGTCTGAAGATGCGCCGCACAACAACAACCAACCCGCGAAAGCGAAAGAAGGAACCACTATGGATATGAACATGAACGGCAGCGCCAGCACCGTCAAGGACCCGGTCTGCGGCATGATGATCGACCCGAAGACCGCCGCCGGCAGCCAAGACTATAACGGCAAGACCTACTACTTCTGCAGCGACAACTGTGCCAAGTCCTTCGCCGCCGACCCCGCCAAGTACGCGGCGTGACGCCGAAATACTCTTCGAAAATTCAAGGCTGTGACCGTCCAAGCAAGGATGGTCATGGCCTTTTTCATTAGTGCTTGCGGTTTTATTTTGTAACTCCTCGATTGCGACGCGATGTCGCTCGTTATAGTGCGACACGCCGGGAAATCCGCGGAATAACTTGTTTTGAGACTAAATATTAACGAAACGTCTCAAAAGCTGTTAGGAACGTGTACCATAATTCTTGTGACTTGAGAAGTCAAACCTTCTAATAGTTATTATAACAGGTTTTTGTTAATCGTCCTGCGTTGATAATTATTTGAAGATATCTAGCAGAAAACAGCCATTTTTGCTGTAATCGCTTGGGTTTCTCGCGTAGGTATCGATAATCGCATTGGTGATAAAGCAGTGACGTTGATGTGATTGCCGGAACGACATGGAAGGTTTGACGTAACCTGTCGGATGTATCTGGCCGGTCTTGTCGACAATGACGTGCAACAGCGCCGTGCCGCGAGCCGGCGGGGCATATCCGCATACAAGCAAAAGGAGAGATGAGGATATGCAAGAACCAGTAGCAACATTGGATGGCTGGTACTGCCTGGACCTGTGGTGGAAGATGGATTGGCCGTCGTTCCAAAAGCAGAACCCTGAGGCGCAACGTAACGAGGTCAGCCAGTTCAAGCAGATGCTTGCTGAATTCGAAGCCAACGAGGAAGCCGGCAAAGGCAGCTGGTACCTCTTCGACGTCAGCGGCACCAAAGGCGACCTCGGTCTGATTCTGTATCGCGAGACACTGGACGAGCTTAACGAAATCGAGAACCGCTTGGCGAAGCTGCCGTTGTCAGCGTACCTCACCAGGGCCGGTTCGTTCGTTTCGGTCGGCGAGGCGGGAACCTATTCCGGCAAGCCGAAAAGCGATCGCGGCTGGGCCTATGTCAACCGCGCGGTCAAGCCGAAGCTGCCGAAGAAGCCATATGTCTGCTTCTATCCGATGTCCAAAACCCGCAACCCGGGTGCCAACTGGTATACGCTTCCCTTCGAGCAGCGCCAGGCCTATATGAAGGACCATGGCAAAATCGGCCGTTCGTTCGGCGGCCGTGTGCTGCCGTTCATCACCGGCGCGATGGGCCTTGACGATCACGAGTGGGGAGTCCTGCTCCTGGCCGACGATCCGTTGGTCTTCAAAAAGATCATCGAAGCGATGCGTTACGCCGAAGCGAGCTCCATTTATGGTGATTTCCCTTATTTCGTATCAGGTACGTATCTTCCCGTTGAAGACCTGGACCATTTCTTCCTCGATGGCTGGGAAGTGAGCCGCCCGAAGCCAGGTGCCCGCCACACGCTGGAAGGCGAGATCATTCCCGCCGGAGCCGATAAGCCGGTTCCTTCCCAACCAGCTATGCCGCAACATCCAACCGCGTCGGAACAATCAGCCGCATCCGCATCAAATCCGGAGGCCCATCATCATGAGTGACGCTGTATCCAAAACTGCGACCGAAGCCGCTACTAAAGCCGCCGACGCCGCGAAAACCGTCGGCCGTGCCGTGCGCAAACCGCCGATCTGGTTCTACGCACTGGTCGTCTTCGTCACCCAGCTTGACAGCGGTTCGGCGGGCACCCTGCTTTCCTCAATCGTCAAGACCTTCGGCCTTACGACGCTGAGCTCCTCGTGGGTCGCCGGCATCTACACGCTGGGCCTCGTGGTCGGCACGCCGATCATGGCGAACCTTTCCGACACCCGCGGCACCAAGAAGGTCTTCCTCTGGGAGCTTGGCTTTTGGTTCGTCGGCTGCCTGATCACCGCCATCGCCCCGATGTATCCGCTGATGCTCGCCGGCCGTTTTATCCAGGCCATCGGCGACAGCGGCATCATGGTGCTTGCGATGAACGAGCTTATGCAGGCCGCCCGCAAGAATCATCAGGGCCGCAGGGTCTCCTTCGTCGGCGTGGTCGCCGGACTTTCCGCCGTCGCGGGTCCGGCGCTTGCAGGTATGGCCATCGGCATGGCTAAGAACTGGCGCGTGTTCTATTACGGCATGCTTCCTGTCCTGCTCATCCTCTTCGTGATGGCGTGGTTCGTCATGGACAACCAGCTTGCGGCTACGAGCACCAAAACCGATCTGGCCGGCCTGTGCTCCTTCTCCGTGGCTCTTTTGACGCTGATGCTCGGCATCACCTTATGCCAGCATTTCAAGCAGTACTGGATCATGGTTCTCGTGCTCTTCGTCATCGCTGTGGTCGCGTTCCTGCTGTTCCTCTACTCCGAAAAGAAGCTTGACAAATCCACGATGCCGTTCCTGCCGATCAGCCTGTTCCACAACCGTTCCTACGTCCTGACGCTGGTACTTGCGATGGTCGGCGGCAGCCTCTTCTCTCTGTTCGTCTACATTCCCACCTATGTCTTTGTGGTATTTCACCTTTCCAAGGCGCTTTCCGGCATGACCATGATGGGCACTGGTTTGGGCAGTTTGATCGGTTCGTACGTCGGTGGCATTTTCGTCGACAAACTCGGAAACAAGAAGGCCTTGATCGTCTCGAGTGCCATCAACGGCATTTCCGTCATCGGCATCCTTCTGACGGCACACAGCCTTCCGGCGTTCTTCGTGCTTTCGACCCTGTTCGGCTTCGGCCTAGGCGCGTTCATGTCCTCGCCGCTGCAGGTCATCGCCGGACGCTTGGCCGCGCCGGACCAGCGTATGCAGGCCATCGGCGGCGTCTCGGCGTGCAAGAAGATCGGCATGACCATCGCCCCGCTCATCTTCGCCTCCGCCCAGCTCATCGGCAGTGTACACGGCAATCCGACGCTGACTTCGTTCCGCGCCATGTTCCTCGTCGCGCTGCTCATCGCGGTGGTGTGCATCGTGCTGACCCTATTCATCCCCTTCAACAAAGGAAACATCGATAATGACAAGTGAAAATTCCGACAACGCAACCTCCGCCCCGAAGAAGGCGGTGCTCCTGATGGCCTACGGCACTCCGTACAAAACCGAGGACCTGATGGGCTATTACACCAACATCCGGCATGGCGTGAAGCCGCCGCAGAAGTTGTATGACGAACTGGCCGGCCGTTACGAGGCCATCGGCGGCACCTCTCCGCTCGCCGAGATCACCGACGACCAGGTCGCCGGCCTGCAGGCCGCGCTCGACCACGACCATCTGGGCGAATATGTGGTGCGCAAGGGCTTCAAATACATCGAGCCCTATATCGCCCAGACTATCGACGAATTCGCTGACGCCGGCATCACCGATATCTACGGTCTTCCGCTGGCCCCACAATATTCGGTCTATTCTGTGGAAAACTATCACGAGCGCGCACAGGAAGCCCTGAAAAAGCATCCTGAAATCGCCTATCATCCCATCCGCAGCTGGTGGAAGGATGAGAACCTCATCAAGTTCTGGGCCGACCAGCTGATTGCGATGAAAGACCTCACCGACCGTGCTGACACCAAGGTCATTTTCAGTGCCCACAGCCTGCCGATGCGCATCATCAACGGCGGCGACCCGTACCTTGACGAGGTGACCAACAACGCCAAGACCGTGGCCAAGGCCGCCGGCTTACGTAGCGACCAATACACCATCGCCTGGCAGAGCGCCGGGCGCACCGGTGAGCCGTGGATCGGGCCCGACTTCAAGGAAACTGCAAAGGATCTCATTCAAAACGGTGGGATTTCGACCATCGTCTCGGGTTCTCTCGGCTTCATTGTCGACAATCTCGAGATTCTCGACGACGTCGACATCGAGCTCAAAGGCGAAATCGAATCCGTGGGCGGCAAGCTTCGTCGCCTGCAGATGCCGAACGCCGATCCACTGCTTGAAGCCGCGCTCGAAGACGCTGTTTTGAGCGCCGAATGACGGCAGCATAGTCAGATAAGCAAACCAACACAAAGGAACAACGATGGGCCAACAAGTCACGGCGGTGCTGCTGATGGGTTTCGGCACGCCATATCAATCCAGCGACATCATGGACTTCTGCACTTGCATGTTCGGCGGGCACAAGCCGAGCGAGCAGGTATACGAAGGTGTGAAATCGCATTATGACGCGCTAAACATGGGCGGCATCTCGCCGTTGGCCCACGTCACCGACGATCAGGCCGAAGCGTTGCAGTGCAGGCTTGATCGCGATTTTCCGGGCCGCTACAAGGTCTACACCGGCTTCAAATATATCAAGCCCTTCATCGAGGACGTGGCTGACCAGATCGCCGCCGACGGGATTACCGATGTGCGTGGCATTGCGCTCGCGCCGCAATATTCCACTTCGACTAACGAGGGCTACCATCGCCGTGCCGAGGCCCAATTCGCCAAGCATCCGCATATGGTCTACACTGCAGTGCGCGGCTGGTGGTCCGACGAGCATCTGGTTCGCTTCTGGGCCGACAGGCTTGCGGAAGTTCGTGAAACCGTCGCCAAGCCGAATACCAGAGTTTTGCTTGTTTCGCACAGCGTCAAGAACACCGTCATCGAAGGTGGCGACCCCTATCGCGACGAGGCGGTCAACAACGCCAAGGCGGTTGCCGAACGTGCCGGACTTGAAGACGGAAAGTGGTCGGTGGCTTGGCAGTGCGGCGGTCCTTCGGCCGACAAATGGCTGGCGCCGGACATTGAAGTCGCTGTGCGTGATTTTATGAGCAAAGGCGAGGCGGACACGTTCGTCGTGGCCCCGCTGAGTTTCATTGCCGACAACGTCGAGGTGCTCTACGACATCGATATCGAGCTCAAGGCCAACGTCGAAAAGCTCGGCGGCACGCTGATTAGGCTGCGCATGCCGAACGACGATCCGTTGCTGGTTGAGGCGTTGGAAGACTTGGTATATGAAGGCGAGATTCGAGCTGGGGCGAAGGTTGCCGCACCTTGCGCTCGATAACAACTATCGTAATTTAATAATTTGTAGTAATAAACGTTGAACCCAACAAAAGGTTGACAATCATGGCAGAACAGAAAACAGCAGTGTTGCTCATGGGTCTCGGCGCTCCCGATACCATTGAGGAAGTTCGCGATTTCTATACCGGCATCCACGGCGGCAAACCCAGCGAGGAAATGTACCAGTCGGTAAAGAAGCATTACGAGATCATCGGCGGCACTTCGCCGCTCGGCCGCATCACCGGCGAGCAGGCCGAGGATTTGCAGCAAAAGCTTGACCAGGACCATCCCGGCGAATATAAGGTCTATCTTGCTTTCAAATATGCAGAACCCACGATTTTCGGGACCATCGACCAGATTGTGGCCGACGGCTATACACAGATCGTCGGTCTGCCGCTGTTTCCGGAGCGTTCTTATGCCAGCGGTGACTACCACAACCGCGCCGAAACCCGGCTTGCGCAGTATCCGCAAGTCTCCTACCGTGCGGTTCGCGGCTGGTGGCTTGACCGTAATCTCATCGAATATTGGGCCGACAGGCTCAAGGATGAGCAGGAGGTCATCGACCGCCCGGACACGAAAGTCATCCTGAGTTCGCATAGCCTGCAGACGCGCGTGGTCAAAAGCGGTGACCCATATACCGAGCAGGCCGTCGAAGTCGCCAAAGCGGTGGCGAAGGCCGCCGGGCTTGACGAAAGCAAGTATGTCATCGCCTGGCAGAACGGCGGCAGCACACCGGAGGAATGGGTCCTGCCCGATATCAATGACGTGGCCAAGGACCTGGTCGAAAACCAAGGCATCAAGACCATCGTTTCGGGCTCGCTGAGCTTCATCGCCGACAATCTCGAGGTGCTCTTCGGTGTGGATGTCGGCTTCAAAAAGACCGTCGAGGGCTTGGGTGCCAAGCTCATTCGCCTCCCGTTGCCGAACACGGATCCGTTGCTCATCGCCGCGCTTGAGGATGCGGTGCTCGGGGTTTGAGAACGACATGGCAAAAGCGGTGCATAAATTCAGCTTTATGCACCGCTTTCTGTATTTTACTGCGAACCATCTAGGTTACGACGGATATCAGCGTTCTATTTTCTCCTCAAGATAGGCAGCCACCTCATCCACGGTATGCACGTCCTTCTCGGTCCCTGAGAATCCTCTATCGGTTTCTTGCCTACGGATCCTGCAGAGGATGCCTTCGGGGTCGTCCGGATCGGCGAAAAAGGCGAAACCGTAACGGGCCGACGGCCACTCTTTGGAATAGGAGATGTCCAAACAGCGGGGATCTATCAAGCCGTCTGTGTTCATATAAGAGAACTCGGTGTCGCCGTGGACACCGTTAGCGTATTCAAGGTACGTCGTCCACTTGTGCTTCCCATGCACCCCGTTGAGCCGGGCGAGCGGTTCTCCGCGTTGCTCCTCGATTTTCATCCAACGACTGATGAGATTGATGACATCGTTGGCCTTGCTAACGATTTGGCGGTCTTGTTCGTCGATGAACGTGTCATCTGAGTCGCATGCGATGTCAAGTGCTTCTGCGGCCCGGTGCACTTGCTGCAGTCTGTATGCGAACAATGCCATTCTGCATATGGCTTTGGGCCGGTTGGTGCCTTTGAGCAGCGTTAGATACCCGGGATCTTCGTTGCGGGCTTGCGAATGAAGCGGACAGTAGACGAGGTCGTAGATTGCTGTGTCGCTTTGGCCGGCATCTGTTGCGTTATCAGAGTTGCTGGCATCTCCTGTGTCACTGGACGTGGTTCCAGATACGCAAGTGACTGCGGAATGGTCCGTGTCGCTTGCCATGGTTGCGGGAGTGGCCGTATGTCTCTCAACCAGCGAAACCGCCCCGGGCTTGGGGTCGTTCAATGAGAAGTATCGAGGGCTGACATTGTATTGCAGAAAATCGATGGCCGCTTGCGGGTTCGAGGGGAAGTCGTCGATGTGTAGCGCTGCCTGCCGAGCACTGTCGGCAGTGGAAGGATCCGAGGCGAGTAGCAGGTATAGGTAAAGGCTTTCCGGCTTTTGAACCGGCATGGGGTCGAACCAGCTTCCGTCGCATAATATGATTTGGTACCCTTCCTGGTCTTTGACAACAGCCGAAATGGTCTTGCTATCCAAACCGTTGACGAATATCAGCGGGTCGAGTTCGACGAGAATGAAGAGCAGCGCCTTGTCGATGGAGCTGAAGCGCAGGATGGCCTCGGCTCTTTGATCGGAAGGTTCTTCGAACGACCATGTCACCCGCTTGCACGGCAGCGAATACGACAATGTGACGTGTCCGTTGCCGGTTCTGGGCGCAGCGATGGTGATGATGAACGGTTTACGGCCCGGAGAAAAACAAAGGATGCGCTGGATTCCGGCCGTTTCCTGTGTCAATTCCGTGATTGCATCGCTGACGGGATCTCCGGTCGGGACACTATTCTTCTTTACGGTTTCCGTTTTGTCGTTTGCAGGCGTGCCCGGGACGATGGAATCGGGAATGAACCACCAACCGCTTCCGGCAAGCAGATATCGGAGGTTGTCAAAAAGCCAATCCATGTCATGCTGGGTCTTGCTGCTGGTTTTGTCAACGTTTTCGTTGATTTCTTCATCAAGGTTACTGACGTTTTGGACGGCTTCGACGTCAACCCTAGTGCCGTTGAAAGCATCGGCAATGACATTCGCATCGGGTTTGATATTATCGGATTCGCTGTTTTCGGCTTTGTCGGTATCAGATTTGTCACAGTCGTCTTTGTCGTAGGATTTGTCATCTTCGGATTCATTGCCTAACTCATCATTGCCGGAATCCTTGCCAAGGTCGGCAATGCCTGGATTGGCCAATATTTCATGAACGTCCGCGCAGCTGAATTTCCGGATGTCGATGCCGATTCGTGCCGCCAGTTCATAGAGATTTTGCAGACGCCACGCCCACAAGGTGAATGCAAGGAGATAGTGCTCTTTTGAAGAGTTGTCCGGGTCCCATCCAAGCGGGTAGTCTTGGTTGTTGTAGCATTCTCCCTCGGTGCAGGCGAAGTGCAGGTGGTAATCGCTATATTTTGCGCTCTGTCTGTAAGTGAGGCAGACCTTGCCATCCACGTCCTTACCCAACGAGTAATACTGGGGTTTCACCAACGACGTGAGGAATTCCGGAGCGTTGGCGAGGTCATTGTAGTTGCCTTCGTTGCGTTTGCAATAGAGCTCGATCTTGTGCGTGAGCGTTTTGTGGTCAGGTTCTCCGTATGGGTCGTCCGTCGGTTTTCCGGGGTTCGCGCGGCCAAGGTAAGTGGCCAGATACAGTCTGGCCGCCTCGATCCCATGCACATTGACACTGCCGAGATCGACATTTCCTTCGTTACGCAACAGATGGCAATGGTAGATATCGGTGGCATCGTCGGACACCTGCTCAAGATAAAAATGGAACGGATACGTCTTGTCTTTCGCGGTGATCAGAATACCCCCGCAGCTTTTGATTTGGTCGGGCCAATGAGGGTAATCGGCACGATCGGCCGGTGCGTAGCCCAGCGGAAGCTCGGTCTGTTCAAAGCCTCGCTCGTCGAGAAGCGCCGAAAGGGTTGCCATGTCACGCCGGCGGGTCACGGCATGGTCGATGACGTTCCACATGTGGTCCATCCCATGCGAACAGCTTCTGGCATATCTCACCACGACGTCCTCGAGGTTCGCGTCGTGCTTGATTCCCAGTTGGTCGGCAAGCTCGTAGACGGATCGCATCAGCATGGAAAGAGTCGTGAATGCCCTGACTGCATCGGTGTACGTGGTCCTTGCAGGGATGTCGTCTTTCTGCCAGACGCTCCATTTGTAGGGTTCCGGACTGCTGATGTATTCGGAGGTCCCGTCCTCGTTTACATAGTCGATTTCGTAGGTAAATCCCTCTTTGATGTGTTTCCATGGATCTTCGTGAATGCGTCCGTACATGTATATCTGCCCACGGTTCGGTGGGCAAAATGAGAAGGAATCCCTATCCGAGCGCCCGGGTGAGTATGCGAGCATCTGTTTCGGGTTGACGTCAATTTCGTCGAGCTTTCGCGCCTCATCCAGCGACGTCTGGGCCGTACGTGGGTCGGAGAAGAAACGTAGATAATAATAAATACTTTCCGATTGGTTGAGCTTGATTGACGCGATGCCCTGGCCGTCTTTGAAATAGACGGTGAAGCCATCGTCGTGAAGGCTGGCGAACGTAACGTCGTTGGGGGAGAGGGCGTGGTGCGTAAGGAATGGTCGGAAATTCAGCGCCAGATAAAGAACGACCATTCCCGCTTCGCCTTTGATGTCGTAGTGCCGATATTCGTGCTTGAATACGCAAGGAGAATCTAAATCAGCAGAAGGGGTTACCTTGGATTCTCGGGGTTTCTGCTTTTTGGTTGCCTTGGTGACGAGGGTGTGGATCCGGAAGCCGTTGAGCTTGGGGACGATGCAGATCATTTTCAATGCGGGTTCGGGCGAAATGCAGATGATGCGCTTCGCTTGCGGCATGTCGGGTTCGGGATCTATTTTCGTGACGCGGAAGGCCAGGTCTGCCTCCATCCGTTTGTCTTCCGTGTCGAAGACGGTGTCTCCGCCGTATTCGTCCATCAGCGTGCGCCAGCTGTAATGGTCCATGAAGGGCTTGAGCAGTTCGAAAAGTCTGTCCATTCTCGCGTCGAGTTCGTTTTCGTGGGTTTCGGGGTTCTCGTGGTTTGTGTCATTTACGTTGCTGCCGGCGTCGCTGTTTTTGACGCTGCCATCGTCGTTGTCGGCAGTCGGATTACTGGGGTTTGTGGTGGTCATGGGCTTCTTCGGTGTAGCTGTTGCGGGGAATTTGGGCATTTACCTTCTTGTGTTTACGATAGCATCTCTCTTGCGTGTGGTTGCGGGAATACCGCGATGTAATGCGTTTATAAAATTATGGGAAATGATGTGATGATGGTAAAAGTTTGAAAGCGAGTTGAAGGTGGGGACGCGATTGTCTTAAAGCGGAGGATTACGGCCGCCGTCATATCTGCCGAAGCCTTTGAGCCCGCGAAGTTTTGCTGCCCGATGAATTCGCGCGAGGGCTGCCAAATTCTCGATTGTCCGGTCTATCTTTAGAGACATAACTTAAAATAATATTTCTCATTACGATATAATAAATTTTCATATTTCGAGACGAAACTTTGTTGAAGTGTCGCAAAAGACGATAAAAGCGTGTACACTGTAATCAGTGATTCGATGAAGGCCTTGTCTCTTATCTTTCGCTGTTTGTAACGGGTGTCCGGTTTTACTGGAGGACTGGAAATCCGCAGGTTGTGTGGTGAAGCGGCGTCGCTTGTTCTTTCTTCCCAAATTCTTTTGGCTCCCTTCACCATGCCCGTTTTGCCTCCGCCCGTTGGTTTTCCTTGATTAACGAATAACTTTGTTTGCTTGTAATACTCGTTGGTTTTCGAGGACTGCCATTTTCGTATAAACGGGATTTGATTGTGCATGTAAGGCTTGTTTTATGATTAATTGGGAATGGATGACCGATACGTTTTTGAGGAGTGGCAATGAGACGAGCGGTGGTGGGGATTGCGGCGCATGTGGATGCGGGGAAGACCACGTTGTGCGAGGCGATGCTCTATCGCGCCGGCGAGATTCGCAAGCTCGGGCGTGTGGATCACGGTGATGCGTTTCTTGATACGGATGCCATGGAGAAGCGGCGTGGAATCACCATTTTCTCGAAGCAAGCGATTCTTGATGTTCGCGGAGACAATGTAGGCGGTACTTCTGCAAAAGAAAGCAAGAGTTCAAAAACCAGTGCGAGTCAAGGCGATTTCGAGTTCACGTTGCTTGACACCCCTGGCCACGTCGATTTTTCGGCGGAGATGGAGCGGACGCTGCGGGTACTAGATTACGCAATTCTCGTGGTGGATGCCAACGGTGGGCTGCAGGGTTACACCGAAACGCTCTGGCGGCTGCTCGCCCGCTACAACGTGCCGACGTTTGTCTTCATTAATAAAATGGACGCGGTCGGAGCTGACAAGGCTGGGCTTATTAGGCAGATGCAACAGAGGTTTTCTGAAGGTTGTGTTGATTTTGAAGGGGACACTGAGCCGGGCGAGCAGGAAGAAGTCGCGTTGCTCGATGATCGCGGCATCGCGATGGACGAGCTTTTGGACTCAGGCAGGATTTCTGATGACACCTTGCGTTCGATGGTCACCGCGCGTGAGATGTTTCCTTGCTACTCTGGTTCGGCGCTGAAGCTTGAAGGCATTGATGAATTCCTTGCCGGGCTGGAACGGTTTACGAAACAGAAGGATTATCCCAGCGATCTCGGCGCTCGCGTCTACAAGATTTCGCACGACGAGCAGGGCAATCGTCTCACTTGGCTCAAAGTTACTGGCGGCTCGCTTAAAGTCAAAGCAACGCTTACGAACGAGCGTGATAGTAATTCCCAAAAATCCGAAAGTGTCGATCGAAGCGGTGGCCATACCCCTAAATCCGAAGGTGACAGCTCGGAAGACAGCAATGACTTGGCTGAATCCGATACTGCAATCTGGCAGGAAAAAGTCGACCAGATTCGGCGGTATTCCGGGGCAAAGTTCGAGTTGGCCGACGAGGTTGGGGCCGGTTCCGTCTGTGCGGTGACTGGATTGACGCAAACCTTCCCGGGTGAAGGCTTGGGAGTTGAGCCCGATGCAGGCGAATCTGTATTGCAACCAGTGCTCACTTATACCGTATTGCCCGGTAAAGCTAATACTGGTGACAATCAACAACATAATGTTGATGAAACGCAGGAGAGTGATTCGTCGACAGGCGAGCAACAGGCCAAGTCTGCCGAAGTCACGCCGGAATTGCACAAGATTCTGGTGGCGCTGCGAACGCTCGAGGACGAAGACCCGGCGTTGCACGTGCGCTGGGTAGCGAGGCTCGGTGAAATCCATGTGCAGCTGATGGGTGCGGTGCAGGTCGAAATCATCACGCAGATGATGCACGACCGCTTCGGCATCGACGTTCATTTTGGCCCTGGCGGCATTCTTTACCGCGAGACCATTACGGCCCCGATCGAAGGTATCGGCCATTTCGAGCCGTTGCGTCACTATGCGGAAGTTCATCTGCTGATGGAACCGGGCGAGCCGGGCAGTGGCATGCGTTTCGAGTCGCGTTGCAGCCTCGACGATCTCGACCGCAATTGGCAACGCGCGATTCTGACCCATCTGCGCGAGAAGGAACATCTTGGTGTGCTCCTGGGTTCGCCGATAACAGATATGAAGATTTCCCTTGTCGCCGGCCGCGGCCACGAAAAGCATACGGAAGGCGGCGATTTTCGCGAGGCCACGTATCGTGCGGTACGGCAAGGTCTGATGGAACTCAAGGCAAAAGGTGAGTGTCGGCTTTTGGAGCCGTGGTACAGCTTCCGCTTGGAAGTCCCGCAGGACATGTTGGGCCGCGCGATGGCCGATATCCAACGGATGAGCGGCACGTTCGACGCTCCAAAATCCGACGGTGACTACGCCGAGTTGGAGGGCAGTGCGCCGGTCTCCGAAATGCGCGACTATTCGATGGATGTCAATGCCTATACCCACGGTCGCGGCTCACTGACCTG
The DNA here is from genome assembly GCF_029395495.1 of Bifidobacterium sp. ESL0769. Taxonomy (NCBI): domain Bacteria; kingdom Bacillati; phylum Actinomycetota; class Actinomycetes; order Bifidobacteriales; family Bifidobacteriaceae; genus Bifidobacterium; species Bifidobacterium sp. ESL0769. The sequence goes on along the minus strand of NZ_CP113918.1, from coordinate 1,752,611 downwards.
TGTTTTTGCTGGCTATAAGCCTTGCCACTACGCCGACGAAATCATCAAGCAAACCGCCTACGACCCTGAAACCGACCTCGAGAACACTCCTGATTCCGTTTTCTGTGCTCACGGCGCCGGCTACGCCGTCAAGTGGAACAAAGTTCCGGACTTCGCTCACGTCGAAAGCGGGCTGCAATTTAAAAACTAGACAATATACTCTAGTAGCTTAGTCTTTTCTTTCGCCGCGCATAATTTCGCACGACATTAATATCATGGGGTGAGCGCGGGTTTGCCGTGCGTAAGGCTTGGGCTACGGGAGGTCGTGCGATGGCATATATCGATGTGCGGGGCGAAACAAAGCAATACAAAACCGGTGATACCACCATTTATGCGAATCGCGACGTGACATTTTCCATTAACCAAGGCGAGCTCGTGGTCATTCTCGGCGCTTCAGGCGCGGGCAAATCGACATTGCTGAACATCCTGGGCGGGATGGATACCTGCGACGCAGGCCAGGTGATTATCGATGGCAATGATATTGCGCAATATAACGCCCGGCAGTTGACAACCTACCGTCGTTACGACGTCGGCTTCGTTTTCCAGTTCTACAATCTCGTCTCCAACCTGACCGCGCGCGAGAACGTGGAGCTTTCCGCCGAAATCGTGCCGCACGCCGCCGACCCGACGCAGACGCTGATTGACGTCGGGCTTCAAAACAGGCTCGACAATTTCCCGGCCCAGCTTTCCGGCGGCGAACAGCAGCGCGTTGCCATCGCCCGTGCCGTGGCCAAGAAGCCGAAGATTCTGCTGTGTGACGAACCGACCGGCGCACTCGACTATCACACTGGCAAACAGGTGCTGCGCATTCTGCAGGATCAGTCGCGCAAGTTTGGCTCCACCGTCATCATCGTCACCCACAACGCCGCCATCGCGCCGATTGCCGACCGCGTTATCCACATGCGCGACGCCCGAGTACAGGGCATTGAAGAGCACGCGACGCCAGCCGATATCAGCGATATCGAATGGTGATAGGCATGGCAAGTGACGATACAATAGGCCCGGATTTTCGGCAGGAAGACACCGTTCGGATTCCTCCTATCACACCGGGCGCGGCTACTTCAAACGTCGATGGGAAAGATTCGGAGCCATCGCAAGGCCACACTTCGAAACGGATGCTGTGGCGCGATATTCGGCAGGCGTTCTCGAAATCGAAAGGTCGGTTCTTCTCTATCGTCTGCCTCGTGGCGCTAGGTTCCTTCGCGCTGGTGGGGCTCACCGTCTCCGGGCCAGATATGCGAGACACAGGCAACGCCTACTTTGCCGAGCACCATTTGGCCGATTTGAGCGTCATCTCGAGTTATGGGCTCGACAAGGCCGACCGGCAGCAGATTGATAAGGCGCCGGGAGCCTCACGCATCGAATACGGATATCTCAAGGATGTTGTAATACGAAATAGTGATGAAAGCGTTCGCGTGCTCTCTGCGCCGGAAGATATTTCGACCTATCATCTCGTGGCAGGTCGGATGCCGAAAACTTCGCGTGAAACGGTTATCGATTCATCGCACAAGGGCAAATATCCGATTGGCTCGACGCTGCGGCTTACCGAAAAGCCGGACGCTCTGGGACGTAAGGTGTTGCGTCGCGACAACTTCAAGGTCGTCGGTTTCGTCGATTCCACTGAAATCCTGAGTTCGGTGAATATGGGGCCTTCGACTTCCGGTTCCGGCTCGCTGGATGGGTATGCGGTGGTGACGCCAAGTGCGTTCAAATCCGATGATTATATGATTGCAAGGCTTACTTATACCGACCTTGACCATATGCACGACCATTATTCATCGAAATATAATGACGCGTTGCAAGTGCACAAGAAGGCGCTCGATAAAATCTTGGCTGGACGGCCCAAAGCGCGGCGGCAAAGCATCGAAAAGCAGGTCAAGCCGCAGATCGACTCTGGGCAGCAGCAGGTCAATGATGCCAAGCAGCAGCTCTCCAGCGCACGGCAACAATTGACCGACGGCAAGTCGCAACTTGACAGCGGCAGCCAGCAGTTGGCTGCCTCCCGACAGCAATTGGCCACGCAGGTCGCTTCGGCGCAACAGCAGATTGCCGCGGCGCAAACCAAGATTGCGAACGGGCAGAACACTTACAACACCAACAAGCAACAGTATGATACCGGAGCCGCGCAAGTCGGTGCGGCGGCTCAGCAGATCAGCAACGCATACGCGCAGCTCAATGCCGTGCAATCGCAGATTGACACCAACTCGGGCAAACTTGAGGCAGGCAAGAAACAGGCCGATGATGCGGTGGCGCAGGTCGAAGCGGCACAAACGGCCAATCAGCAGGGGATTGACGCTGTGCAGGGGCAGATTAATGCTGGCAACGCTCAGCTTCCATCACTTTCCGGACCCGCTCACGACGCTCTGCAAGCTCAACTTGCCCAGCTCAATACTCAATTGCAGCAACTTCAGGTTCAGACTCAAGTTATCGCGCAAAAGTCAGCAGAAGCCAAAGCCGGACGCGACGCTTTCGTTGTCAATACCTATAATCTCGGAATCGCGCAGATTCAAGCTGCTCAGGCGCAGCTCAACGCCCAACGCGCCCAGGTAAATGCCAGCAATGCCCAGCTTGCCCAGAAGCAACAGCAGTTGGCCGCCGCCAAGACGTCGCTTGACCAGGCCGCAGCCCAGCTTGCACAGGCCAAAGCCCATGTCCAACAATCGCAACAACAACTTGCTGCCAACCAGCAGCAGGCGCAGGCTCAGATTAATGCTGCTCAAACCCAATTGACCGATAAAACCAACGAATACAACACCAACAAGGCGCAGTTCGATCAGGCAGAGCCCGGTGCACAAAAGAAAATCAAGGATGCCGAGCGCAAGCTCAACAACGCCACCGCGATGCTTAATGCCCTCGAAGATCCGGTCTATTCGGTGGATTCCAAGCGCGAAACGCCTGGCTCTGACGGCTACAAGATCTACGATTCGATTTCCGTGATCGTCGATTCGCTTTCGCGCATCTTCCCGTACTTCATGTACTTGGTTGCCGCGCTGGTCACGTTCACCACGATGACCCGTTTCGTCGACGAGGAGCGCATCAACGCCGGCACGCTCAAGGGGCTGGGCTATTCCGACCGCGACGTGATGAAGAAATTCGTGGTTTATGGCTTCGCCGCTTCGATTCTGGGCGCGGTTATCGGCATTTTCGCGGGCCATACGCTACTGCCGATGATCGTCTATAACGCTTATAAAGTCGGCTTTAACGTGCCGGTGATCCATCTCGGATTCCACTGGCAAGTCACGCTGCTGGCTTTCGTGCTGGCCATGGTAAGCGCCGTCGTGCCGGCCGTGTGGAGCGCCGCACGCGAGCTCAAGGAACGTCCGGCCGCGCTGATGCTGCCCAAGCCGCCGAGCGCTGGTTCCAAGATTCTGCTGGAACGTATACCTTTCATCTGGAATCATCTGAACTTCACTCACAAAGTGACCGCCCGCAACATTTTCCGCTACAAGCAGCGTATGTTCATGACCATTTTCGGCGTCTGCGGTTCGGTAGCGCTGTTGACCGCGGGCTTTGCGGTGCAGGGTTCGATTTCGGCCATCAACCAGCACCAGTTCGGCGACGTGATGCATTACAATCTCATTGCGGCGGAAAACGCTCACGTCACCGATTCCCAGAATAAGGCCATCGGCAAGCGGCTTGAGAAATCCGATATCAAGCGCTCGATGCCGGTTCATTACGAATCGATAACCAAGGTTGCCGGGCACAACGGCGACAAGCAGTCCGTCACCATGCTCGTGCCACGCGATACTTCAAGCTTCGATGATTACATCAAGCTTGACACGCGTCAAGGCCATCATCCTCTTTCGCTGGAGCCGAATGGGGCGGTGATCTCCGAGCGTTTCGCAAACCTCGTACACGCCAAGAAGGGCGACACCATCGACTTCCAGAATGGCGCCGGCAAGACCTACCGTGTCAAGGTCACCGGCATCTGCGAGATGTATCTCGGCCACTTCATGGTGATGAGTCCGTCGGCGTATCGTTCGGTTTTCGGGCAACGCTACCAGACCAACGCTTATATGGTCACGTTGAAGGACGGCAGCATGGCCAACACCAAGCGGCAGGCAGCCTCATTCATGCGACTGGGCGGCATCGAGGGCGTGGTGCAGAACACGACGCTCATGCACCAGATTGATGTGGTGGTCAAGGCCTTGAACCAGATCATGTGGGTGCTCATCATCGTGGCGACCATGCTCGGCGTGGTTATCCTCTACAACCTCACCAATCTCAACGTCTCCGAGCGTGTCCGCGAGCTCTCGACCATCAAGGTGCTGGGCTTCTACAACGGAGAGACCACGATGTATATCTACCGCGAAACGATTTTGCTTTCGTTGCTCGGCATCGTCGTCGGCTACGGCTTCGGCGCATGGCTACACCGCTACATCATCACCGCCGTCCCGCCCGACGACGTCATGTTCGACCCGTCGGTCACCTGGCTCGCCTTCGTGGTGCCGCTGGTCGTGGTCGGTTTCATCACGGCCGCGCTGGGTTGGTTCGTCAACACCAAGCTGAAGCATCTTGATATGCTCGAGGCCCTCAAGTCCGTGGACTGATTATGCGGTTATAGGCAGATATAAGAGTACAAGAAAAGACCTGCCGGTATTGCTGCTGGCAGGTTTTTTGTAGTAATTGCCTATTTGTGATGTCTAGTCAGGGCCTGGTTGAAGAAGCGGTATTCGTGCTCGGTGGAGCCTAGGGCGGCGTCCATCATACAGTCGTAGGCGCTCATGGTTCCGGCGGCTGCGAGCTTGTCACAGATATGCAGCTCCTCGAGCGTGCGTGAGGCAAAGCCGGGATCGGCGTACATGCGGATCCACAAGCCGTAAGGATGGTGGTCGAGGTCAAGTCGGCGTTCGCGGACCTGCCGTTCCATTTCCTGCCCGATGACAGAATAAACCCAGTAGCACGGCATGACCACGGCAACCAGCGCGGCGTACGAACCGGTGTCGGTGAAGCAGTGCTCATGGCCAAGATAAGCGGCGGTCGTCTCGCTCATCGGCGCGCGCTCGACGCTGAAGCCGTGTTCCCGGTACCACTGCTTATGGAACGTCAGTCCCTCCTCGAGTCCGTACGAGGCGGCGTCGGCGAAGAACGCACGTTCGTGTGGGTCGGTGGCTCGGCTGCTCGCCAGCGCCAGCAGCGAAGTGTAGTCGGTGAGATAAAGGTCATCCTGATGTAGGTAGAACGAGAAATCGTCGAGCGGCAGCGTTCCGTCAAGCATACGTTCGATGAAGGGCATCTTGGCAATGCGCTCGCGGATTCCGGCGGTACGACGCCAATAATCCTCGATAAAACTCAGCCCGGTCGGGGAGTGCTGCCAAGTGAAATCGACAGGCCCGTGGCCGTGACCAACATGCAAACTGTCTGCTGCGGCAATGGCTCTGGTCATCCATGCTTTGGCACGTTTCGTGGTTTCGACCCAGTCGTTGCACTGTGGACGCAAGGCCGCGAGCGTGCTGGAGAGGGTGTCGCCGGTTCCGTGCACGTTTTGGGTTGGAATCGCAGCACCTTTGATGTGGGTGCTTAACGGTTCCCCATCACCTGCTGAAGTCGGCACCGCAAGAATATCAGTGCATTCTTCATTGCCGTTCAGTGCCAGCGCACCGCCTTTCGCATACACGGCGACATTAAAATGAGCTGCGACCGATTTTGCCAACCGTTCCATCTCCTCGTAGGAACGTGGAGTTTGCGGAACGGTGTAACCAGTGCTAGTCGAGCTATCTGACGAAGTAGGGCCGTTTAATGGTTTGTTTTCAATATTTCTAATGGTTGAAATATCGCTGTCTAATTCTGATTCATTGCCCATCGCGTCGAGCGCGGCCAGTTCCATCGCGTTGGGAGTGATGATATCGGCCAGCGGAATCAGTGTGGTCAACGCTTGCTCGGCCTCGGCGGTGAGCAGACGGTCGCCGGACTTGGCATACATCACCGGATCGAGCACCACGGTCGGCTTGCGTTTGCCATTGGTTTCGTAAGTATTCAGCAGTTCCAACAGCCATTCTCGCACGGTATCCACCAATTCCGGGGTACCGAGCATACCGATTTTCATGGAGTCGATTTCGGCATCGTCGCTTACGGCCTTGAGCTGAGCGAGCAAAAACGACGGTTCGACGTTGACGATGTCGGTGACACCTTGCGTGTTCTGTGCCAGTACGCTAGTCATCGCCGCATAACCGAAGACGCCCTGCGCGGTGAACGCTTTCATATCCGCCATCGTGCCTGCTCCGCCGATGGGGTCGGAACCTTCGATCGAGAGCACGCGCAGGCGGGATGGCTTGGTTTTATCGAGGTCGTTGTCATAGCGTTGCTGCATCTTGAACAATTCGGCGATGGCCTGTTCAGATTCATTGTTTAGAGTCTCTGCGGTATTTTTATTTTCCGTTGTGCTTGGATTGTCGTTTAAGGCTGTTGTCGTATTTTCCATATCGCTTTTATCTGAATTGTCCGAAATTTCATTGAAGTTAACAGAATTAGTAGTGCCGTTCATTATTGAATTTCCTGTGTCTAATTTTTACTGTTGCGCCATTGCCAAGCATGGTCCATCGGCCCCGAACCGGCGCCGAGGTCGAGACCGGCGGCGATACAACCGGTGAGATAATCTTTACCGCTTTGCACGGCTTCAGCCAACGATTCGCCCTTGGCGAGCCCAGACGCGATGGCACTGGAAAGCGTACAGCCCGTACCGTGGGTATTGGGGTTGGTGATGCGTTCGTGACGGAACCAAGTGATTTGCTTGTTGTCTAATAACAAGTCGTTGGCACCGTTGTGCCCATGTCCGCCTTTGACAAGTACTGCGCAACCTCCGCAATGTTCCGTGATGCGTTGTGCTGCTTCGATGATGCTTGCCTCGTCGTGAATGGTTCCGCTCGTAGTCTCGCTCAGTATTTCGGCTTCGGGGATATTCGGCGTCACCAAGGTGACCAGTGGAAGTAGCTTCGTGCACAGCGCATCAACCGAACTTTTGCTACTCAGCCGGTCACCGCTGGAAGCAATCATCACTGGGTCGACCACGATATTGGTGGCGCGAAAATACTTAAGCCGATCCGCAATGACTTCGATGAGTTCGGCATTAGGTACCATGCCGATTTTTACGGCATCGGGCCGAATATCCTCGAAAACAGCGTCAATCTGCGCAGCCAGCATGTCCGGAGAAGTGGCAGCAGAGGCTCGTACACCAGTCGTGTTCTGAGCGGTCAACGAGGTAATGGCACTCATTCCGTAAACCCCGCAAGCCATGAACGTTTTGAGGTCGGCTTGGATGCCAGCTCCGCCGGACGAGTCGCTGCCTGCGATGGACAGTACCGCCGGCAAGCGATACGGGTGAACGCCTGTAGTCGGCATAACCGGCAGTTCATCGACAGATGGATTATGCGACATCGTCACCCACGCTTCGCGCGTGCGTCGTTCCAGGAATCCACCATGGCCTTGGTGGTGGCCTGCGGGTCGTCGGCACCGGCGATGGCGGAGACCACGAACCAGCCGGCGGCCTCGGTCTGTGCCAGATCCGGCAGATCTTCGAGCTTTACGCCGCCGCCCACGACGATGGGGTAGTGGGATTCACGGCACAGCGCGTTGATGGATTTGGTGTCCTGCGTGTGACGCTTGTGATCCGCGCCGATGACGATGCAATCGGGCTTGGTGGTGCTGGGGTGCAGCGGGCCGGCGCCGATGTAGTCGATGGTGCCCTCAGGTAGGGCGTTGGCGGCCTTCACTTCATCAAGCACTTTGCAGCTCAATCCGATAATGGCGTCCGATCCGAGCAGTTTGCGCGCCTCTACTGGGTTCATGTCATCTTGCCCGATATGCACCCCGTCGACCTTGATGCCCATGTCCCGGCACTGCCAGGCCACGTCCGCACGGTCGTCGATAACCAGCGGAACGGAGTCGGACGCACCGGCCTGAGCGATGACGTCGGCGGTTTGCCGTGCGATTTCGGTGATGTTCCTGGCGTCGCCCGGCTTGACGCGAATCTGGACGAAGGTGATGCCACCGGTCAGCGCCTGCCGCACGATGTCGGGGACGGGCCGTGATTTGGTATCCGCCGGGCCGAGCACGATATATGAGCTCAGGTCAAAGCGGTCGCGCATGGACGGGAATGGTGTCGAATTGGTTGTAGTCAAGATGGACTCGATTCTGCAAATAATAAATATTTACGTCTATAAAAATGTGTGATTAGCGCAAGCGCATCATGATGTCAGATTGCGCCAAAACGGGATGCTCAGGCCAGAATCGGCGAGGCGGCGATCTGCTCGGGAGTGGTCGACCAAAGCCCGTCAAGGAACGCGACTTGGAAGGAACCCGGGCCGTGCGAGTTGGTCTCGCCGGTTTCGCTGGCACGGTTGTAGAGCGCACTCGCGGCGATGGCGGCGGTCAGGGGGTCGGCGACGGCCAGATACGTTGCGACTACACCGCCCAGCGAGCAGCCGGCTCCGGTGATTTTCGTCATCATTGCGCTGCCACCGGGCAGACGATAGGTGTGCTCGCCGTCGGTGACGAGGTCAGTTTCGCCAGAAACGGCTACTGCGCCCTGGCCTTTCGCGTCGCCCTTGGCGATGAACTTCGCCAAAACTCGTGCGGATTCTTCCGCAGCTTCGACGTCATCGGCCGATTCCACGCCGACGGGTCCGCTGGATTTCTTGGATTTTCCGGAATCCTTCTCGTCCTCGTTCAGCGGCAGCTCCCACATTTCCCGCAGTTTGATGATTTCGGAAGCATTGCCGCGAATGATGGTCGGCGGCGCCGCCTTGAACGACTTCAGGATATCGGTGCGCGTCGTGCCGAGCCCCGCGGCCACCGGGTCAAGTACCCAGCGGTGGTGGTCGGCGTGGAAGTGCCTGGCGATTTCCTCGAGCGCGTCCTCGTAGAACGGCAGCAGCGTGCCGACGTTGATGTAACTGGCGCCACTGGCCACCTCGCCGTCGGCGATGTCGTCGGGCAGGAAGCTCATGGCTGCCGCGCCGCCCGCCGCCAACTGTGCGTTGGCCACGAGGTTGATGGTGACGAAATTGGTGAAGGACTGGGCCAGAGGCGTCGTGTCCCGTACGGTCTGTGCGGCCTCGCGGATGCTTTCACGCAGCGGATCATCCGTTGCCAAATCGTTCAGATTGTTGAGGTTATTATTTGCTGATGAGTATGCGTCATTGACCATATTCGCGTCTCCCTACGATGGTATTAACCAACAGGTTCCAAGGGTCGAGCGTTGTGCTCGTCTCAACTTGCGCGCCCGCCGAAGCCGGTCCGCAGGTTCCCCTGCACTTACAACCACGACGCTATGTGCTTCATTGGACAAACGTTGTTCCGTTTCGAGAAGTGGCCGGCAAAGGGTAGTTGTTGCGCCGGTCACTTCAGCCAACACCTCAGCCGACAATTCGGCAGCTCCGGCACAGTTGGCATAGGGTCTTATGGGAAAGAAAAGCTACAGCCTCTATTTTCGGCATCGAGGCGACGCAAGACGTGGCGATATACTTGGACGGTTGTTGTTCTGATTCATCACGACCCGGGAGATTTCGGCTATGACCGCGAGGATACGATATTTCGACATCGCCAAAGGTATCGCGATGATTTGCGTGGTCCTCGGCCACAGCGTGCTGATGGTCGTTCCGATGAGCGAGGCGGCTCGGCTAATCTATGTGTTCTGTTTTTCGTTCCACATGCCGCTGTTCTTCGTGTTGTCAGGCTATTTCATGCATCCCGACCACCCGTTCGCCTGGCGCAAGGAATCCCGCGAACTGCTGCTCACCTATGTGCTGACCGCCGCAGCCGTGGTGGCCCTTCACGCTTTGCTCGCCCTGGCCTTGCGCCACGATGCGGCTCACGTCACGGGCACTTGGTTTGTCGCGGCATTGTACGGTTCCGGTGCCGATACCAGTAACGCGCTGATCCCCATGTCCAGAAGCATTGGTGCCATTTGGTTCCTTCTTGCGCTGTTTTGGGCCCATTTGCTGGTCCACATTGCCTATCGTTTGCCCGCCACACCTTTGTGGATTATCAGTTTCTTTGCTTTTGGTTATTTTTCATCACGTTATATTTGGTTGCCGCTGAGCGTTCAAGCGGGTTTGACCTCGGCGTTGTTTGTTTATCTTGGTTGTTTGGCAAAGCGTTTTGATGTGATGGATCTGCTGTGTCGCAGGCCTTACTTGTGGATTGTGGCGGCGATTCCGTGGGGCGTGGCCATGTGGAAATTCAGTTCATTTGGCTTGGCTACCAATGCCTTTGGCGATACCCCGGCACTTTCAATCATTGGCTCTGTTGGCGGCACTGCTTGTATCGTCGGTATTTCCATAGCGATTGACCGCTGGGCGGCTTCTATCGGCAAGGCATTGGCATTCATTGGGCGATACACCTTGGCGATTTTCTGTGCCCATCTGCTGGAGAATGATGTATTGCCATGGGTCACCATCATGGGCAAGACCCAGCCCATCGTCGGCTATCAGCTTGAGCCGTTCTTTATCTTTGCCGTCAAATGTGTGCTGATTGCCGTAATTGCAGTGGCGCTTTATTACGTTCCTGCAATCAATTCCGTATTCTTCCCTACGTTACGCAAAAACAAGAAGACGGCCACGCTTAATGAACAGACCACCTGAGGCTAAGCCGCAGATGGTCTGAATAATTGGTATCAACGAGATTGCCGGCATACGGCTAGTTTCGATGGCTGCTGGCGCATAACCTCAAAAGTCGGTATTAACAATGGAGTATTAAGCTCGACCAGTCTCGATAGTTGCCAGTTTTAGGCCTGAATGCCGGGTTGGCTATAGGTTACCAGCGCACGGAAATGCGCTGGTGGTCGTGCGGTTTGTCCGCATCGATTTCGTCGACCATCGCCACTGCGTAATCCGCGTAGCTGATGGCACTTTTGCCGTCTTTATCGGTGGTGTATTCCTCGCCGGCCAAGACGTACTTGCCGGTGCGCGGGCCGTCGGCTTGGAAATCGCCGGCAGGGCTTACGTAGGTCCAATGCACGTCGTCCCGCTTGCGCAGGGCGTCGAGTGCCTTGCCCATCGCCAGCGGCACGCCCTTGATATTGTCGGGGAACGAGTCGGAAAGCTGCTTGGTATGCGCCTTGTCGGTGTAGAGGCTGCCAGCGCCGCCGACCACGAGCAATCGGGTGTCGCTTCCGGACAGGGCATCGGCCAAGTGCTTCAACGAAGTGCTGTGCTCGTCAAGCTTGGCAGGGTCGAAGATGCCGAACGCGTCCACCACGGCGTCGAAACCGGTGAGGTCGGCGGCGGTAAGGTCGTAAAGATCCTTGATAATGGCATGCTGCGCTTTGGTCTTGTTTTCGCCTCGCACGATGGCGGTAACATCCATGCCACGGTTGACGGCCTCTTCGACGATCAGTCGTCCCGACTTGCCGTTGGCTGCGACCACTGCGATTTTCTTGCTCATAGATATTGATCTTTCTGTTTCGATTACTTGCTGTTTGATGGTTTGATTGTTGCTGCATTTGCTTGCAGCCGTGGGCTGGGCTAGTTTACTTGACGACCTTGAAACCACTGGTCCACTGCGTGCCGCCGTTCATGGCCAAGACCATCTGCAGCGCACCGAAACCCTCCATGTAGGAGGCACGCTTGAGCGGGCCGGCGTCCACGAAGCGCAAGTCTGCACCTTCGATGACGGCTTGCAGCACCTTCTTCGCATCCTCGTTGTCGGAAGCCGCCATCACTGTGGTCGGCGCGCCGTCGTTGGTTCCGCTGGCGAGGGTTGCGGCAAAATCGGTGTTGAACGCTTTGATGACCTTGGAATTCGGCAGCTTGGAAGCCAGTTCTTCGGCTGCCGAATGCACGCCTTGCGGCAGCGCCAGGTCCATGGTGCTGAAATCGACGGGATTGCTCGGATCCACGACTATCTTGCCGGCGAGCTGTTTGCCGTATTCTTTGACGACACTGGCTTCGGCTGGGTAGGGCAGTGCAAGGATGACGATGTCGCCGGTGATTTCCTCGCTCCACTGCGAAGCGGTGACGCCCGGAATGGCTGCGGCCTTGGCTTTGTCACGGTCAACGACCTGTACGTCGGCTCCCGCCGCTACGCCGATACCTGCTACGGCTGCCCCGATATGTCCTGATCCGAAAACGGTAATGCTTGTCATGATGTGCTCTTTTCTGTGTGGTTTATGTGGCTGGGTACTTATCTTGCGCTGTGTCTTGATTCCAAAATCTAGAATCTCAGCAGTTGCTGTAATTGTTACTGTAGCGGAGAACGGCGTTGAAAGTTGGTAGTTACATTGGGGAGGTATAGGCACTTAAGAGTAACTTTTGCGAGTTTCCAATGAAAATGTATTTCAAGAATTCTCAAAGATACGCTATTGGAGTAATGGCTATTTACGGATATAAAGTCCAAAAGTACTGTTAGTTTCTAAAAGTAACTATAAATCATCCTTGATTTGTCCAGATAGCAATGAAGTCGCAACGTTACCTTGCGTATACACTAATCAGAATGTTGCAAGGAAGTGAAGCAGAATGCTTCATTCGCAGGTGGACTAGGGCATCGGCAAGGTAAGCCAATGCAAGCCCGGCGTCGTTCTGGATGATAACTGGAATGAACGGTAAAACGTGAAGATGGGAGCGACATAAACGGAATGAAGATTGATGAACAATTGAACGATTCCAGCGTCGATCATACAGGCAACGGCAATATTCGCAATGGCAACACAAGCGATAACAAGACGAGCAAGGGCACTGGCGCAAAGTCGCTACCGGCATGTCCGGTCGAAACGACGATGACCCTGATCGGCAACAAATGGACCGTGCTGATCGTGCGTGACTTGCTGCAGGGCACCAAGCGCTTCAGCGAGCTGCGCCGCTCGGTCGGCAACGTCTCACAGAAAGTGCTTACCTCGAACCTGCGCGAGATGGAGGCCGACGGCCTGGTCAATCGCAAGGTCTACGCTGAAGTGCCGCCGCGAGTCGAGTATTCCCTGACCGAAACCGGTCGCAGTCTAAAAACGGTCATTGACGCCATGCGCACCTGGGGCACCTCCTACCAACAGGCCATGCTTCATCCGGTCGATTAACCAAATCAGTGAGAAAAGCACCAAAATCGGCCGAAAAAGGTGCTTTTCTCCTCAGTGACATCCAAAACCTGTGCGAAAAGCACTATTTTGGGCCTGTTTTGGTGCTTTTCTCACTGATAAGGTGTGCTGGATGTGTCGACGGTATGAGTCTGCTTCCACGGGTGTGCGTTGGGGTAAAGTGGCAGGACGAAGTTGTGACGTGGCGGCAACGCGGCAACGCGGGAACGCGACAATTAGGCAGGCAGGGAATTCGTGCTACAGATCAAAGACATCAGCAAGCAGTATAAGACCGGCGATTTCGTTCAGCAGGCGCTGGACCATGTGAGCCTCACCTTGCGCGACAACGAGTTCGTCGCGATTCTGGGGCCGTCCGGTTCCGGCAAGACCACGCTGCTGAACATCATCGGTGGGCTCGACCGTTACGATTCCGGCGATTTGGTGATTAATGGCACGTCGACCAAGAAATACAAGGACCGCGACTGGGATTCGTACCGCAACCACACGGTTGGATTCGTCTTCCAGAGCTATAACCTCATTCCGCACCAGACCATCCTTTCCAACGTCGAGCTCGCGCTGACCATTTCCGGCGTCTCGCGCGCCGACCGCCGCAAGCGTGCGGAAGAGGCCTTGCAGAAGGTCGGTTTGGGCGAGCACGTCAACAAGAAACCGAATCAGCTTTCCGGGGGCCAGATGCAGCGCGTAGCCATCGCCCGCGCACTGGTCAACAACCCGAGCATCGTCTTGGCCGACGAGCCCACGGGTGCACTCGATTCAGAGACTTCCGTGCAGATCATGGACTTGCTCAAAGAAGTTGCGAAAGACCGCTTGGTCGTCATGGTCACCCACAACCCCGACCTCGCCCATCAATACGCCAACCGCATCGTCGAGCTCAAGGACGGTGTGATTCGCGGCGATTCAAGACCTGTCGAACCCGAGGAAATGGCCGATGAGAAGCCTGCCGTTCATCGCACCATGGGCAAGGCTTCGATGTCATTCGCCACCGCAGTCGCGCTGAGCTTCAACAACCTGAAAAGCAAGAAGGCCCGCACCATTCTGACCTCGTTCGCCGGCTCGATAGGTATTATCGGTATTGCGCTGATTCTTTCGGTTTCGACCGGCGTGAACCGCTATATCGCTGATATCCAGAAGGAGACGTTGACTTCGTACCCTATCGAGATCAACGAACAGACCTTCGACATGAACAAAATCATGGACACCGCCCAGGCCGCGGCTGATTCCAAGGAGAAAGCCAAGCCGCGCAACGGTATCTACCCTGATGATTCCAGCGTCAAGGGTGCCGCGTCGGTGACCAACGGCATCACCAGCAACAATCTGAGCCCGTTCAAGACGTATCTTGACAAGCCCGGCAACGACGTGCGCAAGTATGTGGGCGATGTCGGCATCCAATATTCGTATTCGCCCAAATTCTCCGTGTTCACCCACGATTCGAAAGATACGCTCGTAGACGTGGATGGTGTGAAAGTCGGGGGAAGCTCCGTGGCCACACAGTCCGCAGCCAGCACGTTCGCCGGACTGGATTCTTCCTCCAACGATTTCGGCAGCCTGCAATCCCTGCAGATCTCCAAGCTCACCGGCAAAACCGACAACAACAAGGCGCCGTCCGCGTTCTCGGAGATCATGCCCGGCGAGCACGCCAACAAGCAGCCGATCAGTTCCGTGATCACCGACAATTATCAGATGGTCAAGGGGCATTGGCCGAAATCGAGCGACCAAGTCGTGTTGGTTCTTGACAAGAACAACCAGATTCCGCTGACCCAGGTCTACGAGCTCGGCCTGCTTCCCAGCGCCGATTATAACGATATGATGAACAAGCTTAACAGCGGCGAGAAGGTCAAGACGGACACTTCACGCATTGATTATTCCAAGGCGATGAATCAGTCGTTGACGCTCTTGCCCGCAGCCGACCAATACGTCAAGGGTGCGGACGGCCACTTCAAATATGTGGGTAACGACGCCGACCAGGTCGGCAAGCTCATGGATTCCCAGGCTGCGGTGAAGCTTCACGTTGTTGGTGTCATCCGTGCCGACGCCAACGCCAAGACCACACCGTTGTCACCGGGCATCGGATATACGCGCATGCTCACCAACTCGCTGATTGACTATGCCAAATCCAGCGAAATCGTCAACGCTCAGAAGGCAGACCCGAACCATAACATCTTGAACGGCATGACTTTTGCGCCCTCCGACGATGCGACCAAGGCCGCCAACGCCAAGGCCTATGTGGCCTCGCTGCCTGTCTCCGAGCAGGCGAACATGGCCAAGAGCCTCATGACCCAGGCACCCGGCGGCATGGGTGCGGCGAGCTCCAGCCAGCCTGCCGAGGTGACCCAGCAACGCAACGCCGCCGCGGCCGCCGCAGGCAATGCCGCCGTCGCCAGCAACCCGCAGGAAGCGGTCTCCGGCATGGGTGAACAGCAAGTGGCGCAGGCTTTCAGCAACTACCTCGCCACGGCTCCCGAAAACGTGCTGGTCTCGATTTACAACCAGTACGTCTCCACTGGCACCTACAACGGCAACCTTGCCGATTTCGGTGTCATCGGCCGCGACGCCCCGAGCTCCATCAAGATCTACGCGGACAGTTTCGATGCGAAGAACAACATCGAGGACGCTATCAAGCGCTACAACGACGGCGCCAAAAAGAAGGACCGCATCGTCTACACCGACTACGCGGGCCTGATGATGAACTCGGTGACCACCATCATCAACGTCATTACCTACGTCCTGATTGCGTTCGTCGCGGTATCGCTGGTCGTCTCGTCGATTATGATCGGCATCATCACCTACATCTCCGTGCTTGAGCGCACCAAGGAGATTGGCATCCTGCGCGCGATGGGGGCTTCGAAGCACAACGTTTCCACGGTCTTCAACGCCGAGACGGGCATCATCGGGCTATGTGCCGGCGTCATCGGCATCGTAGTGACACTGTTGCTGATAATCCCCGGAAACGCGGTGATGCACCACTTCATGGGCACCGACCGTGTCAACGCTGCTCTGCCGCTTTCCGGCGCGATAATACTGATTATCCTGTCGGTGGTCCTCACCTTGATCGGCGGTCTTATCCCGTCGCGCAAGGCCGCCAAGCAGGACCCGGCCACCGCGCTGCGCACCGAATAACCTAGACACAATCGATGCATATGCGCATGCGTCCCAAGTCGCATGCGCATATGTTTTCACCTTCAAGGTAAGTCATTTTCGTTGTGCCTCATCGCCTCGTGAACCTTGTATAGATTTTTGATATGGCAAGGTGCGTGGCGGCGAAGACGCGACACGGTAACCTAGTGCCCAATACGTTTCGATATAGCGAAAATATTGGGGGAGCACTATGTCCAGTGACACCGAAACCGGCTTGGCGGGCTGTCCGAAGCCCAACGATTCCCATACTGACGATGCGCCGACTGCGGATTTCCAAGCTGTAAAGCGCCGGAAGCGGCAGCGTCAGAAGCAGCAACTGGCCTTTGAGACCCGTGCCGTCCATGCCGGCTACGACCCTTACGAACACAATGGTTCGGTAAGCATCCCGATCTATCAGAGCGCCGCTTTCGCCATGCACGACGCGGTTCGCGGCGACGGCCTTTCCTCCGGAGAAATCGAGGGATTCTCGTACTCACGTTGCGCCAACCCCACTGTTGATGCGTTGGAACGTCGCTTGGCTGATCTCGAAGGCGGGGTTTCGGCGGTGGCGCTGGCTTCCGGAATGGCGGCTGTGTCGTTCGCATTGCTTTGCGCGGCGGAAGGCGGCGGCAGGCTTATCGCGCCCAAAGACCTTTACGGTGCCTCCATCGATGCCATGGAAAGCTTCTTTCCTCAGTTCGGTATCCATACCGATTTCGTTGAGGATATCAACGATATCGCCGAAGTCGAATCGAAAATTACGTCCGACACTCGTGCCGTTTTCGCTGAATCCGTGGCCAACCCCTCCACCAAAATCACTGATATCAAGCCGCTTGCCGACATGCTTCATCGCCATGGTGTCGCCCTTATCGTCGACAACACCGTGCCGACCCCGTACCTGTTTCGCCCGATTGAATTCGGCGCCGATGTCGTCGTCCATTCCACCACCAAGGGCGTCAGCGGGCATGGCAACGCCTTGGGCGGGGTGGTGGTAGACTCCGGCAAGTTCGATTGGGCCAACGGCCGTTTCCCGCAATTTACGCGAAAGGAACTGGTGGTCAGCGATGAACGGAAGAGCATCTGGAAGAGTTTCGTCGAGGCTTATGGTAACGCAGCTTTTGCTGGTCGCGTGCGCATTAAATACCTGCACAACCTTGGCGCGGTGATGTCGCCGGCCAACGCCTATCTGCAGTTAATCGGTTTGGAGACGCTTCCGCAGCGTTTCCGTCGCGAAACCGACACGGCCCTGAAAATCGCGCGTCACTTGGAAACGGTGCCGCACGTCACCCAGGTCAATTACTCCGGTCTCGATTCCAGTGCCGACAAACCGCTCGCCGACCGTTATTTTCCCAATGGCATCGGCCCCGTGCTTTCCTTCCGTTTGGAAGGCGACGAATCACATATCAATCGTGTGGTCAATGCCGTGCGAGTGTTTTCCTACGTTCCCAATATCGGCGACACGCATTCGTTGATCGTCAATCCTGCGCGTATCACCCACCGTGAGGTTCCGGGCGACTATCGCTGTGCCGCCGGCGTCGATGACCACTTGCTAAGGCTTTCAATCGGTTTGGAAGAGCCGTCCGATCTTATTGCCGACCTTGATCGGGTTATCGCGCAAGCGTACTGACTGGCTATGAATCTTATTCCTGAATACCTTCAAGCTCTTTACTACGCTTGTCGGCAGCGGCCATTGCCAAAGAGCTCACGAAGTTAACCGGCTGGTCGAAGTTGGGTTGGAAGAGCATATCGGTGGAGGCCAGTTGATCGACGGTGAATCCCGCTTGAATAGCCACGGAAATGAGATTGGCGGCCATGGAGATGTCGTGCTTCGCGGCGAACTGTGCACCCAAGATGTGTCCGTTCGCTCGGTCGTAGACGATGGTCGCAGTCACCGGAGTGGTGGAGAGCATGAATTCCGGACGGTAATTCTCTTGGATGGTGGCGGAATCGGCCTCGATATGACGCCGGTTGGCCAGGTCAAGAGTCATGCCGCTGGAAGACATCGACAGGTCATAAAGCTGGATGGCGCTGGTCGCCTGCGTGCCTGCGTAGGCCTTGGTGGGCTCCTCGATGTTCTCGCCGATCAGCATCGCCTCACGGATGGCGTTGGTGGCCAGTGGGCGGTATTCGTCGGTGTTCGTCGGGTTGAAATGAACGGTGGCGCAGTCACCGGCGGCGAATACGTCATCGAGAATGTCGTTTTCCGGAGTGGCGGCGCGCATGTATTTGTCGACGATGATGGCGCCATAACCGAGCGTGCGCAGCTGGGCGGAAACCAGGTTGGTATTCGGCACAAAGCCTGCGCCCATAACGGCCAGATCCGCTGTGTATTCGCCAAGTTCAGTGACCACAGTGACCCCGGAATCATCCACTCCGTCGCTGCCGGTCTCGGGACGGAAGGCGACGACCTTCTGGTTCATGGCCAGCGTCACGCCGTGCTCCTCGAATGCAGCCTCAGCCTGATCAGTGACCGACTTGTCGTAATTGTTGTCGAGCACATGCGGCAGCGCGTCGACGAGGGTCACCTTAATGTCGCGGGTGCTCAGCTGCTCGGCCAGCTCACAGCCGATATAGCCGGCTCCGACCACAACGACCGACTTGATCTTCTTGGTGCGTTCGACGATGCGCTGGCCGTCATTGAAGTCCTTGCACAGCATGGCACGGCCGCTGTCGAGCGCCTCGCGCAGGCCTTGGATGAAAGGCGCCGCCGGCGAGGAACCTGTGGTGATGACGAGTTTGTCAAACCGGTATTGCTTCGACTTTCCGGTTTCGAGATCGGTGGCGTTAAGCTTCTTGCCCTTGACGTCGATGTCGGTGACCTCGGTGCGCATATGCATGCTCGCCCCGGTTTCTTCGAGCTCCTCGGGGGAAGTGTAGAACATTTTTTCGGTGCTGCTGACATGATTGCCGGCCCACAGGGCGATGCCGCAGGAAAGGAAGGAGACAGTATCGTTCTTCTCGAAGACGTCAACGGTCCAATCGGGGTGATTGCGAAGAATGGAAGTGGTGGCATACGTGCCTGCATGCGTGCATCCGATAACAGCAACTGTAGTCATGAAAATCCCCTCTGATAATTCCGATGTGCCATGTTGTACTCCAAAGGGGGTAAAACTTAGGCTTTCTTAACATCATAGCTAGAAGGCTCGACGAATGCCTTGTAAACGTAGGTTTATTAAAACGTTTTAAGCGCTATTCTGGTTTGAAATTTTTACTTGTAGTCAACAATATCAAACAGGCCAGCAGGTTCTGAAATTGTGGTTTGACTTTAACATAGAAAGTTTTCTTCAAAAAGAAAATGTAAATATGTAAATAAATATGCGACATTCTAATATTTATTGCATATATAAATCGATTTGTCATATAGACGGATTATTTTTGTTGCTTCGGATAATGTATCGGCTTGCAGGTGGTCTTGGCATATATCCGGCATCGGATGTTGCCGGTGAATGGGGGATTGGGTCATGGCAAGAAAGTCGGGTTCTTTCACCGTTTCCACGCTGATGGTCGCGGCGAGCCTGTTTGTCGGCGGGGCCTGCGGATCGTTGGTGCGTCTGGCGTTGAGCGCGTTGCAGCCGGCCGATGTTACCTGGCCGTGGATGACCACAACCATTAATCTCACCGGTGCTTTTCTGCTCGGATTCATTACAGCGTATATGGCCGCGCTCGGCCCTGATATCGGCGTTTGGAGGGTGACCAGACTCGGGCTTGGAACCGGGCTGATCGGAGGGTACACCACGTATAGCACTTTCATGCTTGAAGTTGCTAAACGCATCAAAAGCGGCGAGGCGGCAATAGCCGTGGCATATTTGCTGGTCAGCATCCTTGTAGGGCTTCTTTGCGCGATGCTGGGGTTGGCGGTCGGCAAGGCCGTAGGCAAACGTCGTGCCCGGCGCGATGGTCTGGAACTTGATGCCGCTGAAAGCCAGGGGAATCGGGGCAATGGCTCTGACGGACTGAATGGGCAGGCCGAAGCCTCCATCTCTTCCGTTTCTGCCGCCTCTCAGGATTCGGCGGGATTGGTTGATACCGATGAATCTGGTGAATCAGTTAACCCTGTTAAGCCCGATAAGTCCGCTGATTTTGCTGAGCCAGCCGAACCTATCGATTCAATCGATTCAATCGATTCAACCGAACCCAATCGCGGCCGGTTGGTAGGCGTCACTTTCCTGCTTTTCGCCTGCGTGGCCGCCGCCGCATTGCTGCTCAACCCGCATTGGTGGCAGGATATCATCGCCCTCGGCCTGCTTCTTGTGGCCTCGCTGCTCGGCGGTTTGGGTGCGTTCGCCCGTTATGGCGTCGACGCGTGGGTCAACAACCACATCCACCTTCCCTTCCCGTGCGGTACCATCGCCGTCAACTTCACCGCTTGCCTGGCCATGGGCCTCGTGGCCGGTTGGTGTGCGACGCACGTAGGTCTGACGACTTTGCAATACCTGCTCGCATCCGGTTTCCTCGGAGGCTATTCGACCTTCAGCACCGCCAGCGTAGAAGGCGCGAAACTGGCAAACGGTGGCAAGCCGCTCTGGGCTTTCGTGCACACGGCGGGCATGATGGTCATCTCTCTTGCGTTGCTGATGCTCGGCATGATGGTCTGAATACTGTTTTCTGTATTGTTTAGTATTCATCGAGAATGGATACCAGAGGTTCTGCTACGATTTGGCTAAAGGGTGTATCCGGAAATCGCGAAAACGCGCGATTGACGGGCATTGCTTTGATGTAATACATACGGAAAAGAGATTGAAGGGAATATCATGGTAGGGCTTATCCTCCTGATTATCGTTCTGGTAATCATTATCGCGTTGATTATCTCGGGTATCTTTGTGGTGCCGCAGCAGCAGGCGTATGTCATCGAACGCTTTGGCAGGTTCCTTAAAGTCGAGCTGGCTGGCATCCATCTCAAGATTCCCTATGTCGACCGCATCGCCACCAAGACGAACATGCGTGTCAACCAGCTGAACGTCAAGCTCGAGACCAAGACGCTCGACAATGTCTTCGTCACTGTCGTCGCCTCCACCCAGTTCCGCGTGGACCCCAACAATGTGGCCACTGCCTACTATGAGCTCCGCGATCCGGCCGGCCAGCTGCGAAGCTACGTCGAGGATGCCCTGCGCTCCGCGATTCCTGCGCTTTCGCTCGATGATGCCTTCGCCAAGAAGGATGATGTGGCCGCCGACGTGCAGAAGACGGTGGGTGGCGAGATGGCGAAGTTCGGCTTTACCGTCGTCAAGACCCTGATCACCGCCATCGACCCGAGCCCTGCCGTGAAGACCGCCATGGACTCCATCAACGCCGCCCAGCGCGAGAAGGAAGCCACCCGCCAGCGTGCCGACGCCCAGCGCATCCAGATCGAAACGCAAGCTACCGCCGACGCCGAAAAGACCCGTCTGCAGGGCGAAGGCCAGGCCAATTATCGCCGCGAGATCGCCAACGGCATCGTCGATCAGATCAAGAGCCTGAAGGGCGTGGGCATGGATATCACCGACGTCAACAACGTGGTGCTTTTCAATCAGTACCTCGACGTGATGCGTTCGTTGAGCGAATCCGGAAACGCCAAGACGGTCGTGCTTCCGGCTTCCACGCCTGGCGGCTACCAACAGCTTTTCGACGAGGTCACCAAGGCGATGGTCACTTCCAACGAAGCGAAATAAAATAGATTGGATTCACTTGGCTGGCAGGCCATTTTCTGGTGAGTTGCAAGCCGAATATCCACTATACTAAGCAGTACCGGCCAAGATGCCCAACAAATCCGGCAGCTTGACCAGGACACAAGGATGTGTCAGCAAGCTGGGCGGACTCCTCACTCACCCGAGGAATCCGCCCAATACTTATTTTTCTGCGGTTTGACACTTTGGTGCTGGCAAACGGTATTCCAGTTGCGATGAGAGTCCGTTTTCCAGCACCAATTACAAAGCCAGTTTTGACGGCCGATCAGCTTGCGATGAACGCCGGTATGGCCTCGGCTGCATCGAGCCCCTTCTGATACATCTTCTCCAAGCCTTCGGAATTCTTGCTCAACGTGTCGAGCCCGCACAAGTCATCGGGCGCCAGAATCAGCACCTTGCCTTCGGCGGCCAGCTTTTCGGCCACTTTCATTTCTTCGTTGTAGGTGCGGTAGCGGTTCTTCAGGCGTTCCGCGGCGACGGGGTAGGAGCGTTTCAACAATGCTGCCGGAGCGGTGTCTTTCTTGGCTTCGCGCACGAAATCGCGCTGATGGGTGAGGATGAGCACGATGCGGTCGTAGCCCTCGTCCGCTGCTAGCTGCACCGGAATCGGGTCGGCGATGCCGCCGTCATAGTAGGGGATGCCGTCAACGACGTACGGTTCGCAGGCCACTGGCACCGCGCTGGAGGCCTTCATCACGTCGTAATTGTCTTGATGTACGTCAGACTTGTCGAAATAGCGTGCGTAGCCGTTGCGTGCGTCGCAGGCCACCACGGTGAACTCGGTGGGAGAGGCGGCGAAGGTGGGGTAATCCACCGGATATTCGCCGTCTGAATTGGAAAGCGTGCCATAAATATAATCCAGATTGGCATAATTATGGAGCTTGAAGAAATTGTTCGCGCTCGCGTATTCGGGCCGGAAGGCGTACTCGGTATAGAACTTGTAAGTGCGTCCGCGCTGGCCGGAAATGTAGGAGACCATGTTGGCACTACCTGCGGAGACGCCGTAGCACTTGTCAACGGTAATGCCATTGTCCATAAGCCAGTCCATCACGCCCGCCCCATAGATGGAACGGAAGCCCCCGCCAACATCGATTAAAGCAGTTTTCGTCATCGTCTCACCTTTCCTCGAAGGCCGAAGTCACTATCGTTAGTTAACCGAGCATACGTCTGCCTTACGGACAATGTTTCGGTGTTGGCCAATGGTTGCACAAACGATGATATTGTGACGAATTGTCAGATGGCGCAGGCGGTTATAAGAATTGATATCCCGATTTTCTGTGCGGTCAGGCATTGAGACGTTTGGCGGCGAGGGCGGTCATGCGCTCGCTGGGGTCCGAGTTTTCGAGCGTGACGCTGCCTTGGGCATCGGGGGTGGCTAGGGCGTCCGAGGCGGCGAGGAGGTCGTGCAGGCGGCGGGCGGTACCTTCGTTGCCGTCGATGATGGCGGTGGAGGCTGGGAGCAGCTCGCGGAAATAGTTGCGGTAGAAGACGAAATGCGTACAGCCCAGCACCACCGAATCGATGGTATCGAGATCATAGTTATCGAAATAACGGTGCAGTGTAGACATCACGAGATCATGGTCTTCAAGTTGGTCGTGCTCCACGATTTCCACCAGGTCGGGGCAAGGCTGGCGGTAGATGGTGTTGGTGGCGCTGAAACGCTGCATCAACGCAGTGAATTTCTTCTCGCGCAACGTCAATGGGGTAGCGGCGACGATGACCCGCTGTGGCTTGCCGTGCCCCCGGTCGCAAGCCACTTTCAATGCCGGTTCCATGCTGATGATGGGCAGATCGTAGGTGGCGCGCAAGTCGTCGACGGCGGCTGAAGTGGCGGTGTTACAGGCGATGACAATGGCTTTGACACCCTTGGCGACGAACTGCTCGACGATGGCGAAGGAAAGTTTGCGCACCTCTTCCGGTGTTTTGGTGCCGTAAGGCGCGTTGGCGGAGTCGCCGAAATAGACGATGCGTTCGTTTGGCATTTCCGTGTGGATTTCGCGCACGACGGAGATGCCGCCCAGCCCCGAATCGAACACACCAATGGGAGCGTTTAATGCCATGCCATCCTCTTTCACCGCGATTTCAACCAGTCTGATTGTAAGTTTAGCGATTTTGCTTCTCGTTTGTAGCGACTCGAACGAACATCCACACGATGGGCAACTGCTTTCCCACAGCGCGGTTGGCTCTAGGCGTGACGGATGAATCGGTGGGGCAGGTAGACTATGGCTTATGAGTCTTCCGCATTTCGTCTATAAAGGGCATGGCACCGGCAACGATTTCGTCATCTATATCGACCGCGAGGGCAAGCTTGAGCCTACTGCCGACGAGGTTCGCCATATCTGCGACCGGCATTTCGGCATCGGCGCCGACGGTCTGATCCGCCTGGCCAAGCCGGAATATGTCAGCGACCTTTCGGCAGTTGCAGTCGAGCAATGCCACGAGGGCGGGGCCGATTGGTTCATGGATTACCGCAATGCAGATGGAACGCTTGCGGAGATGTGCGGCAACGGGACCCGTGTGACGACGTTGCTTGCCCAGCGTGCCGGTATAGCGGATGCTCCGGGCGGCGTGCCTTTCAAGCTTGGGACGCGGGCCGGGGTCAAGACGTTGCGCTCGCTGGGAACGCTTGAGCCCTACGGCGACGACGTGTTCCAAGTCAGTCTTGGTGCCGGCAAAATCGGGGATTTGGATACCTATAAGGTTACGATTCCGGGAACTGATGGTGAGACTGCCGGAACGTTCATCGATATGGGCAATCCGCATGTCGTTTCGATTGTGGAGGACGGCAAGGCCACGTTACCGGCCGTCGAGGATTTGAATCTCATCGTCAAGCCCGTGGTAAGCCCGGCGATCGAGACCGATCAGAACGCCGAATTTGTTCGCATCGACGCTTGTGACAAGGTCGCTGATACGGGCCGTGCCACCATGCGCGTGAACGAACGCGGCTGCGGCGAGACGCTTTCCTGCGGTACCGGGCTCGGCGCCACGGCGGTGACGTTGAGGGCGAAGACCGGTGTGAGCCATTGGGATATCAGCATTCGCGGGGGCTTGGTGCATGTTGACGTCAGCGATGAGGACGTACGGCTTACCGGCGCTGCGGTCATCGTGGCGAAAGTGGAGCTGTTGTAAAAGCAAGAAACCCGCACAGCCGTCCATCGTGACGAATATGCGGGTTTCTTTTAAAGGTTTGTCAAACGCTCAGGCGAAGATCGCGGCGCCTTCCTTGACGAAGATCAGCGCGATGATGGCGAAGATCCAGACGATGTTGACCATCCAGTCGTAACGCATGCGGTAGTAGGTATTGAGACCCTTGCGCCAATGTTTGCGCGGTATCTTCTGTACCGTAACTGTCGCATGTGTTAGCGCCATGAACATAATCGTCGTGGCGAACATCATGGTCATGCACCAGGGGCAAAGCGCCTTGATGACGAACATGGACTGACTCATCAGCCAGTAAGCGTAGGAGATCGCGGCCACACCGCCCCACCATGCTGCCATGGAGAACCAGTAGGGAAGCTTGACGTTGCAGGCGCCCACCACGGCGACGGTGATGAAGACGGAATAGAAGCAAATACCGAAGAACGCGTTCGGGAAGCTCAGTCCGCCGAACTTGATGATCTCAGCCTGCCAGGATTCGGCGACAGTGGAGCAGGAAAGCACGGAGTTGACGTCGCAGCCCAACGCCTTGTTTGGATTTCGAGCCAGTTTCAGGGTATCCGCAGCCAACATCAGCGAGGCGAAGAGGCCGATGCCTGCGCCTAGGCACATCATGCCGTAATTCCAGATGGGACCATGGAAGAATCCGGTAGGTTCACGATTGTCGCTCAATTCAGAAGGCAGCTGGCCGTTGAGATCTCTCGGTCCTCTTTCCATGTTCCTCACGGCGGTGGTGCTGTGTTTAGTCGACATGCATATCCCTGCTTTCTTATGCCCCTAGCGTCTCATCGGCTGTCGAGCTCATAGGCCTACGATAGGTCTATGACTAGCGACGAATATAACGATTGCGGTCCGGCTTCCGGCTGGGATCTTCACTGTCATACGGTCTTTTCCGATGGTACCAAGACCCCTGCCGAACTTGTTGACCTTGCAAAAGCTAACGGCCTGCACGGTATCGCAATCACAGACCATGATACCACCGCAGGATGGGACGATGCTCAAAAAGCCGCTGAGAGTCGCGGTTTCCCGTTGCTGCGCGGCAGCGAGATCACCGCTCAGGACCATCACGTTTCGGTGCATATGCTGGCTTACCAGTATGACCCGGAAGACGAGGGTATTGTGAACCTGTTTTCCTCCACGCGTGCGGCGCGTATCGAGCGGGCGAAGCGCATGGTATCGCGTCTGTCGAAGGATTTTCCTATTACGTGGAACGACGTGATGAATCAAACCAAAAAAGGCGACGAGACGACGGTGGGCAGGCCGCATATGGCCGATGCGCTGGTGGATGCGGGTTTCTATCACACGCGTTCCGAGGCCTTTGCCGGAGCTATATCCTCTTCGAGTAAGTATTACATTCCGACGCCTTCGCCGAGTGCGTTGCAGGTCGTTGAAGTCGTGCGGCAGGCCGGCGGGGTGAGCGTCGTTGCGCATCCTGCGGATTACAGCCGCAACAGGGTTCTGCTTTCCGGCTCCCAGATTCGTGAGCTGGCCGATGCAGGGCTGGGTGGCCTTGAGGTCTGGCATCGCGGCAATGATACCGAAGATCGTGAGCGTCTGCTGGGTCTTGCTCGCGAGCTTGGTCTGCTCGTTACAGGTGGTTCAGATTGGCACGGGGACGGCAAGCCCAACAAGCTCGGCGAAAACCTGACCGCCGACAGTGTTGTGGCGCAAATCGTTGAGCGAGGGGCCATTCCGTTGATTTCCTGAGCTTGGGCTAAACGGGACTGAACTGAGATGGGCAGAGCCAAGCTGGCTCGTTGCGGCGTGTTCGCCGAGTACTTTTCTTAGCCGACGAATGGTGGTTTTGATACTGCAATATCGTCGTGAACATGGCCGGGGTTGGCCTAGAAAGCATCTTTAGAAAATGAAAAATACCCAGCTCGTGAATCAAGTCGCAAGAGGCTGGGCATTATCGATAAATATTATTCCGCAAGCATAATTATATATTTGCGGCTGCTGTGTTTAAAGAGCTCCAAAGCCGACGGCGTGCTTGGTTTCCGAACCGATGATGGCGTAGCCCAAGGCACCGGCCGGCACCATGATGTGGCGGTCCTTGTCATCGATCAAATCAATTGGCTCGCCCTTCGCCACTGCATCCGAAATGGCGCGGCTGACTTCATCGGCGCTTTGCTCGGTCGTGAAATTGACCGGACGTGCCACGTTCTGAATTCCGAGTTCGACATCCATGTGTTACCTCTTTCGTATTTGAATGGTTCTTAGGTTTTATTGTGCCCGAAGGCTGGTCATTACGCTTCTGGCTAGGATTGGCACGCTTGTCCACTGGCGGGGGAACAGACCAAATCGGTGAGAGGGAACCGATTTTTATCTCAGTCAGAAGTGTCTTGTTCCTTGCCATCTTTGCTTGAGAGCGAGGGCTTGGCGGTGTCAGAGCCATAAAGGCCATCAGTGTCATCGTCGGAATCCGCGTCGTCGGTTTCGTCAGCAGGAGATGCGCTTTCCTTGGCCTCCGTATCATCGTCCTTGCCCGTGTCGTCCTGTTCGGCCGCGTCATCAAGCTCCTTGACGATTTCGGAATTTGTACCATCTTCAGCGCCGTCCTCACTCTGGGCACTGATATCGGTTCGTGAAGCAGCGCGTTCCTTCTCTGACTTTTCCTCGGCTTCTTCAAGCCCCATCTCGGCGTCGTGTAGGGCCTGCTGCTCCTGCTCGAGTAGAGGAATCAGCGTCGTTGGTGCATCGCGGTCGACGTCGCCCTTCTTCGCAGCCTCGCCATAGGCGTCGTCTTCCTTGGAATACTGGACGTGCCATGAAACCTTGCGTTCCCCGGTTTCGTCCTCGTCCTCTTCCGACTTTGCTCCGGACTGGCTTTCACTTTCGGCACTTGCGGTGCGCTCTGAGCTTTCGGAGGCGTCGTCGGTATCGGCTTCGATGCCTTCATCCTCGGCCCCGGCCTGTTTCTCGGCTTCGCTCAATACCATTGTGGCGGAAGACGAGGGATTGGGCATGTTGGCATAGAGCGGCTTGGATTGTGCGACGGGCTTCTTGTCGTCGGTGCGATCGTCGTCATCTTCGGATACGTCTGAGGTGTCAGGCTTGAAATGCACCGGGCGATCGGCGGTGCTGTCGCTCAAGTTCACCAGTTTGGTGACTTCGGCGGAACCGGTTTTGTCGTCGTCTTCCTCTTCTTCGGCACGTCGTGCATTCCTGCGACCCGAAGCGGAAGAGACTTTGTCGTCTTTCGGTGGAACGACAGTCGAAGCGGCTGTGGCGGCGCCTGCGGCTTTGTTGGCCACGACGGTGAGCTGATGCGCCAGATGTTCGACCTGCGCCTTGAATTGCAGAATCTTGGTATTGTCTGCACGTCCCAAAGCTTCGATGAAATCGCCGACCTGCTCCATCTGCAGCCACAGATTGGCACGAAGCAGGATGAGGTCGTCGATGCGCGAGCCCATCATCGCGCCGTAGGCGTTCATCAACGAGTTGCGATGAGATTCATTCATTTTGGCGAATATCCAAGCCAAGTCGCGAGCTGGATCGTTGACCTGCACATCCTGCCAGTTGCCAACCTGTGTAATGGTGGAGTCGGTGAAGAGGAAATCGCCATCCGCGAATCCTCCGTGGGTCAGCGTGGTGGAGAAAGACCAAAGACCTTCGGTTTCGATAATTTTAGCCCAGCTGGAAGTGATGGCGGGCGGCACATGGCCAGCCTGCTGCAGACGCTTGATCCAGCCGGTCAGTTGGGCGCGAATTTGCCCGGTGGTGAAAGCCGGATATTTCGCCTCGGTCAAAAAATCGGTACGTTGCCGATGAATGGCGCCGATGGCCGTCCCGACGCTCGCGGCGTCCTGAATGGTAAGCAAATCAAGCTGCCGTGGCTCGCCTTCCACATGGGGGGTGACCAATACCGAATTCTTGCCGGTCGGGCTGCCAGTTCCCGCAGCGCTGAACGCCAACGCACGATCCACAGCGAAGCCCAGCCCGCTCATTTCATGGGATTTGGCGAGAACTTTCGCGGCTTTCGCACGTCCCGTGAGCAGCTTTTTGCCTTTCGGCTCACTGGAGACGAAGACATCGTAACGTCGTCCTGCGGTATCCTGCACCACAACGTAATCGATACCGACGGCGTTGTCGGCCTTGTCGCTGCGGTTATGTTCGCACACCCCGGCCATGGAGGTCTCAGGCATGGCGGCGGAGGCGAGGGCCGCCAGCATAAACTTGCTTCGTAAAGTCACATCTACCAGATTAATACACCCCTATGTCCTAGAGTTTGCGCGCTTTCAAGGGATTATTAGACTATCGGGTGCAGCTGGCACAATGAGAAGATATGACTACCCGCGATGCCCAGGAAATGCTTGAAGGACTCGACGACGCCCAACGTGCCGCCGCCACGGCCCTCGACGGTCCGGTTCGCATCATCGCGGGAGCCGGCGCGGGCAAGACACGAACCGTCACCCGCCGCATCGCCTATGCGTGCGCCAAAGGTGAATGGGATGCAAGCCGCGCGCTCGCGGTGACGTTTTCGGTAAAGGCTGCCGACGAGATGAAACAACGTCTGGCTGCGCTCGGTGTGGGTGACAAGGTCACTGCTGCTACCTTCCATTCCGCGGCATTGCACCAGTTGCGGCGCGTTTGGTACGACGTGAGCGTCGCACCGTTCCCACATGTCATCGAAGATGCGCAGGAGATTATGGATCGGGCACTTAAACGTGCCACCGGAACCGACGAATACGACGGTATCGCCAGACGCAATCTGCTTGCCGAAATTAACTGGGCGAAGGTCTCGCTCGTTGCTCCGGAGGATTATGAACGGGTTTGCGCGGCTACGCATCGCCTGCCTCCAGCAGAGCTTGCCCCGCAACGTTTCACGGACGTTTACACCGCTTACGAGCAAGAGAAAACTTCGCGCGGAGAGATGGATTTCAATGACATTCTGTTGTTGGGTTGCCACGTGCTCGAGGCTTTCGACGAGCAGGCTGCGCAGATCCGGCAATCCGTTGGCTGGCTCACCGTCGACGAATATCAGGATGTCTCGCCCCTGCAGCACCGTCTGATGGACCTGTGGCTTGGAGACGACAACCGCAACGTGTGCGTGGTGGGTGACCCGGCCCAGACGATCTATTCCTTCGCCGGCGCTTCGAGCTATGACCTGCTTAATTTTGCTGGGGAGTTCGGTAAGCTTTCCGCTGACGTCAATCTCAATACCGATTACCGCTCCACACCTCAGGTCGTATCAATGGCCAACCGCGTGCTCGCCGCCGCGCCTGACCGCGACCAATATTTGCGCTTGGTTTCTGCGAGAAGCAAAGGCGAGGGCATGCGCGTGGTGAAAACCGCATACGAAAGCGACGAAGAGGAGGCCCAGGGCGTGGCCAAGCGCATCGCTCAATTCGTAGCCGAGGGTGCGAAACCCTCGCAATGTGCAGTGTTGACGCGGCTTAACGCCCAGCAGCAGGTGGTTTGCAAGGCCTTGAAGGCACAGGGGATTGCCTATCGTACGCGTCGCGATGCCAGTGGGCAGGATACGATGCTCGAAGACGGCAACGAAAGTCGTCGCGAAGCCATGGAAATCCTTGCCAGCAGGCGCGAGCCCGGTGTCATGATCTCGTCGATCCACGCGGCGAAGGGCTTGGAATTCAAACACGTCTTCATCATAGGCTGTTCGGAAGGCTTGCTACCGTACGGTTCTCCCGCGCCGGGGGAGGCTTTGGAAGAGGAGCGTCGGCTTTTCTATGTGGCCGTTACCCGTGCCGAGGATTCGCTGCACCTTTCCTTCGCGCGCAGCAAGGACGGTGCCTCGACCTTCTCGCGCACCCCGAGCCGCTTCTGGTAGGTTTTATGATGCTGAAGCATAAAGAAAAGGCCGTTATCGACTTTTATATGTCGATAGCGGCCCTTCCATTGCTGCTCAATACGATTTTCACCGATCGGTTACGGTTTCAGTTTTGGGGTTTATCGTCATCGTCCGGTTTGTCGTCGCCGGAGTCCTTGGATGTACCATCTGTACCATCATCGCTTTTGCCGTCAGCGCCAGAGTCTTCGCCGTTTTTATCATCGTCGTCGCCCTGAGCGTCGAGCAGCTTTTCGAGTTCGGCGTCCCAGTCGATGCTGTGCTTGGATGATGAGATATCGCTGCCGTCGGCGGCAAACGTCGTGATATTTGCATCGGGATTTGTATTACTGTCGGATTCGGGGGTTTCCGGCTTCTCGACCTCCGCCTTTTCGCCGTCGACATCCGGCAGTTTCGGCAGCAGGTCAGGGTGCGACCACTTCTCATCGCGAGCCGCGTCGCCTTGTTCGGCGCCGATTTTCTCCCAGATATCGGCTGCCTCGCGCATGCGCTTCGGGCGCAGTTCCATGCCGAGCAGGCTTTCGAACGTGCGTTCCGCAGGGCCGCCGACCGCGCGCTCGCGGCGCACCATCTCGCGCAGTTGATCAATATGCGGCAGATGGGCCACACCGGCCTTCCACGTCACCGCATCGACCCAGCCTTCGACCAGGGCCAGCAGTGTTTCGAGGCTTTCGAGCGCTTCTTTCTGCTCCGGGGTATCCGCGATGCCGACCTTTGTCAGGTCCACGGCACCGGAAATCGAATCCGGGTCCATCGAAGTCGCGTCGCGTAGCTGCTCTTCCATCGCGTCCAGATCGATATTGATGCCGCGCGCATACTTGCCGATCAGCGCCTCGAAACGCGGCATGAGCCATGGTACGTGCGCGAAGAGACGGGCGTGCGCCACTTCCTCAAGCGCGAGGAACGCGAGTACTTCGGACTGATCGATTTCCAGCGTCTTGGCATATTCGATCGAGTTCTGCGCAATCAAGGCCCCAGCCGGGTTCTTTTGAAGCGCGATGCCTTGGTCGAAGCTGCCGCGCACCTCGTGCGAAAGCTGTCCGGCGGCATGCCCTAGCTGCGTGGAGAACGCGGTATTGCCGAGAATCTTGATGAGATTGGCCGGGTCCTTCATATTGTCGGGAATCGGCACGGGAATCGGGCCGGCGAAAACCCCTGCGATTTCCCCGTCACCGAACTCGTCGCCGAAGCGTTCGGAAATGACGCTGGAAAGCGCATCGCTCATGGACTGCTCGACCGGGCTAGCGAATTTCGCCCATGAATCGACGGTCGCGTTGACCCAATCGGCGCGGGTGAAGACTTGCGGAACACCTGGAGCAGGATCAATCGCGCTGGCCGTGTCAAGCCAAAGATTCGCCTCGCTCATCGCTTGCCGCACGGCTTCACCCTCGGTTGCGGTGACGGTCTGCTCGCTGCCTTCATCGTTGGCGATGGCCAAGGCCAGCGAAGTCGCCAGCTTTACGTTGACCGGCCCTTCGTCGGCGCTCTGCTGCATGTCACCCATCGTGTTGAGTCCGCTGGTGGTGAACGCATTCATCAACGCCTTCACTTCGGCGGGCTTGGGCAGCTTGGAAGGATCCTGACCGAGGAGCTGGTCTTTGACCGCATCAGGCAGCGCGCTCAACTGTTGGAAGGCCATGTCGCCCTGCATCTGACCGAAGCAGTCGATCAGCCACTGGTGAATCGCGTTTTCGTCCATCGGTATCGTCCTTTATCTTGGAAGTCCTATCAAGCAATATACAGTCCGTATGTTGATTCCATATTATGGTCTTCTATGGTCTTCTCGGCGCAAACTTCCGCTACCGACGAGATTGCGGCAATGTCGGGAATATGTTGCTTGCTGGGTGCTGTTTTTGTGGTTTCGTCAGGACTCTGAACGGAGATGCTGCGTCTGGACGAGGCAGCATACTGGTGAGTTATGGCACGCAGGAATCAGGATCAACGGTATTCGGACGATCAAACGCCGATATCTCCGTCAAGCGAAGAGGCGACGGATTCGTCGTCTTACGGCAAGGATGATTTCAACAACATCATCGGCTCATCCAAAACGGATAGTAGTGCTGCCGGAACATCCGGAACCTCCGGAACTGCTGAAAGCTCAAACGATACCGACGGAGATTCCCTACTTGATAACAGTGCCGAAATCGAAGAGAGCGCTGTTTCGGTTCCCGGCCATCTTGGAATCTGGCATCGCTTCACCGGCTATTGCTCGCGCCATTCGCTGCGATATTTCGCGGGGCTTATCTGCGCGGTGCTGTGTTTTCTGGTATTGCTGCTTCCTAGTCCCTACGTCATCGAAATGCCAGGCCCGACCCAGGATGTGCTTGGCAAAGCCGACGGTAAAGAGGTCATCGCCATCACCGGCGCAGCCACGTACAAAAGCCGGGGCAAGCTGCTGCTGCTCACTGTCAACGCGCAAGGCATTCCTGGTGATCCGACGCTTGGCATCAACACACTGATTGCGTGGATCGACCCCCAGCAGCAGGTCATGCCCAGCGAGGCCGTGTTCCCGGTCGGCCAGAGCACGGATGAATACAAAAAGACTGCTACCAAGCAGATGACCGGATCCCAGGATTCCGCGACGAGTGCGGCGCTCGCTTTTGCCAAAAAACACAATATAGCAGGAGCGAAAACCGCCAAGGTTCAGATGCACGTCGACGACATCGGCGGCCCGTCCGCAGGCATGATGTATGCGCTGGGTGTCATCGACAAGCTCACTCCGCAGGACGAAACCGGCGGCAAGACGATAGCGGGCACCGGCACCATCGACGGCAAAGGCAAAGTCGGCAAGATCGGTGGCATCCAGCTTAAGATGCTGGGGGCCAAGCGCGACGGCGCCACCTACTTCCTTGCACCCGCCGGCAATTGCGACGAGGTCGTGGGTCACGTGCCGAGCGGTCTGCGTGACATCAAGGTTTCGACGCTCGACGAAGCGTATCGCGCTTTGGTTGCCATCGGGCAGGGCAAGGCCGATAGCCTGCCGCATTGCACCGCGAACTAGCGGGCCGATACGAGCGATACAAATGTCTAGTAATGCCCGCAATGTGGATACGTCCGAACGTTGTTGCGTGTGCTGTTCCGTATCTTTGCTATATTGGAAGGGTGAATGAAACGGCATCAAAAAACGCTGAAGAGTTCGGTTTTCACGAGGGCGACATCGTGCAGGAATGGCTGTGGGATGACGACGTGAGTGAATCCACTCGAGAGAAAATCATGGATTTGACCGGTCAGGATCTGGTTGACGAGGATTATGATTCTGCTGTGGATGGCGTCATCATCTGGTGGCGCGACGGCGATGACGAAGACGCCTTGGCCGACACGATTATGGACGCACACGGAGTGATTGGCGAGGACGGTCCGTTGTGGATTCTTACTCCCAAGCCCGGTCGTCCGGGAGCTCCGGCTTCCAATACGGTTCAGTCCGCCGCCAAGACTGCCGGCATGAACGCCGCTACGCCTTTGACGGTTTCCGAAGATTGGAACGGCATCCGTCTCCGCGCCTTCGGCAAGGGCCGCTAAAGCAGCAACTTTTCTAGGTTATTTTCAAGGCTATGTAAAATCCCCACCGGCGTTTGAACCGGTGGGGATTTTGGCTATTGAGTTTCAGCTGCGGCTTAGAGGCCTGGATACAGCGGGAAGTCCTCGGTCAGCTTGGTGACACGGGCGTGCAGAGCGTCGACATCCGCGTCCTTGCCTTGGGCGAGAGCGGTGCCGATGATGTCGGCAACTTCTTCATACTGCGGGGCGGCGAAACCGCGGGTGGCCAGAGCTGAGGTGCCGATACGCAGACCGGAAGCTACGGAAGCCGGGCGCGGATCAAACGGAACGGTGTTGCGGTTGACGGTGATGCCGCATTGAGCCAGCAGGTTCTCGCCTTGCTGCCCGTCCATCTCGCTGTTGCGTAAGTCGACCATGACCAGATGCACGTCGGTGCCGCCGGTCAGAACGGTGATGCCCTGGGCCTTGACATCGTCGGCGTTGAGGCGGTCGGCGAGAATCTTTGCGCCTTCCAGCGTGCGCTCCATACGATGCTTGAAGGCTTCGGTGCCGGCGACCTTGAAGGCCACGGCCTTCGCGGCGATGATGTGCATCAGCGGTCCGCCCTGCTGACCGGGGAAGACGGCGGAATTGATCTTCTTGCCGTATTCCTTCTTGGCCAGGATGAAGCCGGAACGTGGCCCACCGAGCGTCTTGTGCGCGGTGGAGGAGACGACGTCGGCGTAGGGGACAGGGCTCGGGTGCAGGCCCGCGGCCACCATACCGGCGAAGTGGGCCATATCGACCCAGAACTTCGCGCCGACCTCATCGGCGATCTCCTTCATCGCCTTGAAGTCCTCGATGCGTGGGTAGGCGCTCCAGCCGCCGATGATGAGCTGGGGGTGGACTTCAAGTGCGCGCTGGCGGATGATTTCGGGATCGATGAGGAAAGTATCGGGGTTCACGCCGTAGGATTCGGCGTGGTAGAACTTGCCGGAGAAGTTCATCTTCGTGCCATGGGTCAGATGGCCGCCATGGTCGAGCGCGAGCCCGAGCACAGTGTCGCCCGGCTTGATCAAAGCTTGATAGACAGCGGCATTGGCCTGTGCGCCCGAATGGGGTTGCACGTTGGCGAATTCGGCGCCGAAGAGCTCCTTGGCGCGGTTGCGGGCCAGCGTCTCGATGCCGTCGACGAACTCGCAGCCGCCATAGTAACGGCGTCCGGGGTAGCCTTCGGCGTATTTGTTGGTCAGCACGGAGCCCTGCGCGTCGAGCACGGCGCGTGGCACGAAGTTTTCGGAAGCGATCATCTCAAGGCCGTTCTGCTGGCGCTTGAGTTCGTCATTGATAAGCGACGAGATTTCGGGGTCCGCTTGAGCAATGGGTGCATTGAACACGTCCGACGGACTCTGCACGACTGCAGGGTTGGATGTGTCGGCTTTATATGGTTCAGCCATTTCGAACTCCTTTTAATACTCGTTAATACTTGTGACCTGCCGGGAATGTAGCAAGTTGTTTCCGCCTCGCCCGTCTTTTGAAAATTGGAATTCAGCGGATTGTGCAGTCAAGTGATTTTGCCTCATTGCCGCACTGTTTTCATTATGCCAGAAAAGAGCATGAACATGCCCCGCCTGTCCTTTTTATGGACAACCGGCTATCGCAAGAATTGATAATCCGTTATATACTAAGGAATACTTATAATCCGTTATCGATAAAACGGTGAAAAGAAACCGTGGGCGATGAGGGGCTCGAACCCCCGACATCCACCGTGTAAAGGTGGCGCTCTAGCCAGCTGAGCTAATCGCCCGAAGACTTTACTTACTTTACCGCAACCGTTGCCCAGCGGGGTGTCGCGAAACGACGTACCGAATAGTGGCAAGAAAGGCGTATTATCGCACCAAGTTTCATATTTTTTGATAAACGTCAGTCTGATGTGATATTTTCGATTAAGCTGTAATCGATTTATATCAGATACTTCGTTTCTGCCAGAATCGACGGAATCTTGTCAGGGGGAGAGGCTGGTGGCGAATAACGGCAATAGGTGGGTCGGCAAACGTTACGAGTTGCTGACGGAGATTGGGCATGGTGGCATGTCCACCGTGTATCTCGCCCTTGATGCCACGCTGCACAAGCAGTGGGCGGTCAAGGAGATTCGCCATATCCCCGATAAAGAGCAACGTCGCTTCATCATCGACGGCCTGATCAGCGAGGCCAACCTCATCAAGACCTTCGACCATCCCGCCATTCCCCGTATCGTCGATTTGATCGAGGAAAACGGCAGCCTCTATA
Organism: Bifidobacterium sp. ESL0769; assembly: GCF_029395495.1. Classification (NCBI taxonomy): domain Bacteria; kingdom Bacillati; phylum Actinomycetota; class Actinomycetes; order Bifidobacteriales; family Bifidobacteriaceae; genus Bifidobacterium; species Bifidobacterium sp. ESL0769. Next base: position 1,716,040 of record NZ_CP113918.1, on the reverse strand, counting down.
TTGTAATGGACTATATCGAAGGCGAAACGCTTTCCAAAGTGCTTGCCGACCAAGGTGCGCAGGACGAGGAAACGGTGACCTCATGGGGCATACAGCTATGCGATGTGCTCGACTATCTGCACCAGCGCAATCCTCCCATCGTCTATCGTGATATGAAGCCTTCTAATGTGATGGTGACCCCGGAAGGGACCGTGCGCGTCATCGACTTCGGCATCGCCTGCGAGATGCCTCCCGCCAAAGGCCCGTTGCCGCAAGGCTACGAGGCGCGAATGGGCACACCGGGATATGCCGCCCCGGAACAGTACGACGAATTCGGACGTAGCGACGCACGGACAGATGTCTATGGATTGGGCGCTCTGCTTTACGTCATGCTTACCGGCAAGCCCATTAAGGGTGAGCCTTACGATGCGGCGCCGTTGCGGCAGGTGCTCCCCAACGCGTCGGCTGGGCTGGAACGTGTACTGACCAAGGCCATGCAACGCGATTCGGAACAGCGCTACCAGGATTGCGCGCAATTCGCCTACGACCTTGAGCACTACTCCGACAGGGATGCGAAGCGGCGCAAAACAATGCAGCTCAAATGGAGGACGTTCTGCGTGCTGTGCGTGGCGAGCGTGGTCGCTTTGGTTGGCGGCGGCGCCACGTTGGCGGCGGGTGCGGTCAATGCGAATTCAAACTATGACCTGAAAATGAGCTTGGCCGCGCAGTCCAGCGATGACAATGCTGCGGAAGCCTACTACGTAACGGCCGCGAACATCAGGCCGAGTGCCATCGATCCTTATGAAGGGATGATCAAGCGGTACGAATCCGACGGCGTTTTCAGCGCTTCCGAGGAACATCAGTTGCAACAGACACTTGACGATCATTCTGCGGTATTGCAGAAGCAGGGCGGCAATTGGGGCCGCCTGAGCTTCGACGTAGGCAAGCTTTATTGGTATTACTATTCCGTCGATCCCTCCAAGAGTCCCGAGACGGGAAGTGACATTACCGCGCAAACGCAATATCTGCGCATCACCGCCGCGTCGCATTGGATGAACGAGGCCAGCAAGACGAGTTTCAAAGACCAGAAGCTGGCCAAGCTCTATGCCACTATCGCGGATTTCAACACCACGATAGTTCCTCTGATCAACGAGGGTTCGGACGCCGGAAAGTACGCGCCTTATTTCAAGAGCATGAACGCGCTCATGCACATGATGCAGTCCAACAACAACGACGTGATGAAGCTTTCGACCGTCAATACCGTCCTTGAGGCGTTGCGCACTTATTCCCGTAAGTTCCGTGCCGATGGCGTCACACAGGAGCAGTTGAACAAGGCCATCGACACGGCGCAGAACCTGGCGCAAAGCGTCGATTCCACGACCTCCAAGTTGCGGCAGGCCAAGGATCAGGCGACCGCTTCCATCGCCCCTGCCAGACAGGCAGTGGCCGAGGCGTTCGTGGATATCGCCGGAACCAATGGCGCCGGCGGTGCCGCCAATAACGGCGGAAAGGAGATCAGGCTATGAGTTCAGGATTCAAGATTACCGCTGTCGTGCTGTTCTCGCTGGCCGTGGTCTGCGCCATCGTGGCCGTCATTTTGTATTTCGCTTGGAACGTCAGAGGAGTTCGCGAAACGCTGACAGGCAAGACGGCAGAGCTTCGCATCGCCCAGCTGCGTCGCGAAAGCGGGCGTTGGAAGACGGATGTGAGGCGGTCTGAACCACAGGAGAAGGGTACGCCTTGGCGCGCCAGCCAGATACACGGCGTATCCGATTCATTGGATTCATCCGAATTGCAACCGTTGGGTAGCGGCCAGCCCTCCGTTGGGGATTCTGCTTCCGCTGCGTTGGCGGATGACGAAAACGTGGGCACCACGATGTTGGATCAAAGCCAGCGCTCGCAAGCCGGCAGCGGCGGGGCGGATGGTGATGAACAGCTTTCGACCACCTTGTTGAATCAGGTTCGTCAAGCTGGCGTTAACGATGACGAGGGCGTGACAACGCTGCTGAAGGGTTCGAAGCACGTGGGGAAGCACATTGCACCCAGCACGGCGGCTGACGGCGAGAGGCTTGAAACGACATTGCTTGGTGGCACTTCCACCCGCTCGGCAGATGCCGGCGAGGAGTGGGTTCCGACGACGTTGCTGCCTGAACGCAAGCCGGAAGGCGGTGGTCGACGATGACGTTTGGTGTCGGGGCGGCGCTTTCGCTCGATTGCGTTGGCGGCTGACTGTCTTGTTTTTAAGTTTTGTGATTTGTTGGTTTCGGTTGGGTCTGAGTGGTTTGGGGCTTGGCCGGTTGATTGAAAGGAAAAGAAGATGAGGTTCACAAAGAAAGGCGTGCGTAGGTCGTTGGCGGCCTGCGTTGCTGGTGTCGCGGCTGTGGCAATGCTGGTGCCGGGTTCGGCGAACGCCGTGGAGACGAAGGGCAATTGCGTGGTGGGCACGAGCACCATCGCCCAGTGCTTCCCCGACACGACTTTGGCCGCTGATGTGGCGGGTCAGGCAGGAGTGAGTGTTGGAACCGTCTTTTCTCAGCACGTCATTGACAATGTTACTGCATTACGAGATAACTATGATTCGTTGGCGGGGGCTCAATATCTCACCAATCTAGATTATTTGGAGATTGCTCATAGTTCGTTGAGCGATCTTTCTCCGTTGGCAGGCTTGACCAGGTTGACTCATCTGGCTGCATCATATACGGCAGTTTCGGATATTTCCCCGCTAAGGGGGTTAACGAATCTTACGTATCTCTCTCTAGAGCGTGACGAAATTGTCGACATCTCTGCCCTTTCTGGATTAACGAGGTTGACGAGTCTGTCAGTTGAGGGGAACCATGTCGCTGATATTCGTCCGTTGAAGCCGCTTATGTCCTTGCCTGGTATGAGTCAGTTTGTAACTGATCAGACACCAGCTGCGGATCCTCAGCCGGCTGCGACATGGCTGCAAACTCCGAGGGGCTTGGATGGGGAATACATTCGTCCGACGACCATCACTCCGAGTTCTGGGGTCTTCGATCCTGTGACGGGTGTGGTCAGTTGGTCGGGTCTCAATGAGGGCGATCCGATAGGCTTTACTGTTTATTATCATTTCCCCAACCAAGCACCCAACATCTACAACTATTCGTACGACAGTTCTACGACGTATTCCACTTCTGGCCCGGCTGTGCCCTCGGCGGCGGCTCCGGCTCCCGCTCAGAAGCCGGCTTCTGGCAATCCTGCTCCTGCCAATGCGCAACAGCCGAAGGCTTCCGCTTCCGGTTCTCTGGCTGAGACGGGCGCACCGGTCTTTGGTATCGCTGGTGTGGCGGTGTTGACGCTGCTGCTCGGCGCGGGTCTGTTCCTGGCACGTCGCCATGCCTGAAGGTCAATCCCATTAATGGATAGGCTTTTGTGGCTTGAGGGCTTTTCGGTTTTATAGATGAATGATGTGAGGAATTAGGATGAGAAACAAACGTTTTCATGGTGTCCGTATAACGGTTTGTGTGGCTGCGTTGTGTGCCGTGTTCGGATGCGGTGCTGCCGTTGCAGCGTCAGCTGCTGGAAATTCTCTGAGTTCTCAGCCTAATTCCTCACAAACCAATCTATCGTCAGGCTCCCAAACTGATTCGTCAGCAGGCTCGCAGCCTCAACGGGCTCCATCATCAGGGGCAACTACGACTCCTGGAACTTCGACACCAGATCAGAGTCTGATTGATCAACTGGCCGTGGCCCCCTATGCGGGAAATACGCAAAATAAGCTGGCTTCTTGTATCAAAATCACCTATGGTAATTCAACAGGTAAAGATGTCAATTATTCTGGAAACTGGTGGGAAAACGGAGCAAACGGCTTACACATTTGGATGAATAGCAGCAAATCTCCGGTTACTGTATCGGTTGTCAAAGGCGCTGACTCCAACGGCTGCCAAGTTTCGAATAATATTGCAAAAGATCAGCAGGGGAACATCGCGCTTGTTAATGGCGGTAGCTCTCAAAGTGTATCTGTAACTCCGTTCAACAATGGCGTTCCTTCTTATGTATTTGTGCAGATTGGTTCTGGCTTTACCGAAAATTCGGGGACTGGTATTCCTTACACATATTCAGATAAACAGATTGTAAAACTTCCGATTTATTCAGATCTTCAACCGCCAAAGTTGACTATTGACGCAAAAGAAATACATTATTCGGACAATAATGAGGATGCTGGAATAGTAAAATTACAAAATTCCAAAGGTGAATCCAGCGGTGCCGGAATTGTTGTTCAGGTCAGAGCAACTGACTCCGATCAGTCAGTGACAACGGGGTCGAATTCGCCGAGTACTGTCCCGTCTGTTTCAGGGATAGATTACGACACGATAAGTATTCAATATCCTCAAAATCCCCAAAATCCTCTTTCCAAAGGACTGGGAAACATTAAATCTGAAAAGTGTGAGGACAACCCAGCTTTGGGATGTTACCAGTTCCATATCGACTTAAAAACGATGGAAAGTTTATATTACAAAGTGCCCAAACAATCTACAGCTGCGGTTCTTGTGAAATTTAATAAGTTCCACGTTTCAATTTCCGATAAGGCTGGCAATAAATCTGATTCCCTTCTCGGTGATATTTTCCCTCTCAAGCTTTCAAACAATCAGTGGAATTTATATAACACTCCAAACGGTAAAGATATGATACAAGGTGTTTCTGAGCATATTATTCCTTTGGGTGATGATGGAAAACCCGTGAAGGATGGTGGAAAGCTGGTTTTCTGTTCTGAACCGAAAAAGGTGAATAATGCAAAGGGCTGTGTGCAAAATACGGTAAAGGCTCATTCTGCATTGGTGGCTCCGGAATTTGTTCAACCATTCCAAGATCTTATCGATACGATTCAGAATTATGATCCAAAAATAACCTATTCTGTTGGCAGCACGACTAAAACAATTGAGATTTGTCCTGCGGTGGATGGTATACGACATTGCGCAGATTTTGTTAAGGCTTCGTCATTCAGCAACGACATGATGATTAACTTGACTGAAGGCATATATACACCGGTGAAGTTTAGTCTTACCTATAGATCCGTCGCTGATTCGTCAGGTAAAGGAGAAGATGACGCGACAGCGCCTCGCTCGAAGCCGGAAGTTTGCGCTAAGGAAAACATACTTGTAGATGGCACAGGTCCGACGGTGTCGGCAAACGGGGATTCGTTGCCTGTATCGGTTCCGAGCAACTCGTTTAGTCAGGAACTGCCTGGGAATAAGCAGATACCCGTGCTTGCAACTTCGGCAGCAAAGCCGGTGAGTTATAGCATACGCATTCAAGATGTGTTGCCAACGCACCTTTCGGATTCCATATCGGCTATGAATGAGGATGGGACATCGCAAGTTAATCTGACGAAAAAAGTGGGTTCCGATCAATATCCGTCGTATATTCAATACAACAGATACGAGACGTATGCGGATGTCCTTCGTGCGGCGAAACAGGAAGCAAAGGACGGGAAACCTGTTGACTGCTCATCGCAAAAAGGATGTCATACGACGGCTGTCAACTTGACAGCGGAGACCGTTCAGACTTCTTCTGGTGGCACTTTAAAAGAGGGCTCTCTGAAAAATCCGTTAGTGCTCGGTGAGGATGGTGCATATCTGCTTTCTGACATCGTCGTGACCGTAGCCGACAACGCCGGGAATCAAACCGTTAAGACCTTCAGCCAGCTTTTCCCCGAAGGGGGTAATGAAGACGGTAACCGCATTGTTGTCTTTGATGACGGACAGCCAAACGATCCCAAGAAGGCAGATCTCAAGGTTTGTGATATTGAAAAAGGCAAGCAGGGCGATTGTGCGAACAGCAAATATTGGCACAGAAATTCTGTGGAGCTCAACGTCTCGGTGAAAGATAAGTGGTTCCCCGTTACTTCCAGATTGTCAGGCAACGAAAACATGCTTGTTCCGGGCCAAAACAATCCGGGTCAGGTATCTCTCGGGAAATTCACCCAGGATGACAACGGCAACTGGACTGTGGATGTGCAACTGCCGATCAATCAAAAAGGGGAGGGTGTAGGTAAGACCACAGAGGGGCGCTACAGCTTCAGTTTGGCCTACACACCTATTGTGGGGGATACAATAGGTAGCGGCAACAATCCGCTTACCTTCGGTGTGGATTACACACCTCCGAAGATTTCCAAGGTGAATTTTGCGACGGTAAATCCCGTGCAATGGAACTGGGTATTTGCGCCTCAGAAAGAAACCATCGACATATCCACTTCCGATGATGTTTCGGGCGTCTGCAATGTCAACGACGATCAGTGCCAAGGTGACGGCCCCACATTCCATGGAGTCTTTTCCGAACACGGAACCAACAATCCTCCCAGCAAGGTCGATAGTCGAGATGCCGGCAACCATACCACAGAGGTATCGGTGAATTTCGGCGACGATTCCGAGCGGTTGACGCTCAAAGGTTCGACGCTGCGTATTAGCGACAGGGCCGGCAACGTCAGTTCGCTGGACTTGGGTGATACGGTGATGCATTCCGGTTATGTCCCCGAAAAAGACAAGCCCAAGCTGCTTTCCAACCTGCCCAAGGGCACCACGGGTATCGCCATCGATACCAAGACGCCGACGATCGGTGTGGTCTATGACAACAACGACGTGCGCAACGGAAAGTATTACAAAGCCAAGCGCACGGCCACGGTGAGCATCAACGAATCGAACTTCGACTTCATCAAGGGCAACGACAAATACCGTGATATCGTCGTCACCCGGGCCGATGGCTCGAAGGGGACGGTTGACGCCGACAAATTTGACAACCCGAGCAAGGACGGTTCGACGTGGGTAGCGCAGGTGCCGTGCGACCATGACGCCGACTGGACCTTCGACGTTTCACTGACCGACCCGGCGGGCCATGTCGCTGCGCCGTATCATTCGGAATTCACCATCGACACGCAAAAACCGATACTCGAGATGAAATTCGACAACAACTCCTCCGAGAACGGCAATTACTACAAGGCCACGCGCACCGCAAGCATCAAGCAGACGGAACGCAACTTCAGCCCTGCCGACACCGCGGTGACCGTGAGCGCGAAGGATGCCAACGGCACGGCTGTGACTCCGCCGGCTGCGGCGCCTTGGTCGGCGCCCAGTAAGGATTACGAGCGCACTACCTCGGTTGCCTTCACCGGTGAGCTGCACTACTCGATCAAGGTGACGGCCACCGACCTTGCGGGCAACACCGCCGAGGCCGTCGAAGAGCCCGAGTTCATCATCGATATGACCAAGCCGAAACTGGCGATCAGCCAGGTCGCCGACAAAACCGCCTACGCGGGCAAGGTGACTCCGCAGATTGATTTCAGCGACACTAATTTCGACCCGATGTTCGCCGACTACAAGCTGACGCGCACCAGGAACCCCGACCCGAGCAAGAAAGACCAGAACGCCAAGCGCGGCAAGTCGAACGCCAACGACGTTTACCTGCAGAGCAAGGAACAGGACAGCAGCACTTCGAAGTCCGTGGCCCTGCCGGACGTGGAGCACACCGTCGACAACGACGACGTCTACACGCTCGACGCGAAGGTGAAGGACAAGGCCGGCAACGAGAGCGAGCAGAAAGTGGTGTTCAGCTTGAACCGCTTCGGCTCCAACTACATCCTCGACGGGGCAACGCAGAACATTCTGGGGCGTTATATCAAGGTTCCGCAGGAAGTTCACGTCACCGAGATCAACGTCAGCGGCCTCAACTTCGACAAATCGCATACGGAATTGGTGCACAACCAATCCGTCAAATCGATTTCTTCGGCGAAAGACTACCACCTGGTAAGCGACCGGACCAGCGGCTGGCAGGAAGACACCTACGATTTTCCCGCTAGCCTCTTCAACGCCGACGGCTATTACCGGCTGCGTCTGACCTCGGTCGATGCTGCCGGCAACCTCTCGCAGAACACGATGAACAAGAAGAACGAGGCACGCAACGGCGATGCCCAGGTCAACTTTGCCGTGGACCAGGACATGCCCAGCGCTTCGGTGGACGAGCTCAAAAACAACTCCGTGGTCTATGCGCCCTCGCGTGCCCTCGTGGTCGATGCCAAGGACGACGTGGCGCTCAAGTCGGCCGAACTCAAGGTCGACGGGCGAACCGTGGGGCATTGGGAAGGCAAGCGGACGCTCTCTCCGATGAGCTACCGCCTCGAGGCCGATCAGCACGAGCACGCTGTGGAGGTGATCTCCACCGATATGGCGGGTAACCGTACCAAGACCGAGTATTCCGGCATTGTGGTGGCTACGAGTTGGTGGGCCTACATGATGGCGCGCGGGCTGCTGCTGCCGCTGATCTTCGGAGGCATCATCGTGGTGGCGTTGGTCGCTATCGGCGCGGTCGCTGCGGTTCGTCGCAGCAAATCCGTCGCCTATAGGAGGAACGTCTTTAGGCACTCCAAGTCGGAATAGACCGTGAAGGGTTCTTCGCCGGCTGTCGCTTCCGCTAGGAAGTTGATACACCGCTAGACCACTACTTAGCCATTGCGATTGCTGGCGGATGTGGCGGGCTTGGCGACAGGCGATAGGCAGCGGCCGGCGAGGAATAACAATTAAAAATTTTGCGTCGAAATCCGGCGCAAGCTTCTCCGGGCCAACCGGGGAAGGCAAGGAAAGGAAATGAAAATGGCAAGTCAGATTCGAATTACGCCGGATCAGATGCGTAGCCGTGCAGGTGAGTATGACCAGCAGGCCAGTGCTGTCGGCGATGTGATCAGCAGAATGGACACTCTGCTCAATGAACTCCAGGAAGAATGGGAAGGCGCTTCGAGCCAGGCCTATGCTTCGCGTTTCACCGAGCTTCGTCCCAGCTTCACCCAGGCTCAGCAGTTGATCAACGATATCGCCACCAGCCTGCGCAATACCGCACAGTCCCTGGAAGAGACGGATCAGAACATCGCTTCTCAGTTCCGCGGCTGACATGGTTTGCCGTATCTGGTGAGGGAACGGCTGCGGGTCGCAGTCCCCTCACCAGATTACGCGGTGTGTTCATATTGGTTTGCATCCACCGCCGATAATGGCAGAATGCGGACGATCAAACCAATCGTGTCATGGTTTTGGCGGAGGTAGCCATGCTTAGCAGTGCATATGCAGTAACATTAATCGATGCCCGGCAGCTTGAGAACTTTGCCGTCGAAAGCGGATCATTCGGTGTCTGCCATATAGGTTTCAGCCGGAATGGTTCCAATACCCCCAGCGCCACGGTCCGCACCGATAAAAACGGGATGACGCTGACCGCGGATTCCGGTTGTTGTTTGTTCGGCGACGACGGCAAGCCGGTCGAACGTTACGATGTGATGCGTAACCCACAAGGCTGTGTGGTCACGTTGCGGCAGGTCGCCCACGACACCGTCGCGTTGCTTTTCATTCATCCGATATCGCCGGGTACCAAAAAATTCCACAAAGTCGCATTTGCGCAGCCCACCGATATGCCGATCGGGCGAGGTGCGGACAATGCGCTCGTCTATGCGATTCCTTTCGTTTCGGAGCATCACGCCACGTTGCGTTACCGGGATGACGGCTTTTCCATCGTTGACAACGGGAGCGTGAATGGTACTTTCGTCAACGGCATGAGGTTGGCGGCAGGGCAGACGGTTCGCCTTAATCCCGGTGATTTGGTGCAGATCATGGATCTGGTGTTCACCGTCGGCCTTCGGTTTATTTCGCTTAATGCCCCCCAAGGCGCACTGCTTAAGACTTCGCGCAACTGGCATGAAGTCTCCCACGAGAACATCGCGGCTTCCTCTCCCAAGCCAGACGACGATGTCGAAGAGCCGGAACCTTTCTATCCCGCTCCCAGGCTGATGCATACCGTGCATGTCAAGACCTTCCATGTCGACGAACCGCCGCAATCGCCGAAGCAGAAGGACCAGCCTGCGCTGATGCAGCTGGGGCCCTCGTTCCTGATGGGCATCGGCTCGGTGTTCATGGCCATTTCGGCGATGTCCAATATCTCGCATGGCGGCAATATCATGACTGCGTTGCCTTCCCTGGCAATGGCTGTGGCCATGATCGGTGGAACCGTAATCTGGCCGATGATCAGCAAACGGTATACCAAGAAAGTGGAAGGCCGGGAGGAACGCCGTCGTCAAAACAAATACACCGATTATCTCAATTCGATAACCGCCAAACTGTTGCAGGAGCGCGACCGGCAGATCGCAATCCTGAACGAGAACCGACCGCCGCTGGCACAGGTGCTGCAACGGGCCTATGACCTTTCGCCGCACCTGATGGACCGCAATGCCACGCACGATGACTTCCTGCAGCTGCGGGTGGGGACGGGCCAGCAGCATGTTCAGGCCAAGATCGAGGCCCCGCAGCGCAGATTCAGTATGGATGACGACGCCCTACTTGATCAGGCGGAGGCGCTCGCCGACAAGCCTACAATGATGGAGGCCCCTGTGGCCGTCGATCTGGCGGCGACAAAGACTTTGGGCCTGGTGGGGTCGCGCCCGCTTACTTGGGATTTCGTCAGGGGGCTTTTGGCTCAGGTCTGCGGGTTCTACAGCTACAACGAGGTGAAGATAGCGGCTATCGTCAACCCCCAGGAAGAGCGTGAATGGGGATTCCTCAAAGACGCCCCTCATGCACGCAGCAACGACGGGAAGGTGCGGTATCTTGCAGGGGATTCCACTGAATTGTTGGCATTGGACACGATGCTGGGCAGGGTTTTGGCGGATCGTGCGGATGATCATGAAGCCTCTGCACGCACGTGCATGCCGTTCTATGTGGTGCTTTGCGCCAACAAGGATTTGACCTCGGGCTCCTCTAGTGTCGCGAAGCTCTCTCAAGTCGGAAAGAACAAAGGTTTTTGTGTCATATTCCTGGCCGATGAACTCAAGGATTTGCCGAGGGAATGCTCGCAGGTCATCGAACTTGCCAAACCCGACGATGCTCAATTGGCGCGTGGGGATTACGCGTTGGGCACCCCGGGCGTGCTTGCCGGGGTCTCGAGGATATTCGACCGTAGCGACGTCGGGGGCACGGAACGCGATTTTCGTCCTGATATTTTGCTGTCCGAAAGCCGCGCACAGGACTTTGTCCTGGCACTTTCGCGCGCGCATCTTGGCAGCTCTCAGGCCGAGGGGTCGATGCCGGAGTCGTTGGGCTTCATGGAGATGTTCAAGGCGGGCAGCGTGTTGCAGCTCAACGTGGCCGACCGTTGGAAGAAACATGATTCCTCCCGTTCGTTGGCGGCTCCGGTCGGTGTGGGGGCCAAGGGCGAGCTGGTCGATCTCGACTTGCACGAGGACGCGCATGGCCCGCACGGTCTGATTGCCGGTACCACCGGTTCCGGAAAGTCCGAGTTCATCATCACATGGATTCTTTCGATGTGTGTGAATTTCTCTCCGGATGAGGCCGCGTTCGTGCTGATTGATTACAAGGGCGGCGGCCTGGCCGGCGCGTTCGACAACGACCGGTATCGTCTGCCGCATCTTGCCGGCACGATCACCAACCTTGACGGTGCCGCGGTGACGCGAAGCATGGTCTCGATCCAGAGCGAACTGAAACGGCGCCAGGCATTGTTCAACAAAGCCTGCGATATCACCGGCGAGGCGACGATGGATATCGGCAAGTACATCTCGTATTGGCGTCAAGGGGTATTGAAGGAGCCCTGCCCGCATCTGTTTGTAGTGGCGGATGAGTTCGCGGAGTTGAAGCAGCAGGAGCCGGCGTTCATGGACGAGCTGGTTTCGGCGGCGCGTATCGGGCGCTCGCTGGGGCTCCACCTGGTGTTGGCGACGCAGAAACCGACGGGCGTGGTCTCCGACCAGATTGCGAGCAACGCGCGGTTCCGTGTGTCGTTGAAGGTGGCGGATGCGGCGGATAGCCGTGAGATGATTCGTCGTCCTGACGCGGCCGAGCTGGACCGGCCTGGCGAATTCTATCTTTTGGTCGGCTACGACGAGCTGTTCGTGGGCGGGCAGGCGGCGTACGCGGGCGGCTCGTATGTGGAACGCGAAGTGTACGAACCCAAGCGTGACGTGTCGGTGGAGCTGGTCGGTCTGGCCGGCGAGCCGTTGGCGCGGCTTCGTCCGGCGTCGGGTGGAGCTTCGGGCTCGAAGGTCTCGGAACTGAATGCAGTACTGGCGCAGGTGTGTGAGGTTGCGGCGGCGTCGGGGCTTTCGGCGCATGCCTTGTGGCTCGACCCGCTGCCGTCTCGTGTGGTCATCGACGGGCTACGGGAGAAATTCGGTTTTGAGGCCCATAAGAATGGTCTGGAGGCTATTGTCGGTGAGTTGGACGATCCAGAGCATCAGCGCCAGGATGTGTTCTCGATGGATATCGCTGAGGCTGGGAATGTAGCGATTTACGGTGTCTCGACTTCCGGTGTGGAGGCTTTGGCGATGTCGATTCTGTGCTCGTTGATGGAGGATTACACGCCCGACGAGTTGAATGTGTACGTGTGGGATATGGGTGCCGGCTCATTGTCCGCTTTGAGTGACGCCCCCCACGTGGGCGGCGTAGTCCTTGTTGACGATACAGAGCGGATGGATAATCTGTTTCTGTTGTTGGAGCGTGAGATGGGTCGTAGGCGTGACCTGTTCGCCATAAGCGGCGGTAGCTATGAGTCGTATGCTGCTTATCCGGCGGAAGACAAAGAGTCTGTGCCCCGCATTGTGGTGGCATTGACGGATATCGCTTCGTTCAATGAGGCGTATGAGAAATATATTGACAGGTTAACCGCATTGGCCAGGGATGCTCCCCGGTACGGTATTCATTTGATTATTACGGCCGGTTCGTGGAATCAGGTCAATATGCGATTGCGTGCGTCGGTAGGGCGTGTGTTGGTGACCTCGTTCGGTAATGATGACGAGTACACCAGTGTACTGAACGGGATGCATGGCGTGACTCCGCCGAAGGGATATCTTGCCGGTTTGTTCCAGAACGGTAAGGGAGTCACTCAATTCCAAGGTGCGAGCCTTTGCATGGATGCAGCGGGAGAGGCTCAGGCTGTCAGAGATCTCTGTGGTCGGCTGTCCGATGAATGGCATGGTGCTTGTGCAAGACCAATCCCGACATTGCCGGAGCATGTGGTCCCTTCGATGTTCAGGGGTCGGCATCACCCGTCTCTTTCAGTGCCGGTTGGCTATGCCAAGGAAGGCGCGATGCCGATGGAGTTCGACGCATCACGCGGAGCCATGCTGGTGTCTTCGGATGACAGTGACGCGTTGCATGACTGGCTGGATGCATTACGTTTCACGCTGTTCGGGCAAGAAAGAAACTATGTGGTGCTTGATTCTGCCCAGACGTTTACCGGTGCTGGCGACGGGAAAATTCTCAGTAATTTGGATGATATCGACAAATGGCTTGACGGCATGCTTTCAGCAACATTACATGCCGATGTCGTGCTTGTTCCTTCCTTTATGCAGCTGATGCAGTCGATGTCTGGCGAGACTTCTGAAAAATTCAAAAAGTATTTGGAAGATGAACGATATAAGGGTTCTGTAGCGTTGATCATGGCGAGTGAGGCGTGGCGTATGCGCAGCGGCTTCGATCCGTGGTACAAGGCGTTGACGGCGAATCCAAACGGCCTGTGGGTCGGCAACGGGTTCACCAATGAGAGTGTCTTCCCTCATCTGAGTGTCGCCGAGCCATTTAAGCGGGCCATGGGGCCGCATGAGGGCGTTGTCCATATTGGTGGCGGCAACGAACGTGTGCAGCTGCTCGAACTCGATAGCGCTGAGCAAGTCGAAGAAAGGTGAAAACAATGAGTGTTGATTTCAGCCAATGGGGCGTGCAGCAGCAGTCTCCATCGCTTCCGTCTCCCAAGTCGCCGGTGCAGAGTACCGGACCTGGAATCCATTCAGGGCAGAGCGGCCAACCTGCGTCTCAGGAATCCGGCGAAAGACAACATGCGGGCGGCGGCATAAAACGACAGACAGCTTCGCTGCCTGCGCCTGTGTCTCCGGTGCAAACTCCTTCCGAACCTGGCATACAGGTCTATGCAGATGAATCAGAGACCAATGCAGAGGCATTGCAAGATGTTGCCAAGGACATGAAAAAGACATCGAAAGTTTTTCTTTTGTCCCGAAACTCTGTATCGGATTGCAAAGGTAATTGGTCTGATGCTTTGTCTGATGTTCTTCAGGAAGCGCATGATGTGATTTTCGGTTTCTCCGAAACAGTGGGCAAACATGGCGATCAAATCGTTCAGGCAGTTGATGATTTGGTTAAAACGGATCAGGCTGCCGCTAAGGCTATCCATGCGAGCCATACGAGAAAGTGAGTGATTCCAATGGCATTCATAGCAATGATGAATGAGCTGTCCGATGCAGAGGAAAAACTGTCGGGGGCATCCCAGACGTTTTCTTCCGATGTCTCTGTTGCACAGCGTCGTAATCAAATGGCTTTGTCGTCTGGTAAGGGCGAGTGGAAGGACTCGGCGCTCGATCGTTTTATGCTGCTTCAAACTGGGTTGCAGGCGCTGCAGAATGCTTTGGATGATCTTGGTAAGACGTGTGCGGCTTGCTTAGATGATTTGCAGGTGTTAGCTGGTCAACGTGATGCAGTACTCAACGCCGCCGGTACAAGTTGTTCCTCTGGAAACAGGATATATTGCGAAGGGTCGGCGCATATCCTGTCTGATGTCATGGCAGTGAAGGGTACCTTGGGGTCGCTGTCCAAGGGGGTTGAGGATGCCTCGTCTGGTCTTAGAAATCTGGAGCAAGGGAACGAGTGCGACAGAATAAGACAAGCTTTGGCAGGGCTTAGTACTGGTATTCGCGCGCAAACTGACTTCGTGCAAAAGATTGGGAATGCGTGGAATGTCTATCAGCCGAATGTGCAGAGTTTCGACGATAAATATCATGGCAAATTCAGCCAGCCATTGGTCACCCAACATATGATGGATATAGCGGGGGGCGACACGCTTTCGACGGTTATGGATTATTACAACGGCATCAAAACAGTGAATGAGAAGGCTATGGAGAGCTTCAGTCGAATACTCACGCTCGTGTCAACATTCACGGATCTCAGCAAGGTTTTGGAGGGGAATCCGAAGCTCGCGGGCAAGATTGTGCAATATGTTGGGGAAGCTGACAGATCGAACGCTCTTACGAAAGATGAGTTCGAGGCAATTAAGAAGGCGATTTTTGCTTCTTCGCATGGCGAGGACGAGGCGAGTTTCGCTAAGCGATTTTTGAAGAAATTGCGTCCGGGTTCCGATTATGAGAAGTGGACTGATATTTCCAATGAGGTGAAGGACCCGGACATAGGCGTTTCTGGCAAAGGCAAGCTCAATGGTATCGCCAAAGGGGCAGGTGAGCTTGGCACCATCCTGCAGTTCACCAGCATAGGCGTTGACGGCTACAACGCTTACCAATTCACTAAGGGCAACAGCGGAGACAAATGGGCCGCGGTCGTTACTGAAGTTGGTGCGGACGCACTCGATGTGGGAATAACTTATGGGGTAACGGCTGCGGCCAGCTCGGTGGCACCATGGCCTGTCGGTGCAGTCATTGGCGTGGCAGCTGGTGCAGCCATCGATTTGGTTTGGGAGAAACAGAAACAGAAATCTTGGTACAAGAACGGTAAAGAATGGTTTCGTAATCAAGCCGACAAGGCTTTGGGGGGTACTCATCATGACTAATATCGGATGTTCTTGCCTAGGGGATTCCATTTGTTGGCTTGGCCCGTTTCGTTTCGGTGTGGGTTATAGAGATTTTGTGGAGCTGTACCATGCGGAGAACGATCGGTATATGCGTGTGATTGGTTTTTGTGTTGTTCTTTTTTTTGCCATTCCTGCTATTGGAACATCGTCTGTCTTGGTGAATCCTCAAAAGTTTGGAAGTGGAAGTGACCAGATCCAACTTGGAGATCTGCTTGCGGCGTTGTTGTTTGTGGGCTTTTGGCTTCTGGGTTTGTGGTTGTTGGTGTGTCCGCCGTTGCCGTTTTTGTCGCGTGGTGTGGTGTGTGGCCGGTTTTTTGCGGCTCATGGTGCGGTGGTACCGGATGGTGGTGTGCCGGATGGCTGGTCGGTGTCGTTGCAGGTGTCGCTGGGCACGCTGGGCGGCGAGGAGGTGGCGGCGGACGGCACGCTGGTGCGTACGCCGTATGCGTTCATGCGGCGTCGTCCGGTGTTGACGCGGCGGTTTTTGTTCATGGGGCTGCGTGATGTGTCGCGTGAGTCGGCGTTGTGGAACATGGTGGGTGTGAACTGGGCGTTTCGCAAGGATTGGAATGGCGAGGGGGTGTTCGTGCCGAGGGCGGTGCTGGGCGGCGCGCGTGGTGTGCGTCGCGGGGTTCGTGGTCGTGTGCGTGCGGGGTCGCGCCGGTATCGCCGTGCGGTGTGGCTGGCGCGTCTGGGTCGTGTGCGTCCGGAATGCGGGCGTCGGGCGTTGGCGTTGATGCGTCCGGAGCTGGAGTGGCTGGCGGAGGGCGAACGCCTCAACCAGCAACACAAAGACGACTCGAATCGGGAAGTGTCCCTTTCCGGTGCCGGGTTTTCAAAGACAGATTCAAGAACAGAAAGGGGACAAGCATGAACGAGCTGGAAAAAACTGCCGAGGAATTCCGTCTGGAGGCGGAGGCGGCTGGCTTGCATGTCGCTCAGGCTGCGGCTCAGGGCGATGTGGATCAGTGGAATGCTCGTGCCAGTGACTTACAGGGACAAATATCTCGTAAAAGACAGGCGATACAGAATGCTTTGTCGTACCGCTATGGAGCGCTTGCCAGTTTAGATAAGTTTAGTGCCGCCGTAAATGATCGTTTGTCGGCTCTTGGGGATTCGGTTGTGAAAGGGACGGATGAGGGTAATGCGAAGCGAAGTATATCCGGCATTTCGCGCGGCAACGACAATGTGATAGGCGATGCGAAGAAAGCGTGCAATGATCTGATATCTAGGTTGCAGAGAGATCTCGGCGATTTGAATGGTCAACTCTCTGACGCACAGAACAACGCGGCTGCTGCGGTTAAGCGCAGAGACGGGATCGGTAACCAGATTTCAGCGGATGCTTCGAAGCTGAGAAAGCTGCAGCGTGCCTCGAGCTGATTGTGGCATGGTCGTGGCTTCTGTTCTGGCTGATCGTATCTGGTTTGATAAATAAGGAAAGTACGAGGGGTGTTGTGATGGTGGTTGTGAATTATGATGGTTGGCTTCCGGTGGGTTCGCTGGTTCATTTGAAGGGCGGGGAGCGTCTGACGATGGTGGCGGGCCATATGCAGGAGGAGGCTGGTACGGGCACGTATTGGGATTATCTGGGGTATCCGTATCCGGAGGGGCGTGCCGATGCGTCGAGGGATTATTTCTTCAACAGGGATTTCATCGATGGGGTGTATTTCGTGGGGTATCAGGATGTTGCTGGTGGCGAGTACCTGGATTTCCTGAGGGAGCATGAGGCGGGGTTCCGTGAGGAGCAGGCGAGGCGTGCGGGCCGTGGCGGTGACTTGCACAGGGACACCGATTCTGTTGACGGGGACGACGGAACGGAGCCCTCCGGTGGCGGTGCCGAAGGCAGTACAAAAGAAGGGGAGGCTTGATGGCTGAGTCTGGTGTGTTGGATGGCAAGGTGCTGGTGGAGGTGTTGTTGCCGGCGGACGGTCGGGTGTATTCGTTGCGTCTGCCTTGCGCGTTGCGCGTGGGCGCGGCGGCCGATTTGGCGGCGCGTCTGGTGGCGTCGCGCGCCTCGGGTGTGTTCTCGTATTCCGGCGGTGCCGACTTGGCTCGTCGTGACGGGTCGCCGGCGGGGCAGTTGCTGCCGCCGGGGGAGCTGGTGGGTTCGTTGGTGGCGCGAGGCGTGCTGGTCGACGGCAGCCCGCTCGTGCTCGTGTAGGTGCGGTTTCAGAGTTCTGTTGTGTGTCTGAAGGGAATGGATGCTGTTGGACAGTTCTGAAAATGTGAGGTTTTCGGCGGTCGGGTCCTTGGATGGGTGTGGTGCCGCTTTGGGGGCAAGCGACCGGTCTTCGTGTTCGTCTCCGTCTGGTGCTTGGTCGTTTGATTTTACGTTGACTGGGCCGATGTGGTGTCGGTTCGCGCAGGCGTCGAACGCATACGGCAGAGGGATACGCCTCATTAGTGTTCCTCTTATCTTTGTCGGCTTCGGTCTTTTGTCTTTGGAACTCTTTCGTCCTATCAGATACACGCCGTTTGAGGCGCTTCTTTTGGCGGCTATTGGTGCGGTTGGTTTGTTGGCGTGTACGAGGTCGTATTCGTGTTGGCTGTTGATGCATACGGTGTTGTGGTCGGCGTGTGACTGGTTCGATGTCCCGGCGTTGAATACGTGGCAGGCGAAGGAGACGGTCTCGGCGTGGCGTGAGCACCGGTTCGACGCGCGCTGGCTGACGCCGTGCCGCCTGTGGGTGGACGGAGACGGAGTGGTGCTGCTGCGTCGGGTGCGGGGCGAGGAGCATGAGGTGCGTGTCTCGTGGTCGCAGTTGGCGTGTGTGCGGCTGACGGAGGAGGCGGTGGTGTTGTCGCCTTCGGCGAGTGGCCTGTCGGGTGTGGACATCATCCCTGCGATTGCGGATGTGAAGTTCGCGGACTTGTCCGGTTGTGTGCTGGTGGATCGGCGTGTGGTGCCGGATGTGGATGGGTTCGTGGTTTGGTGCCGGGAGCGTATCGCGGCGGCGTCGCCGCGGTTGCGTGGCCCGCGTCGTTGGTGGCGTGGGTTGTGTTCCTGGCTGTATGCGGATGGGAAGTATCTGGACGGCCCGCCGGCGTGGGCGGCGAACAAATGAACGAGACGCGGCACGTGGTTGTTGACGGTGGTGTTAGTGGAAGGAGTCGGTGATGGCTGATGGTTTGGCCGGAAGTTTCCGTCCCGAGTGGACGTCGGGATCGATAGGTTCAATAGCGTTCAATCCGGAGCAGTTGTATATGTTGATTGGTGGCCCGGATTATCTGCGTTTCCTGGTGCCGGAGAGTTTGTTGCCGTTCTCGTATGTGGGTGAACCGGATACGTTGGAGAGGTTGCGTAGCCGTTTGGTCTTCTCGTTCCAGGGTCTGGGTTTGGTTGATGCTAATGGCGTTCCGTGCCCGGCGTTGGCATCGTTGGTGGCTCCGGTGCGTGACTGTGCGTTCGCGGTGGCGGACGGGCTGATGCCCGTTGTTGACAAGGGCGAAGAGGAGTACCGTTCGTTTGCCGCTTATTTCGGTGCCCAGTCCGCTACGTTCACGCGTTTTGCGTCGGGGCAGCCTACCAAGGATGAGTTTAACCTGCTTGCTTTGGGCGGCGTCAATGACTGGGAAGTTTCGTTCGCCCGGGATTCCAATCTTTCTTCGGTATTCAGGCCCGCCCGTACACCTCTGTATCTGCGGTGTCGCAATAGGTCAGAGAAGGATATGTTGATCGACTTGAGGAACGGCAACACGGAGGCGGCCCGGGCGCTGGCGTCCGCCCACGGGGTTGATGCCGGGTTACTGATGGGGCTTGCGGCTGGGCTCGCTTCGGGGAAGTATTCGGTCTATCCGGTGCAGGGCGTGGATTACCGACGGACCAGGCTCGAGGCCATCCCTCAGGCGCGTGATTTGCGGGTGGGGCCCCAGCCGTGGGTGTTCTCGTTCATGGTGCCGGATGCCGGAGCGCTGATTCGTATGGTCTATGTGCCAAACCCAGACCCGAACCTGTCGGTGTGGGACGAGCATCGAACATTGTATTCATACATGGACATCGAATTCATAATGGGCGGGAGCTTGTTGGAA
This sequence comes from Bifidobacterium sp. ESL0769, assembly GCF_029395495.1. Classification (NCBI taxonomy): domain Bacteria; kingdom Bacillati; phylum Actinomycetota; class Actinomycetes; order Bifidobacteriales; family Bifidobacteriaceae; genus Bifidobacterium; species Bifidobacterium sp. ESL0769. The sequence continues at coordinate 1,696,444 of NZ_CP113918.1, read as the reverse complement.
CGTCTTTCCGGCGTGCCCCGTGCCGAATGGGGAGTGGCTCCGAAACCTCAAAATACTCAAGGGACAGAAAAGGAAAACCGATGACACAGTCAAAGCAGCAGTTGCAATCTGATATGGCCTCGGCCAATAGCAATGCGTGGCAGTGCGAGCAAAATGCGGCAGCAGCGCAGATTCGAGTCGATGCGCTTAATGCGCAGATTAGTGCTGTGAATGCGGCTATCAAATACGCGCAGGATTTCAAGAACGGTGCGCTCGATAATCTCAAAAAGCAGGATGATGGGATTATGAAGTTGCTGAACACACTTGGTTCCGAGGCTGGTATGGGTATCGGTGATTACGATGCTTGTTGCCAAGCGAGAAACATCAGCTCGGGCAACAAAGACTTCATTGATCAGATTGACAACCAATGTAACAGCATCATTAATCGTCTGAACCAGCAGCTTTCTGGCCTGTCAGGTCAGCTCAGCGATGCTCAGAACACTGTCACAGATCAGAACAAACAAGCCAATAGCGCAAGGCAGAGAGCTGCTTCGGCCCAGAGACAGCTGCGACAGATACAGAGTTGAACCCTATCTTCTTTCAAGGGATTTGCGGGGTGACAGTAATGGGAATGACAAGGAAAGGTGAATAGGTATGTTCAGGACTGATGAGTGGCTTCCGATTGGCTCGGTGGTGCATGTGGAGGATACGAACCGTCTGCTGATGATCGCGGGAGCGATGCAGCGTGACGAGGCGACGGGAAAGCTGTGGGATTACATGGGCTACCCTTACCCGGAGGGTAGTACGGATCCGCTGAAGGGCGTGCTGTTCAACAAGTCGGGTGTCGACGGCGTCTATTCCATCGGCTATCTGCCGGCCGAAGGGCTCAATTACCTGCAGATGCTCAAGGAGAACGAGCCAGAGTACCTCAAAGCCAAGGCGCAGGCCAGTTCTGGCGCTGATTCCGTTCCGGCGGATGACGGGGATGAACCGGCCGGTGACGGTGGCGAGGCGTAGCCCCTCTGCGTGACATGGTTGTGGCGCGTGGCTTGTTCTGAACGTGGGCGGCAGATGATGGTTTCGTTTTGGTAGTGAGAAGGGTCGTGCTTGATGGCTGAGTCTGGTGTGTTGGATGGCAAGGTGCTGGTGGAGGTGTTGCTGCCGGCAGACGGTCGGGTGTATTCGTTGCGCCTGCCGTGCGCGTTGCGTGTGGATGCGGCGGCCGATTTGGCGGCGCGTCTGGTGGCATCGCGCGCCTCGGGTGTGTTCTCGTATTCCGGCGGGGCTGACTTGGCTCGCCGTGACGGGTCGCCTGCGGGGCAGTTGCTGCCTCCGGGCGAGCTGGTGGGTTCGCTGGTGGCGCGAGGCGTGCTGGTCGACGGCAGCCCGCTCGTGCTGGTGTAGGTGGCCGTATATCTGAGATTTGTGATGTATCGGTCAATGGGGAGGGGGAGAAGGCGTTGGCGCGTCTGATACTGGAATGGCTGATCGAGGAGAAATATTAGGCATGGGTCTGGTGGACGGTAGCCGGGTTACACTGGTGTGATGGTCGAGGGAGAACGTCGCAACTGGGAACGCGCATGGCAGGTCGATGGCGGTACCGTGTCCGAGGAGGCTGAGCGCTGATGAGCGGTGCTGGAAATGTGGGGTTGCCAGCGGATAGCTTTGAGGGTGTGCAGAGTGCCGTCGGGTCGGGTAGAAAGTCCCCGGATTCGTCCCGGTCTGCTGCTTGGTCGTTTGATTTCACGTTGACCGGGCCGATGTGGTGGGAGTTCGCGATGGCTTCTAATGCTTATGGGCGTGGAGTTCGTCGTATTTTCCTGCCGTTCGCGGTCTTATTCACTGTTCTTTTGCTGATAATGATTCCTAAGTGGTCGTCGAATGACGATAAGGGCGTATTGGCCTCCATGCTCATTTTGACGGTCTTGATGTGGCTGTGTTGTGGCGGCCCGTTGGCTCGTTGGGGTGTGGCGAACAAGCTGGCAGCGTGTGTTTCGGATTGGTTTGCGGTGCCGAGCGCGAGCACGGCGGATATCTGGCGGATTCTGGGCCAGCGGCGGAACAGTTCCTTCGATGCTCGTTGGGTGACGCCGTGCCGTCTGTGGGTGGACGACGCCGGCGTGGTGCTCCTGCATCGTGTGAACGGCGAGGAGTTTGCGACGCGTGCGGCGTGGTCGCAGTTGGATTGTGTGCGGCTGACGGAGCATGCGGTGGTGTTGTCGCCTTCGGCTGGTGGGAAGGCGTCGATGGATATCATTCCGGCGGTGCCCGATGTGAAGTTCATGGATCTGAATGGCTGCGTGATGGTGGACCGTTTGGCGGTGCCTGATGTGGACGGGTTCGTGCGCTGGTGCCGGAAGCGTGTGGCTGAGGCAGACCGTGGTGCGCGTCATTCTTCTCATGGTTCGTCCTCGCGTGGCCCGGGTGTGTTGGCTGTGTGGTGGGGCCGGTTCCGGCGCTGGCTATATGGGGACGACGAGTTCCTTGACGGACCGCCGAAAAACTGGCTGCGTGGCTTGGGGTTTCGGGGCGGTTCCGGCGCATCTGTCTGAGCGTTTGCCGGTGATGGTGTTGTTGTCTGGTGAAAAGGAGATTGGTGATGGCTGAGGGTTTGGCCGGTGGTTCCCGTCCGGGGCGGGCGGATGGCTCGGTGCGGCCTTCCGGTCCGGCTGCGGGTCCTTCACCGAGGGTGTTGGGTCCGTTCCGTTTCGTGTTGGGCTACCGGGAGTTCAAAGAGCTGTTCCGCGCGGAGAACGGCGTGTACATGCGCAAGATCGGGCTGATCGGCACGGTGTGCGCCGGATGGACTATCCCTGCCTCGTTCATCGGTGGAATAGTGCCGATGCTTAGGGGGCGGATTGAATGGACCGTGAGCAATGTCGCTGGGAATTTCGGCGCTTTTTTGATTGGTTGTTTTTTTGTGTGGTGTCTGGTGCGTCCGCCGTTTCTGTTCGTGTTCCGTTCGGGTGAGGCGCGTTCGTTCTTCCGGTTCCATGGGGCGCGTGTGCCGGAGGGTGCGGACCCGCGTGGTTTGTCGGTGTCGGTTTCGGTGTCGTTGGGTGCGTTGGGCGGGCAGGAGGTGGCGGCGGACGGCACGCTGGTGCGTACGCCGTACGCGTTCATGCGCAGGTGGCCGGTGGTGTCGCGTCGTTTCGTGTTCCTGCCGGTGGCGGATTGGCGCAGTGATTCGGCGGTGTGGAACATGGTGGGGGTGAACTGGGCGTTCCGTCCTGAGTGGGACGGTGAGGGTGTGGCGTTGCCGCGTTCGGGCGTGCGGGATGCGTGGCGTCTGCTGTGGGAGGTGCATGGGCGTGTGCGTGAGGCGTCGAAGCGGTACCGTCGTGCGAAGCGTCTGGCGGGGCGTGGTGTGCGTGACGCGTCGGCCAGGGCGGAGGCGTTGGTGCTGATGCGTCCGGAGCTGGAGTGGCTGGCCGAGGGCGAACGCCTCAACCAGCAACACAAGGAACAAGAAGCTGGCAATGTCATCCTCGAGGAAGGTGGACGATGATCGAGCCTGTTAGTGACGAGGTTAGAGGGTCTGCTGCGGGGCCGTGGCTGGGGCCGTTCCGTTTCAAGATCGGGTTCGACGGGTTCAGGCAGCTGTTCCATGCGGAGAACGACCGGTACATGCGCAAGCTGGGTGCCGGGGGTGTGTTGTGCACAGGATGGGTGATACCAGGTGAGATCTATTATTTGATAACTAATTTGCTTCGCCATACGTTTGTGTTTTCGTGGTCGGAGTTGTGGGATGAGCTTTGTGGTGCTGTGGTTGCGTTGGGTTTTCTTTGGTTGTTGGTCCGTCCTCCGTTTGGTTTTTCGTTTCGTTTGGATGAGGTGGCTCGGTTTTTTGTGGCGCATGGCGCGAATTTCACCGGTGAGGATGTGGATCCGCGTGGTGTGGCGGTTTCGGTGTCGACGTCGCTGTGTGAGCTGGGCGGCGAGGAAGTGGCGGCGGACGGGACGGTGGTGCGCACCCCGTTCGCGTTCATGCGGAGGCGTCCGGTTTGGACGCGTGATTTCTTGTTCCTTGCCGTGCGTGACACCGGCCGGGATTCGGTGTTGTGGAACATTTCGGCCGAGGGCGGCGGCCTGTTCCGAAAGGCGTGGGACGGTGACGGGGTGGCGTTGCCGCGCGCCTGCGTGCCGGATCGACGTGCGGTCTCTCGTGAGGTGCGGGCGCGGGTGCGTGAGGCATCGGGCCGTTACAAGCGGGCGGTGCGTTTGGCGAAACGTGCCGGGCATAGCAAGGTAAAGCGTGATGAGGCGCTGGCGCTGGTGGCTCCTGAGCTGGCGTGGCTTGAGGAGGCGGACCGGTTGAACGCGGAAAACAGGCGGTTGCGCGAGGCCGGTGTGGCGCCGCCGGTAGCGCAGAGGCTGGTGCCGGTCCCCGGTCCGGGCCGTATGGGCCGGGCGCTTCGTGTGCTGTGGCGTTGGGTGAAGGCCGCGGCGAGGCGGCTGCGGGTCCTGGCCGTGCGCTACAACAGGCCGCTGCCCGACATTGTACGTGGTAACCGCCCTGTCCCGAAAAGGTCGGGTGATGGCAAGAACGGTGTCAGGGATTCCCATACGAAAGAACGCGCTGAGATGGCTTCCGCCACGCAGCCTTCCAAGGATTCTGACCAGGATGCCGCGTTGAAATCACCACTTTCCAAAGAAGGTGAGGGAACCCGTTGAATCAGGGATCACGAGGAATTATGACTTCGAAAGATGAGCTGAAAGCGGCCGTGGCATTGGATGTGAGACGCATAGCTGCGGTGTTGGAACTGATGATGCGCTTGACGGAGGGTGGGCATGATGGATGAGTCAGAAGCAGACAATGTTGTTGCCAATGGCGATACGGTTCCGATTGCTGGTTCGGTGGCCGGCCGGGATAATGGCAGCGACTCTGGTGCTGGTGCTGGTGACGATTGGGATTCGGTTGTCGGCCCGTTGCCGGCGGGTGACCGGTGGGACAGGTTGATAGGCCCTTTCGACCGTGCGGGCGATCCGGGGGAGGATGACGACGGCCGCCCCGTGAAGGTGCCGTGGTATGCGCCTCATAATCCTCGAAAGTCTCATGTGCTCACGTATGTTTTGGGAGTCACGGAATGCCTTGTCTCGCTTTTTCTGGCTTATGAAATGGCCTATTCGATTCGTGAGAAACTCGATCCATGGGTCATTGACATGGTGTTGATTGTGGCTGTTGCCGCGATGTTCGTTCAGGGGCTTTTGGCATGCGTCTTCGCGTTCCGTCTTACGTGCAGAACGCTACGGGTGTTTGGAATTGGCTGTAAGGCGTTAAATCTCGTGTGCCTTCTGTGCCTTGTCTTTATGCTGGTGATGGAGCGTGATTTCGCTTATCTTTCCGTTTGTATCACGGCTTTGTTGTATGTGGGGCTTGTCTCGCCGCTTTATATGAATATGGCTAGCGATTTGGAGCTGAAATCATGAGTTTTGATATTGGTTTTTGAATCTGGTCGCCTTGAGCCGGATGCTGGTGGGTATATATATGAATCGAGCGGATACTGCTCGGAAGAGAACTGCAAGGGTGTGAACAAAGTAGCCAGGGAGGGAGAGCGGTGATGAGAAATAAAAGACGTACGGAACACCGGAGTATCTGGGAGGGCACAGACGACGAGGCGTTGATTGCCCAAAGGGCCAAGGGCAGGGTGTTCGGGGTTGGGGTGCTGCTTATCATCTATGCGGTTTGTATGGTCGGTCTGCTGTGTTTTGCCTTCTATCTTGATGAATCTTTTTCGATTTCGGCGGATGTTTCGTTGTGCGTTTCCGTGTTGGGTTCGTTGGTGTTTGGGGTGCTTGCGGTGGTGTTTGCGCATTGGTCGACGACGGTGTGGTACAGGCGCCTGTGGGTTTCGTATCGTGTGTTGATTGCCGTGATGGTGGTGTTGTGCGTGCTTGTGACGGTCGTGGCGCATAAAGAAAAGTATGTGGGTGACTATCTTGCTTTGTTCGGTGCTCCGATTTTTTGTGCTGTCGGTATTCTTCGTGAGGCTGCTTTGGTGAATGTCACGAATGCGGGGAAGCCCCGTGCTGGGCGGAGGAAAGACAGGCGACATAAAAGGTGATGTGGGTGTTTGCGCTGTGCCGGACGACCTGTTCGGTTTCGGGCCCTTGCTGTTTGTGATGGTGGCGAGGCCATGTGTGGTGGATGACTGATCAGGGTCCATGCCGGATTACGCGGATTTTGACCAATCTTCAAGTAATACAGCGCTATGGTGATAAAAAGAAACATGAAGTGGTAAGCAACGGATTGTTCCGAAGGCGGTAAACGGGCCAGAGGAAGTGTTTTGCTGTAAACCGGGATCAATGAGGTCCTGGCGGGAAGTGGATAATGGGTTCGTCGCTGCCGTAACAGAGAGGTGACGAGGGTGACGAAGCAAGGTTATGCAGATCAGGGGTCGGATCGTCAGGATGGTAATCGTCCGGTGTACCGGCGAAAGGACGCGGTGCCGGTCGTGCCGTCGCGTGCCAAAGGTTGCCTGATTGCGATAGGTGTGCTGAACGTGTGCGCGGCGATATTTCTTAGCGCAGCGATGGTGATGGCAGGCACGTCGACGTTCAGGCCGGTGGAAATGGTATCGCTGGGCGCGGCGGCTTTGGTGTGTCTGGTGGTGGGCGTGGTGACGTTGGTGTTTGTGGGTGTGCGCTCGGCCTCATTGCGTGAGGCGGTGCGTTGGTCGTGCCGCGTGGGGATTGCGCTGCTGGCTGTGGCGGCTGTGGTGGATGTGGTGCTGCGCTCGAGCAGCGAGTATATCGCGGTGTGTTTCTTTGCCCTGTTCATGGGCGCGTTCTTGGTCGATGGCGTGCTGCATTTCCTTGATTTTGTAGGGTTGAAATCATGAATCCTGGCACGGGTGTCTATGATTTCTTGGCTGCATATTGCCGGTATTATCGTTAATGAATTAGAATGACTATATTCAAATAATTCTGCCAAGCCGTATCTTGGGATGCGTGCGGTGGGAGTGCTTTTGCTCAGGCTTGAGGGAGAGAGCGTGAAAGAGAAGAAAGTAAAGGACCACCGTTCCGGTGCGCGCACGCTGACCATCCACACTACGCGTGGCGAGCAGCTGGATTATGAACGCGCCGAATGGCTGGCCACGTGGCCTTCCCCCGTGCTGCTCAGATTCAAATACGAGGTCAAAGGCCATAAGAACCTTTTCTATTACGACATTACCGGTCTGCCCACACTCAAGGAATATCTGGGCATGGGCATCTCGCGCTCGCAGTACGTCTCGTTGCTGCGCTCGCTGGGCAGGCTCGGCGACCTGTGTTCGAAGGCGAACCTGCCGATGGAGATATTGCGTTTCGAACCGGAAAACGTCTATGTGGCCAACGATGGAATGCTCTTCTGCTGCCTGCCTATGGTTCCCGTCGTTCAGCAGATGTCTGTGCTTGGCCTCTTGGGGCTTCTCGCCGATGTGAACAAGGTGAAATTCGTGCTGCCTGCCGACCAGGAGCTCACCGCTCGCACGATGGATTTTGTGCGGCGCTCTCGCGTATTTTCCGCGTTTGATTTCAATGAATTTCTGGCGGATAACTTCGGTGGCGGTTCAAGCCGTTCGTCCGAGCTGTCTTCGCCGTCGCGGGATTTTTCGGCTCGAAGTCACCCGCAACAAGTCGTGTTCGATCCATTTGCCGCCGATGCGCAACGTTCCGACGCCCGTCGTCAAGACGTGCAAGGCGATATGCGCCGGCAGACCCCTGCCTCGAATCCTTCGTTCGGGCAGGCTGCCGCCAATCTGAATTCGGCTAATGCGCCCGTCGGGCCTAGTGGTGTGTCACTTCCTCCTCAAGTTGCTCCTAGGCAGATTCGGGCTCAGGTCCAAGCTCATGATCAATCTGAAGTTGAGACGCGAGTTCAGGCTCAGGCTCAGGTTCAATCTCGAGTTCAGCGACAAGCAGCGTTTGGTGTCGGCATGCCGGCAAATCCGTCTTCGACCAACGCCGGTTCCACTTCCTCTGCCAACGAACAAACCAAACCCAGCCTCAAATATTCCGCTTCTGTGCCCGCCCAATCCTCGCAGCCTTCCGCTCGGCCCAACCTACCCGCCGTTGAAGGTCATGAAGCCGAGAATGCAACGAACGATCGCGCAGGAAAGACGGAAGCCTCCTTTGATTCCGGTACCCGCGCGCTCTCCGGGGCTTTGCGGCCTTCGAACCCCGGTCTCGTCGGTGCAGATGCAGCAGGAAATCTGCAGGCGGATAACTACCCAGTAGCGTTAAATATGGCCGCGCCGAGCGGTATGAGCAATCAGGCATTCCCTGTAAATTCCGGCTTTTCCCCGCAATCTGCAGTGCCTCGTTCCTTTGCAGTGGTGCGTGACAGTGACGGTTCTCGACTGTGCTCGGCTACCACCACGGTGGTCATCGGGCGCTCAAAGCGTTGTGCCGCAAGGGTTACCGGCAACACCAATGTCAGCAGAATGCACGCTTCGGTCACCGATCTCGGCGACGGTCGGTTCAGCGTCGCCGATTTGGGGTCGGCAAATGGCACCACGGTGGCGGGCAGGGTCCTTCACCAGGGTGATCAGGCGCAGATAGTGCTCGGCGAGCATTTTAGCGTAGCTGACGAATCACTTCATCTCGAATAGTCCGTCTGTGCGTTTGTGGATTTTGTCTGCGTGTATGTTCTGCCGTGTTTATGGTTTTCCGTTGTATCAGATCGAGGAATTTGTCCGTGCTTTATCGTTATTCAACGCTTTTTAAATGATGCTTTCTTGTGTATTACAAGAAAGCTTTGCCGTGAAATCCTGTTCTACGTTTAAGACATCGGTAGTTTGTGTTTCCGAACTACGCTTGAAATACAGCAAAATGCCAATAATGTCCTGCAAATCCAATAAGTGTAATGCGTTTGGATTGTTTGGGACTTTACTCTTGAAATGTGTCCTGAAAGACGTATTGTCCTTTTTCGTCAAGTAGTATTAATATATGTTTGTACTAGTGTTTGCGATATTTATGTGAAGGCAATCGTATTGCGTCGCAGCGACCACGTATAGTGGCAACTATGCATAGACCACCTCAGGAGGCAGAACTGATGGCTGAAGAGTCGGAGAACAACCAAAGCTCGACGGGAATAGAATATGCTGGAAAACGCAAGTGGGGTTATGACGTTGACCAGGTAGACGATTTCCTTGAGCGCGCTCATGAAATGTATGACAGGAATGATGGCGAGCTCACTCAGCAGGATATTCAGAGCGCTGCGTTTACCTTTACCAAGGGTGGTTATGTTATTGCCGAAGTCGACGCCGCGTTGGCGCGCCTTGAGCATGCGGTGGTAGACAAGGAGACGGCCCGTCAGATTGCTGGCAACGGCAACGTAGCATGGCAGGCTCGTACCCAGCAGCTTTACAGCATGATTAGCTCTCATGCTAAGCGCAGCCACAAGGATCGCTTCATCCGCGGGGAGAAGAAGCGTCCTTCCTACGACGTCAAGCAGGTCGATCGTCTCGTCGATCAGATCATCACCAAGACGGCCGACGATTTGGGCGTCAGATCGATGAGCAGTGAAGAAGCCAAGGATTTGGCTGATCTCAACTCCAGCACCGTTGCCAATGTCATCTTCACTCAGCGCAAGGGTAACAAAGGCTATGACGAACGTCAGGTAGATTATTATCTCGATGCCTGCGTCCAGCTTTTGAGCCGCGTCGAATCCTATGCACGTATCACCGATTACAACGAAAAGAACGTTGCTGCAGGAGCTGCTGCGCCGGCTGGTGCGCCTGTTGCCGCGCCGGTGGCGGTTCCGGTCGTTCCTGAGACCCAGCCCACTGCTGCACTCAACAATGGCCCTGTCAGTCCATTGATCGACAGCAACGATACGACTTCGTTCGTGGATCCCACGATTCCTACTTCTCAATCGCAAGCGGCGCAGTCCACTGCGACCGCAACGTTTGATTTCAACTCCACGGCTTCCAATATTGATGCTCCGGTAATTCCGAATTTGCCTGATGGTGTCGCTGCGGCGGCCAGTACTGCTGCTCCGGCGCAAACCAACGCTTCCGGCGCCGATGCCAATTCCTCATTGGCGGCTTTGGCGAATATGGCTAATAGCACCAGTACTTCCAGTGAGCCGGAGACGGAGGCTTTCGCGCCTAAGGTCCCGACGCTCAACACCTCGCTTCAGGGCACGGCCGGAGCCGATAACAGTGGCGACCAGAAGATTGGTGAGTGACACTTACACCAGAAGCGTACGCTGTGCCATGGGTCGTTTATCATGAACACTGTGGCGAACGAACATGACGTTTCTTCGGCGGTCAATGATTCCACGAACAATTCCAGCGTATCGTGGGGCCTTGGCCGCCGTCTTTTGGTTACCATTCCGATTTTCATCGTGCTGCTTGGTGTTTTGGTCACGGTCTCCAACCTCACCAGCGTGCCGTGGAAAAGGGAACCGACGGGGCAGTCGGTGTCCACGCTTTCGCCCAATACCGCCGTCACGTTCGATAATCCGAATAATGTGCCGCTTCCACATCGTGATAGTTTCAAGGTTTCCTCCCGGACGGTCACGCTGGACATTAAACGTCCGGCCACAGGCGAGGTGCAACATATCAATGTTTTGATTCGTGCGCCGAAAGATCCTGCGGGGCCGAACGCAAAGCACCCCGGCGTCGTCTTCATGCATGGTGCAGGTTACGGAACTGCGGAAAACAGCTTCGGTGACGCCGCCGCAGACCTTTCCTCAGCCGGTTTCGTCACCGCCGTGCTCGACAAACCCGTCTGGTCGACCAACGATCTGACCCGCGACTATCCGGGAAGCGCGAAGGCCTACGACCAGGTCGCGCGTTTTCTGCGTACGCAGCCCAACGTCGATCCGGATAAGGTCGGGCTGTACGCGACTTCCGAAAGCACGTGGATTTCCCCCTATGTCATCAAATACGACAAGCGCATCGCCTTCCAGCTTCTCTTAAGTCCGATGGTCTACGGGCCTAGGCAATCGTTGGGTTTCTTCGTCGGGCAGGACTTCTCACTGGTCGGAGCCAATAACGGCTACCAGTCCATCGTCCGTCGGCTTTTCCACGCCGATACGGATATGATGGGGCTGACCAATCTTGACTTTCCGATGGATCTGCCGCAAGCCTATGCCGTGCCGACCATGGTGGTCTACGGTTCCAAGGACGTCTTGACCGCACAGGTCGAGGGGCTTCAACATATCCTCTATTCGGCTCACCGCGCCGGCAACCGGGACGTGACGGTACGCAGCTATTCCGTGGCGAACCACGTCTTGCGGCTTGGCGACGAGGCGGACACCGGCACGCCGTTCGCCGACGATTACATCAATGACGTCATTTCGTGGGCCGTCGGCACCACTGCGGGGCTCAAGCAGACCAGCGAGCTGGTTGCCGGCACCACCATACGTCAGTCCATCGCCGTGCCACTGGAGCTCAAAGCGGACCGCAATCTCACCATTTACGGCTCTATCGTCAACGTCGGCATGGTGATTCTGCTTCTCGCGGCCCTGTTGATGGCGCTGGCTGGTTGCGGCATCAAGGCGTTCCGTATGATTCGCGGCAACCATAACAAGGTGTTCGGTTTCATGCGCGGATTCGGCAGCGAGCTTTTGGCTGTTGCTTTGACCACGCTGGCCACGTTCGTGCTTTTTGCTGCAGGTCTTGGGCAGGTCATCATGGCCGTGGTCAAGCTCGGCTGGGGTGGCGCGCCCACGGAGAATCCGGGCATGATGTATTGGAGCTGGCCGGTCATTCAGGTGGTTTCGATTCTTGTGGTGTGGGCGTGGGCCCGCATCCTCGCGCGTTGCATCGAAGTCGCGCAGGTGCGTGGTCTGGCGCAGATTCCGCCGCGCAAGGGTGCGATTCGCGATGTGTTCAGTGGTCACAACCCGGTCTTCGCCTCGAAGCGTTTCGGCCGCGTTTTCTTCTGGCTGGTCGCCGCCGCAATGTTCAGCGTCCTGCTTTTCTTCGCCTTCTGGGGCTTGTTCATCTTTTAAAAGACATAAGGGTCGTCGATGGTCGCTGACATTTCTAGTATGGGTGTGGTGTTGCATAATCGGGAGGTGGTTTTCAATGGCGCTGTATCGTGACGAAGGCGTGGTGTTGAAAACCGTCAAACTTGGTGAGGCCGACCGCATCATCACGTTGATGACCAAAAACCATGGCAAAGTTCGTGCCGTTGCGAAAGGCGTACGGCGCACCAAATCGCGTTTCGGCGGCAGGCTTGAGCCGTTCATGCGCGACGACCTACTGATCGCTGAAGGCCGTTCGCTCGATGTGGTTTCCCAGGCTGCTTGCATTTCCTCCTACGCCGCGCGGATCTGCGTGGATTACGATGCCTATACCGCCGCCAACGTCATCGCCGAAACCACTGACAAACTCGTCTCAACCGAACATGAACCTGCCCAGCGGCAATATATGCTCCTGATTTCCGCATTGGCAGCGCTCGCCCGCGCCCGTCACCCGGCCGAAGCAATCAGCGATTCTTACGTGATGCGGGCTTTGGCCCAAGCCGGCTGGACCCCGCGCCTTTCCTCATGTGCCGTGTGCGCCAAACGCGACGATCTTGACTACTTTTCCGTGGCTTCCGGCGGCATTCTCTGCTCCACCGACCACACCCCGGATTCACGCCGTATCGACGTCGATGGCCGCGAGCAGATGGAAGCGCTCATCGAGGGAGACTGGAATATACTCGACCGCGTGCCTTTGAAGGCCGACATACGTCGATTTGTTGAAGAATGGGGTGAATATTACCTTGAGCGGCCCATCCGTTCGCTGAAGTTGCTAGATTCGTAAATATGGCTTTTGAACATGTGGATTACACGTCGCTCGACGTTCCCGCGGCGCCGTTCTCCGACCCCTCAATCATTCCGGCATTTCCGAAGAACAAGGTGCCCCGTCACGTCGGCGTCATCATGGACGGCAACGGACGTTGGGCCCAACAACGCGGCCTGACCCGCACTCACGGCCACCAGGCCGCCGAGCCGGTCGTTTTCGACACCATCGCCGGTGCCATCGAAGCCGGTGTGCGTTACCTGAGCCTCTATACGTTCTCGACAGAAAACTGGAAGCGCAGCCCGCAGGAAGTCCGTTTCCTGATGGGCTTTTCGCGCGACATCATCCATCGCCGCGTCGCTCAGATGGACGAGTGGGGCGTGCGCGTGCGCTGGTCCGGCCGTCGGCCGAGGCTTTGGAAATCGGTGATCGACGAGCTCGAGGTCGCCATGGAGCGCACCAAACACAATTCCACCATCGATGTGGTTTTCTGCATCAATTACGGCGGTCGTTCCGAAATCGCAGATGCCGCGGCGGCCATCGCCAAGGAAGTGCGAGACGGCAAAATCAGCGGTGATCGTGTCACCGAATCAATGATTTCCGAGCATCTTTACAATCCCGATATTCCCGATTGCGATCTGGTCATCCGCACTTCCGGCGAACAGCGCACCTCAAACTTCCTGCCGTGGGAAGCGGCTTACGCGGAACTTGATTTCGCGCCCGAGCTGTTCCCGGACTACGGACGTGAAGCCTTTTGGCGTTCCATTGACCACTACGTTCACCGCGACCGTCGTTTCGGTGGTGTCAAGACCAAAACAAAATGATCGGTCGCTGAACCAGATGCGATCAAACGCGCATCAAGTGCATATCACGGCATAGAACATACGAGTAGAGGCTCTTCCGGAATACTGCGGAAGAGCCCCTACTATGTGACGAGTTATTTGGTAAGGTACATAATCCTTACAAAGCCAACAATATCGTCGTGTCAGTTATTGCCCGACGACCGATTGATTCTCGATAATCTGGCAATGGATGCATGCCGGAATCGCGGAATTGATTGGCGGCAGATCGATGAGATTCTTCGGGAATGGATCGTCGCCCAAGGAACGCTTCTCAATCAACGAGACCAGCTTGCAGACCGCCCAATAGCCCATTTCGTAATAGGGCATGGCGACGGTGGTCAGTCTAGGGGAGAAGGTGTCGGCGATGTTGCTGTCGTTGCCAACGCCGATGACCGAAAGATCCTTGCCTACGGTCAGACCGCGGCGTGCGGCGCATTCGTAGATGTACCAGACGCGTGCATCATCGTAGCAGAAGAAGGCATCGGGCTTCTCTTCGTCGAAAAGCGATGAAACCATGCCAAGTGCGTCCCCGTCCTGCGAGACGTTGACAACCAGATTCTTGTCGAACGGCATTTTCGCTTCTTTAAGCGCCTTGCGATAGCCCTCAAGTCTCGTGGCCTGAGCGATGGTCGGCGCGGCGTTGCCGATATACGCGATCTTCTTTCCTCCTGCATCGATCAGCCGCTTGGTGGCGTCGTAGCCGATGGCGAATTCATCGGGCTCGACGATGGGGAAGCGGTTGTCGACAGTATTGGTGGAAATCAGCACCAGCGGCGAATGAACGAGATCCTCGGGAACCTCAGTGACCTGGCTGGAAGGCTTGGAATAAAGGAATCCATCCATGCCGTAACGCTGGAGCACGGAAATCTGGTCCGCCTGACTGGCCGAACCGTCCGTATCGACGAACAGGATGATATAGCCATAGTGGCTGGCGGCATCCTGCGCGCCTTGCAGCGTTTGCGCGGTGTAGGGGATGTCGTAGATTTCATCGGCGATGAAACCCAGAATCCCGGTTTTGCTGGTACGCAAGCTGCGCGCCATCGGATTAGGCTTGTAGCCAAGCTCGTCCGCAATTTCCCGCACCTTTGCGGCTATCTGTGTTTTTACACGTCCGGCATCCCTATTGTTGAGAACCAAGGAGACAGTGGAGATTGAGACTCCGGCCTTCTCCGCGACGTCTTTCATAGTCATCATGGTTTTTAATCTATACCTATTTACGGACTAAGTAAACCCTGTGGCTACAATTTGAAATAAATGTCTATTTCGTTGGAAATCGGTGTTTATTTCGTTTGACCCAGAATCTCGTCAACAAGCTGTTGCTTTTCTTTGATTTGACCGGAAAAACCGGGACGTATGTCAAGTTTAAGCGTGACTCCGGTGCGATATCCCTGACCTGCTAGCGCCATGGTCGCGTCTCGAACGGTTTTGAGCACGTCGTCAAGATCGCCTTCGATATTGGTGAACATCGCGTTGGTTTCGTTGGACAGTCCGGATTCGCGGATTATGTTTACGGATTGCGCGACATATTCGCTCAGCTCCGAACCGGTTCCGCTAGGTGCGATGGCCACGGCGGCGACGGTGTTGATATAGGGTTTACCGGTTTTCGGGTCGGTCGGGACGGTTTGTTTTACGGCATTGCGGTCGAAGTTTTCGCTCATGTTGATCTCCTTGAATTGCTAATTGCATGCTACCTTTAAGGCTTGGCATTGCCGGCCGCCGCGTTCGCGCCGTGTGTCAGGCTGTGTCGGTAAAGTGGGCACACGAGTAAATGTCTTGAAATGGCTGATTAAAGCCGAAAGCGGAAGGTGTGTCGTGGCTCAATCCAAACTTGATGAAGTCGTATCGCTGGCCAAGCGTCGTGGTTTCGTGTTCCCTGCAGGGGAGATTTACGGCGGCACGCGTTCCGCATGGGATTATGGTCCGCTCGGCGTCGCGCTCAAGGACAATATCAAGCGCGAATGGTGGCGTTCCATGGTGGTCACCCGTGGCGACGTGGTCGGCGTCGACACCTCTATCATTCTTCCTTCCGCCGTCTGGGAGGCTTCCGGGCACGTCAAGGTCTTCAATGACCCGCTGATCGAGTGCCTCAACTGCCACAAGCGCCAGCGTGCCGACAAGCTTGAGGAATCCTACGCCGAGAAGCACGGCGACAAGATGCCGGAAGACGGTCTCAAGTCGATTGTCTGCCCGGATTGCGGCACCCGCGGCCAGTGGACGGAACCGCGCGATTTCAACATGATGCTGCGCACGCATCTCGGACCTGTTGACGACGAGAATTCGTTGCACTATCTGCGCCCGGAGACCGCCCAAGGCATCTTTGTGGACTTCAAGAACGTCATGACTTCCTCGCGAAGCAAGCCGCCGTTCGGCATCGCCAACATGGGCAAGTCCTTCCGCAACGAGATCACCCCTGGCAACTTCATCTTCCGCACCCGCGAGTTCGAGCAGATGGAGATGGAGTTCTTCGTCGAGCCCGGCACCGACGAGGAGTGGCACCAGTATTGGATCGACACCCGCACCCGTTGGTACACCGACCTGGGGATCAACCCGGAGAACCTGCGCCATTACGAGCATCCCAAGGAGAAACTCGCGCACTATTCCAAGCGCACCGTCGACATCGAATACAAGTTCGGCTTCAAGGGCTCCGATTGGGGCGAGCTCGAAGGCGTGGCCAACCGCACCGACTTCGATCTTTCCGCGCATCAGGAGCATTCCGGCGAGGACTTGGCCTTCTTCGACCAGGCCAGTGGCAAGAAGTACATTCCCTACGTCATCGAGCCGGCCGCGGGCCTGACCCGTTCGCTCATGGCCTTCCTTGTGGACGCCTACGCCGTCGATGAGGCTCCGAACACCAAGGGCGGCGTCGACCGCCGTACTGTGCTGCGTCTCGATCCGCGTCTCTCCCCGGTCAAGGCCGCCGTCTTCCCGCTGAGCAAGAAGGCGCCGCTGCAGGGCATCGCCCACGACCTGGCCGCCGAACTGCGCCAGCATGACTGGATGATCGACTACGACGAAGCCGGAGCCATCGGCCGCCGCTACCGTCGCCAGGACGAGATTGGCACCCCGCTTTGCATCACCGTTGATTTCGATACTCCTGACGATCATTCCGTCACCATCCGCGAACGCGACTCGATGAAGCAGGAGCGCGTTGACCTCGACAACGTGGCTCGCTACGTCGCCGACCGTATCGGCGAGAAGCGCGTGCGCTATCCCGAAGGTCCGGCCTCGGTCGTCGGCACCACCGCAGCCGACGGAGGAGTAGACTTCGCCAAGGAATCCGGCATCGATGAGTCCGCCCCGGTAAAGGTCGCAGAGGCTGGCGGTCTCTACTGAGTCGCTCTGAGGACTAGTTAATACAAGTTCTGTAAAACTTCAACTGACGTTGTTGGGTGTCGGGATATACAATGTCTAGACACCCTCCAGGCCGGTAGGCCAAGCTTTATGTCTAGCCATCGCATATCCCGACACCCAACACTCAGCGGAATCTAACTGTTTGTATTTGGATTCAAAGTAGTCATCTCCAGTTATTGATAGCTATTTGATTGAAATACGTAGAGTTTGGATGTGTTGAGTGGTGGGTCGGGGATATGCGATGCTTGACCGTAAAGACTTGGCCTGAGCGGCCCGGAGCGTGTCAAGCATTGTATATCCCCGGCCCACCACGTCAGTCGAAGTATTGTTTTTCTGGATATCGAGTAAATAAAAAATAGGTGATACGTGAAGGATTTTAAGGAATGGCTGAGCAAAGTCGATTATTCGGAGGCTCGGCAGCGGTTTGATGACGGTTGGGATCAGGTGTTGGGGGAGTTGCCCGGGCTCGATTCGAGCGAAACCAGTGCTCAGGACGGCGAATACGAAGCGAAAGATGACGGTAAACCGTTACCCAAGATTGCTCCGGTCGATTTGGGGCCATTGCATATTCAGACCCCGGTCGTCCTCTCTCCGATGGCGGGCGTGACCAACTGGCCGTTCCGAACGCTGTGCCGCGCATACGGTCCCGATGGCTTGTATGTCGCTGAAATGATTACCGCGCGTGCGCTTGTCGCCCGCAATCCCAAGGCGTTCAGGCTTTGCCGTTTTGCACCTACCGAGCATCCCCGCTCATTGCAGCTCTACGGCGTCGACCCCAACATTACCGCCCAGGCCGCGCAGATGGTGGTCTATGGCAATCTCGCCGACCATGTCGACCTCAACTTTGGCTGCCCGGTGCCCAAGGTCACCCGTCGTGGCGGCGGTTCTGCTTTGCCGTGGAAAACCGATCTCTTCCGCGAACTCGTCCACCGCGTGGTCGAGGTGTGCAACGATGCCAATATTCCCGTGACCGCGAAAATCCGCGTCGGTATCGATGCCGACCACACCACGTTCCTCGATGCCGCCCGTATCGCTGAGGACGAAGGCTGCGCCGCAGTGACGCTCCACGCACGCACCACCGCTGAATATTATGGTGGCCATTCCGACTGGAGTCGTATCGCTGAACTGGTTGAAGCCGTAGATATTCCGGTCTTTGGCAACGGTGACATCTGGGGTGCCGAAGACGCGCTGGAGATGGTGCGCGAGACCGGTTGCGCCGGCGTCGCCATCGGTCGCGGTTGCCAGGGCCGCCCATGGATTTTCTCCGACATCAAACACGCTTTCGCCGGTTCCGACGAACGCTTCAGCCCGACGCTTGGCGGTGTCTGCCAGATTATCCTGGCCCACGGTGAGCTTTTGTTGCGCTTCTACGACGGCGACGAGACGATGGCCGTGCACGACCTGCGTAAGCATATCGCGTGGTATTTGAAAGGCTTCCCAGTCGGTGGCAACACCCGTCGGGAGTTCATGGAATCCGAAACGTTGGACGACGTGAAGAAAGTAATGGGCAGACTCGACCCATCCGTCACATATCCGGAACGCATTACCGACAAGCCGCGCGGCCGTGTTCGCTACGCGAAAAAGGTCCACGTTCCATACGGCTGGTTCGATTCGCGCACCACGACTCATGAAGAGCGCGAGCAGCTTTTCGGCGATGACCCGATGGATGCCAGCTACTAATTTGAATAGCAATAAAATTAATGTGGTTGAGTGGTGGGGTGGGGATATGCGATGTCAGACCGTAAAGACTTGGCCTGTGCAAAATCAAAGATTTTGCCTTCGCGCTCGAGACATCGCGCTCACTTCGCCTACAGAAAGTCCACTGGACTTTCTGCTTTACGGCTCAGCCCAGAGCGTGTCGGACATTGTATATTCCCACCCCACCACGCCAGTTGCGTATCCCTGTTGATAATTTCGAATAAAAATCAGAAAATTGGAAAAATATGTGGTACACCCCGGGAAATACTCTTAATTTAGGCGTGTTCTGCGATAGAGTAATAGGCATAACCGTGAAGTGACAGGAGACTATGGTGAGCGAGATTGCCCAGAATGACAATTTCAACGATAAGACGAGCATCAAGGTGGTCGGTGTCGGTGGTGCCGGGGGTAACGCCGTCAATCGCATGATTGCCGAAGGCTTGCAGAACGTTGAATTTGTAGCGATTAATACTGATGCGAAAGATTTACTCCGCAGCGACGCGGATGTGAAGATTTCCCTGAGCGATCATTCGAGTCGAGGGCTTGGAGCGGGGGCCGACCCCGAAAAGGGTGCTAAGGCTGCGCAAGATCATCAGTCCGACATTGAAGAGGCACTGAAGGGTGCCGATATGGTCTTCGTCACATGTGGCGAAGGCGGCGGCACCGGTACCGGCGCAAGCCCTATCGTCGCTCGTGCGGCGCATCAGCAAGGTGCGTTGACCATCGCTGTGGTCACTCGTCCGTTCGCTTTTGAAGGCCCGCAGCGTGCGGCTTCAGCCAAACTTGGTATCGAGAATTTGCGTAAAGAAGTCGATGCGCTGATTGTCATTCCCAATGATCGTCTCCTCGAACTTTCCGACAAGACCATTGGCATCGTCGACGCCTTCAAGACCGCCGATACCGCGCTTCTGGCCGGCGTGCAGGGCATCACCGACCTGATCACGATGAATTCCTATATTCACGTCGATTTCTCCGACGTCACCGCCATCCTGCGTGGCGCAGGCACGGCGCTCTTCGGCATCGGCTCGGCTCGCGGCGAGGATCGCGCCACCCAGGCTGCCGAGATCGCCATCAGCTCGCCACTCTTGGAAGAGAGCATCGAGGGCGCTCATGGTGCGCTCATCAACATCGCCGGCCCCACCGACCTGAAGCTTCAGGAAGCCAGCGACGCCACCGAACTGGTGCGCAAGGCCATCCACCCCGAAGCCCAGATTATTTGGGGTCTCGCGCTCGACGACGCTTACGGCGACGAAGTCCGTGTCACCGTCATTGCGGCAGGGTTCGATGCCGAAAGCAAGAAGGACGCCGAAAATCTCGATGAGGTTTCGAAGTCTAACTCGCACAATGCCGGCGAGCCGTCAGGCCAGGGCTATGGCTCCGAATCTGAGACTCCTCTGGTACATCACGTGCCTGATCTGGACACCCCGACCGTCTCGCATACCCCGGAGACTCAGTCCTACGACGATCCCGATGAATCGTCCTCGCCCGATGATCCCGGCGATCTCGATATCCCCGATTTCCTGCGCTAAAGAGTAGACGAAAGGATTTTTATGGCTGGATACATGAAAAAGGCGATGTCATATCTCGGTATGGCTGACGTTGTCGACGATGACGACGACGAAATGCAAGAGAACGAGGATGCCGCGCCTACGGCTTTCGATTCGGACAGCAACGTGACGCCGATCGCCACGCAAACCTCCCCGGTTTCTACTTCGGAGAGCTCCTCGTCTTCGCGCGCAGCTAAGCCTTTCCCGGGCCGCATCAACCGCATCACCACCATTCATCCCAAGTCCTACGACGAAGCCCAGAAGGTCGGCCGCGCCATCCGTGACGGCATTCCGGTGGTTTTGAACCTTACGGGTGTCTCCGAAGCCGTTGCTTACCGCATCGTCGATTTTTCGGCGGGTGTGGTCTTCGGTGTCCGTGGTTCGCTGGAGCGCGTCACTCCTAGGGTCTTCCTGTTGAGTCCCGCGCAGGTCAACATCAAGGTGGATCAGTCATCGTCCGATGAATCCGAAGACGGCCTGTTCTGAGGTTTTATGTTGATTACCATCCTTAGTCTGATCAAATGGGTTATCGCCGTCTATTCGACGGTACTCCTCATTAGGGTGCTTATTGATTGGGTGTTCGCATTGATACCTAGTTGGCGTCCAGGCCGCGTGATTGGGTCGATTGTCAATGTCTTCTACGTATTGACCGATCCGCCGCTGCGTTGGTTGGGCCGTTTCATCCCTGTTATCCGGATGGGCAATATGGGTTTGGACGTCACTCCTGTAGTCCTGTGGTTTATCCTTGCGGTAGTGGATTTCATCATTTAAGTAATATCAATTTGGTTTACGTGTACTGAAAGGTCATCATGGCATTACTCTCTGCAGAAGAAGTCCGTAATAAAGCGTTCCAGACAGTTCGTTTTAAAGAAGGCTATGATGTCGAGGAAGTCGATGATTTCCTGGATCAGGTCGCGCACACCTTGGAGGAAGAGGAACGGCAGATTTCCTATCTGCAGGGTCAGCTTTCAGGCTCACCTTCCGGTATGGGCCCTGCTGCGGCTTCCGGTATGCGAGCTGTCAACCAGAATTTCCCTTCCACGTCACCTTCGCCATTCTATCCGCAGGGCCCGCAGACCGGACAACCAAACGGTGGGTTCCCGTCTTCGCAAGGCCTCGGGACCGAGCAGAGCGATGGCGGATTCTCCTCTTCGCAACAGGTTTCATGGGAACAATAGACAAACTTATAGCAAGTATCTATGCGGGATTCCCGAAACTGACGGTAGACTGTATGGTATAACATCTATTCAAGAGTCAAAAATCAGAGGCATCATGCCCAAAGTGAGGTGTAAAAGTTTATGGCACTGTTAACGCCGAAAGATATCAGGGAACATGCCTTCCAAACCGTACGTTTTAAAGAAGGGTACGATGTCGAAGAGGTCGATGACTTCCTCGATCAGGTCACCGAGACCGTTGAAGCTCTCGGCAAGCAGGCTATGGCAAACGGCAACGGACAGTCGACGCAGTCGCTCGGTCCGGATGTCAGCAAGCTCAATTCCAAGATTTCGGATCTGACCAGTCAGGTTCAGACCCTTAGCCGTGAGAACCAAACCTTGAAGACGGCGGCCAGCCAGCAGCAGAAGGCTGCCAATCAGGCTGCAACGGCAAGCGTTGATGCCTCCAAGCTTGCAGAGGCTGAGGAAAGCAACAGGGCGCTGGCCGAGCAGAACAAGCAGCTGAAGGATCAGGTCGATCGCCTGAACGCTCAGATCGATCAGCTTACCGCCCAGGCCGCGCAGGCCCAGGGCAAGAAGGACATCGACAATCAGCTTGTCGCCGTCCAACACGAGCGCGACGAATTCCGCAGCGGCAACGAGAAGCTCTCCCGTGAGCTTGAGCAGGCCAAGAAGCAGCTTTCCAGCACAAGCCAGCAGACTCAGCAGATGCGCGATCTTTCCCGCCAGCTCGAGGAATCCAGGCAGCGTGAGAACCAGCTGCGTGCCCAGGTCTCCAAGCTTGAACCGAGCACCGAGACCGGCAGCCTGCAGAAGATCGCAGGAGCCGCGGCTGGAGCCAACAGCGAGCCTGAGCGCGCGACCGCCATGCTGACGCTCGCCATGCAGCTGCACGATCAGTATGTCGACAAGGGCAAGGCCAAGGCCAAGGAAATCACCGACGCCAGCCAGACCAAGTATCAGGAACTGGTCAACAAGGCCAACGATTATTCCACTCGCACCCGCAACGAGTCCGATGAGTACTCCAAGCAGGTTCGCGGCAAGGCTGAGGACTATTCCAAGCAGACCCGTTCCGAGGCCGATGCGTATGCACAGAAGACCCGTGGCGCCGCTGACGATTACTCCACGCAGAAGCATACTTCGGCCGACAACTACGAGTCCGAGGTTCAGCGTCGTGCTGCCGAGTACGATCAGAAGACACGTTCCGCTGCCGAGACCTATGCCCAGCAGGTGCGTGACAACCTCGCTTCTCAGTCCAAGGTCATTGAGGCCAATATCCAGAGCCTCAAGCAGTTCGAGACCGAATATCGTACCCGCCTGACCGAATTCTTGGGCCAGCTTGTCTCCCAGGTCAGCGATACGAATACGTACAACAAGATGGAAGAAGCCAAGAACTGATTCGGCCATCGATATGAAAAATGTATCACCTAAACGGCTGCGCACTCGTGTGGCCGTTTTCGTTATCGTAGCGGTTGTAGCGCTTTTGCTCGACCGCCTTACCAAGCTATGGGCGCAAGCCGCTCTCGGTGATGGCAGGACCGTCATGGTTATACCCGGATTTTTGGGTCTGACGTTGGTTCATAACCCCGGGGCATCGCTGGGGATGGGTTCGTCGGTCACATGGTTGATTTCCTGCTTCGCGCTGGTAGCCTGCGTGGCGCTGGTGTATCTGGCATTGACCACGGTTTCGCTGTGGTGGACGGCAGCTTTGATTATCGCCTTTGCGGGGGCTTTCGGTAATCTCATTGACCGGGTGATTTTCGCACATGGGTTCCTCAATGGAAAAGTAGTGGATTTCCTCAACTATGGCTGGTCCGTAGGCAATGTGGCTGATATTGAACTGGGGATTGCCGCCGTTCTCATCATCATCCTGTTGTTGGTCAACGTGCCGTTCAGCGCGAAAGACATCAAAGACAGCGACGATAGCGGCGATGCCCACAATTCCAATGATAGCCAAGACCGTAAGAACATCCAGGAAGAACCGGTGAAAGCTGTAGAGGATAGAGGGGCGGACGGTCGATGAGCCGCTTGGTGCCAGCACCCGATGCGTTGATCGGCAAGAGATTCGACGTGGCCGTGGCGAAAATGCTAGGTGTCTCGCGGTCCAAGGCTGTTGAACTCATCGAGGCCGGCGAAGTGAGTGTCCTCCAACATAAGATTTCAAAATCCGGCACACTGTTGAGCGGCGATACCGTCGAATTCGACATCGAAGAAAAACAGCCGGAACCGGAACCGCTGGCTGAAGGCATGGCCGTCGTCTATGAAGATGACGACGTCGTCGTGGTCGACAAACCTGTTGGTGTCGCCGCGCATGCTTCTGCGGGCTGGACGGGGCCGACGGTGCTCGGCAGCCTCTTGGCCCGCGGAGTGCACATCACGTCCATGGGCGCTCCTGGCAGGCAAGGTATCGTCAGCAGACTCGACGTCGGCACCAGTGGGCTCATGCTGGTATGCAAATCGGACTTGGCTTATCGCGAGATGCGTCGCCAATTCGCCCATCACGAAGTCACCAAGATTTATCACGCTTTGGTACAGGGCAACTTGACCCATGACAAAGCGACTATCGAAGCGCCTATCGGAAGGGCGAAAGTCTCAGATTTCCGTTTCACCGTCACGCCGCTGGGCAAAAAAGCAATTACTCACTGGGATGTGCTGGAGCGCTTCAGCGAGGCGACGCTCGTGAGCGTCAACCTCGAAACCGGCCGCACCCACCAGATTCGTGTACATTTCTCATCCATCGGTCATCCGCTGGTAGGCGATCCGATGTACGGCGCGAACCCCGTGCTGGCCGAGCGCCTGGGCCTGAACCGCCAATGGCTGCACGCCATGCGTTTGGAATTCAAGCACCCCCGCACCCACGTCCGCACAGTGGTAGAATCCCGCTATCCCGCCGATTTGCAGCATGCGCTGAGCGTCGTGCGCGAAGATAAGCGTGAAAAAGAATAGGTTTTGATAGTAAATAGCATCTAGTGAGCATGGTTCGCTAAAGGCTTTCAGCGTCTGACCGGCTCGGTATCGTGGAGAGCATGGCTCATTCGGGAAACTTTGTTCAATTACATAACCATACGCATTACTCGCTGCTCGACGGCGCGTCCAAGATTCCCGATTTGGTCAACCGCGCCAAAGAACTCGAAATGCCGGCCATCGGCATCACCGACCACGGCAATATGCACGGTGCCTACGAGATGTGGAGCACGGCTGTAAATGCCGGTATCAAGCCGATTATCGGCATCGAAGCCTATGTAACCCCGGAAACTTCGAGGACGGACAAGGGCCGCGTGCACTGGGGCACGGAAGCCCAACGCAGCGACGACGTCTCCGGCGGCGGTTTTATCACCCATATGACGCTCTGGGCCGAAAACGACGAGGGGTTGGTCAACCTGATGAAGGCCTCGTCCGTGGCCAATCTCGAAGGCCGTGTGGGCAAGTGGCCCCGTATGGATTATGACGTGCTTCAGACCTATCACAAGGGCGTCATCGGAACCACCGGATGCCCGTCGGGTATCGTCCAGACCAGGTTGCGTCTTGGCCAATACAAGGAGGCCTTGCGTGCCGCGCATCAGTTGCAGGACATCTTTGGCAAAGATAATTTCTACGTCGAACTGATGGATCACAATCTGGAAATCGAAAAGCGCGTCTCTGCCGACCTGCTCAAGATCGCCAAAGATCTCGGTGCCCCCATCATCGCCACCAATGATTCCCACTACGTTCACGAAGCCGACCGAGGTTCGCAGGACGCGATGCTTTGCATCAACTCCGGCTCGCACTTGGACGATCCGGATCGATTCAAATTCGACGGTTCCGGCTACTACATCAAATCCGCTGAGGAAATGCGGGCTCTCTTCAAAGACCTTCCCGAGGCCTGCGACAACACGCTGGAAGTAGCCGAACGCTGCAACGTCATGTTCGATGATCATGAAGACGGCGCGTTCATGCCACTCTTCGATTGCCCGGACGGCTGGGATGAGACTTCGCTCTTCCTACACGACGTGCAGCAGGGCCTCGAGAAACGCTACGACGGCAACGTGCCCGACAACGTGCGCAAACAGGCCGATTACGAGTGCGGCGTGATCTGCCAGATGCAGTTCTGCGGCTACTTCCTCGTGGTCGCCGACTACATCAACTGGGCCAAGACACACGGTGTGATGGTCGGCCCTGGCCGTGGCTCCGCGGCAGGCTCGATGGTGGCCTACGCGATGGGCATCACCGAACTTGACCCCTTGAAGCATGGCCTGATCTTCGAACGATTCCTCAACCCCGAGCGCGTCTCGCTGCCTGATATCGATATCGATTTCGACCCCGAAGGCCGCCAGAAGGTGCTCGATTACGTGGCCGACAAATACGGGCACGACAAGGTGGCCCAGTGCGTCATCTACGGCACCATCAAAACCAAGCAGGCCCTCAAGGATTCCGCACGAATCATGGGATATGAATTCTCCGTGGGCGACCGCATCGTCAAGGCGCTGCCGCCGAGCAAGAACGGCAAGGATGCAAGTCTCAAGGAGATGTTCGACCCGACCTCCAAGAAGTACGCCGAAGCGCGCGAATTCCGCGAACTTTACGATTCCGACCCCGATGCCAAGCGCATCACCGACGAGGCCAAGGGCATCGAAGGCCTGATTCGCCAGACTGGTGTGCACGCCTGCGCCACGATCATGTCGGCTACGCCAATCACCGATACCTCCCCGCTTTTGGAACGCACCGACGGCACGGTGACCACGACCTTCGAATACCATACCTGCGAAACGCTGGGGCTGGTCAAGAACGACTTCCTCGGCCTCTCCAACTTGACGGTCATCCGCGACACCCTGAAGAACATCGAGCTCAACGGTAAGGAGCCTATCGACTATACCAAGATCCCGCTGGATGACAAGGAGACCTACGCGCTTCTGACCCGAGGCGACACCCTCGGCGTCTTCCAGCTCGATGGCGACGGGATGCGCGCGCTGCTTAAAAGCCTCAAGCCTGATAATTTCAACGACATTTCCGCACTCATCGCGCTTTACCGCCCGGGCCCGATGGATATGGACTCGCACAACAACTACGCCAAGCGCAAGAACGGTTTGCAGCCCATCACCCCGATTAACGACGAGGTGGCCGAGGCGCTCGCCCCGGTGCTCGACGAGACCTACGGCCTGATCGTCTATCAGGAGCAGGTGCAGTCCGCCGCGCGAATACTGGCCGGCTACTCTCTTGGCCGAGCGGACGTGCTGCGACGCGCTATGGGCAAGAAGAAGCCTGAAGTGTTGGCCAAGGAGCAGGGGCCGTTCTTCGAAGGCATGAAGGAGCACGGTTATTCTCAGAAGGCCGCGCAGGACGTCTGGGATATCCTCGTGCCGTTCTCCGGTTACGCGTTCAACAAGGCCCATTCCGCAGCCTACGGGCTTATTTCCTACTGGACGGCCTACCTCAAGACCCACTATCCAGTGGAATTCATGGCGGCGCTGCTGCAGAACGAACGCACCAACAAAGACAAGACCGCGCTCTACCTCGGGGAGGCGCGGCGCATGGGCATCAAGGTGCTGCCGCCGGACGTCAACGAATCCCGGCTCGAATACGCCCCTGTCGGCAACATCATCCGTTTCGGCCTCGGCGCCATCCGTAACGTCGGCGACAATCCGGTGCAAGACATCATCGCCGAGCGCGAGAGCAAGCGTGGCAAATACATCAACTTCATGGACTTCATCCGCCGTGTGCCATTGAGCGTGCTCAACAAGCGTCTCGTGGAATCGCTGATCAAGGCCGGTGCCTTCGATTCCATCGACCCGAACCGCCGTGCGCTCTTCCAGATTCACGAACCTGCCATCGACTCGGTGATTAGCCTCAAACGCAAGCAGGCTGAAGGCCAGTTCGACTTGTTCAGCGACCTCGGATCAGACGGTGACGGCGGCGATGGGTCCGGTGAGGACGCGATGGGCGACGCTCAGGTCAGCGTGCCTGACATCGAGGAATGGGACAAGAAGACCAAACTGAACTTCGAACGCGAAATGCTTGGCCTCTACGTTTCCGACCACCCGCTTTCCGGCATGGCTTCCGTTTTGAACAGCCTGCGAGACATGTCTATCGCACAGTTGATCAACAGTGCTCCGAAGATGGACGACCGCCAGCAGGTCACCATCGCAGGGCTTATCACCTCCGTCGATCGGCGCGTCTCCAAGAAGGGCAACCCTTGGGCCATTGTCACCATCGAGGATATGGAAAGTTCCATCCAGTGCATGTTCTTTGGACGCGCCTATACTTCTGCGGCCGAATCGATGGCCGTCGATGAGGTGGTGCAGATTCGCGGTCAGATCGAGTTGCGAGACGAGACGGTGAGCATGCGCGCCAACGAGATGAACGTCCCGAACCTAGTAGCGGAAGATGAAAGACCGTTGGTGCTCACCTTGCCAAAGACCGCGTTGAACCGGCCGCATGTCATGCAACTGGGGAAGATCATCACCAATCATCCCGGCATGTGCGAGGTCAGGTTGGCCATTATGGATTCCGACGGCAACGCCAAGGTGTTGACGTTCGGCGACAGGTTCCGCGTGAAACGTGACACGTCGCTGTTCGCCGAGATCAAGATTCTCTTCGGGCCGAAGTGCCTGCCTGCAGCGTAGGAGCAGCACTTTGCGCCGTAAACGCGAGGTGATACAACCCGTGTTCAGATAGACAATGAATCTCAGAATGTGAGTTGTATCTCATCTCGATACATCGTGCAGAATACGATATAAAAGTATGGAAAATAACACCATGCGAATTATCGATCTGCGCGGAAAGCGCCTCACCCGAGCACAGATGCTGGAGGCCATGCCTCGTGCCGAAATGGGCACGAACGAAGCCAGCAGCGCTGTGCGTCCTATTCTCGATGACGTCAAGGCCCGTGGGGCAGCGGCCTTGCGCGATTTCGAGGAGAAATTCGATCATATTCGTCCGCACCATCTGCGCGTGCCCGTTGAGGCGATGCAGAGTGCGCTTGAAGAGCTGGACCCCGAGGTCCGCGCCGCCATCGAGGAATCGGTGCGCCGTATCCGCAAGGTCTGCGCCTCGCAGGTGCCGAAAGACTTCTATACCGACCTGGCCGAAGGCGCTCGTGTCGCCGAACGCTGGGTTCCCGTCGAACGTGTCGGTCTCTATGTGCCTGGCGGCAAGGCAGTCTACCCTACTTCCGTAATCATGAACGCCGTGCCCGCCCAGGTCGCGGGCGTCTCGTCGCTGGCCATTGCCACGCCTCCGAGCGCCGACAATGATGGCCTGCCCAACAAGACCATTCTCGCCACCTGTGCCATTCTCGGCGTCGACGAGGTCTACGCGGTCGGCGGGGCACAGGCCATCGCGATGTTCGCCTACGGTGCCAACGGAAGCGAGCCGCAGGATGGCGAGGTGCTGTGCGAACCGGTCGACAAGATCACCGGTCCCGGCAACATCTTCGTGGCCACGGCCAAGGGCATGGTCTCCGGCATTGTCGGTATCGACGCGGTCGCCGGACCCACAGAAATCGCCATTTTGGCCGATAAGACCGCCAATCCGAGCTGGGTGGCCGCCGACCTCATCGGTCAGGCCGAGCACGACGAGCTCGCTGGTTCCGTACTGATTACCGACAGTGAGGAGCTGGCCAAGAAGGTGCAGGAGAGCCTTGATTATCGCGTCCCGCGCACGATGTCGCACGAGCGTGTCGCCACCTCTTTGACCGGTCGTCAGTCCGGCATCATCCTCACTGACGGGCTTGATCAGTCCGTCGACGCCGCCAACGCCTATGCCGCTGAGCACTTGGAGATTCAGACCGAGAACCCGGACGAGGTCGTCAAGCGCATCAAGAACGCCGGCGCCATCTTCCGTGGTCCGTATTCACCGGTCCCGTTGGGCGACTACATGTCCGGCTCCAACCACGTGCTGCCTACCGGTGGCACCGCCCGCTTCGCCTGTGGTCTCGGCGTGCACACCTTCATGAAGCCGATCGAAGTCATCGAATACGACGAGCAGGGCCTGAAGCCGCTGGCGTCGTTGATCAACGCCTTCGCAGTCTCCGAGGATTTGCCCGCTCATGGCGAGTGCGTGCTGAGCCGTTTCATCGACGATCCGTATGACAAGGCTACGCTGAAGGACCAGGAGCGTAAGGCCGGCCTGCGCAAGTAGGATTGCCTGATTAACGTTTAGCGGTTTTGCTGTTCCGGCTTTCGGTTTCGGCAAAACCGCTTTGTTGTGGAGCGGTAGAGATTGCCCGATTATTTTGTTTCATCAACCGGTGATTTTCTGGCCGCTAAGGCCGCAAAACCGCTAACAATATATATTATTTATATTATCTACGTATATATCGCCGGACGGCGAAGAGGGAAGAATGAATCATGACCAATTCGATTCCACAGAATCTGCCGCTGCGTAATGACCTCATCGGAGAGGTGCCTTATGGCGCACCGCAGCTCGACGTGCCGGTGTGTCTGAATGTCAACGAGAATCCGTACCAGCCCACGCCTGCGGTGGTCAACGAGATTGCCGAAGACGTGCGCAAGATTGCCCCGACACTCAACCGTTACCCGGACCGCGAGCACACCAAGCTGCGTCAGGCCTTTTCGGACTATCTCGCACGTGAATCTGGTGTGAAACTTGGCGTCGAGCAGTTGTGGGGCGCCAATGGCAGCAACGAGATCATGCTCCAGCTCTTCCAAGCGTTTGGCGGGCCGGGACGCAAGGCGTTGGGTGCCAATCCGACCTATTCGATGTATCCCGAATATGCGCGCGACACATTCACCAAGTGGATTACGGTGGAGCGCAACGCTGACTTCTCGCTGAATCTTGAGGCTTTGCTGGAAGCCATTGATCGAGAGCAGCCGTCGATTATCCTTCTGACCAGCCCGAACAATCCGACCGGCACCATTCTGCCGATGGATCAGCTCGAAGCGGTGCTGAAAGCCGCTCAAAGCGCCAAGGTGGACGGTGCGGCGGCAGGCGTACACCCTGTGGTCGTGGTGGACGAGGCCTATATCGAATTCCGCACACCTGGCACGCCCACTGCTCTTCAACTGCTTGCGAAATATCCGAACCTCGCCGTCAGCCGCACCATGAGCAAGGCCTTCGCTTTTGCAGGTGCGCGTGTGGGTTATCTCGCCGCCGACCAAGGCATCATCGACTGTGTGCGCATCGTGCGCATGCCCTACCATCTTTCCGCCGTCACACAGGCCACGGCGCTCGCCGCGTTCAAGCACATCGACGAGCAGCTGAGCCAGGTGCGTCACCTGCGCGAGACCCGCGAGGCGACCGCCGCGTGGCTTAAAACGCAGACCTGGCACGGTAAGCCGCTTCAGGTCGCGGATTCCCAGTCCAATTTCGTCTTGTTCGGCGGATCGTTCGAAGACCGCGAACGCATTTTCGACGAACTGCTGAAGCGTGGCGTCCTCATTCGTGTGGTAGGGCCGGAGGGCTGGCTGCGCGTGTGCATGGGCACCGACGAGGAGATGGCCCGCTTCCGCGAGGCGTTGACGGAGGTCTTGGCGCAACTCGAAAACGAATAGTGGTTATTGCATTTTTCGTGTAATGAAGAATAGCGGTAAACACTGCGTCGAGTTTCTTCCCTGATGTATCCGGACGTTTTCGCCTGACTTCGCTATGAATTATGATGGTGTTAAGGCCTGTGATGTGTGTGAACCAGCGATAAAGGAGCGGATATGGCAAGAACGGCGACGATAGTACGCGAAACCAGCGAATCCAAGGTGGAGCTGAGCCTGAATCTCGACGGCACCGGCCAAACCGACATCGAGACCTCGGTGCCTTTTTATAACCATATGATGACCGCGCTCGGCAAGCATTCGCTGATTGATTTGAAGATTCGTGCCAGCGGCGACACCGACATCGACGTGCACCATACCGTGGAAGACACGGCCATTGTTTTCGGCGAGGCGCTGAAGCAGGCGCTGGGCGACAAGCGCGGCATCCGTCGCTTTGCTGACGCCACCGTGCCGCTTGACGAGGCGCTCGCCCGTGCTGTTGTCGACATTTCCGGCCGTCCGTATGCGGTGTGCACCGGGGAGCCCGAGGGCTTCGAATATGCCATGATCGGCGGGCATTTCACCGGTTCGTTGGTTCGTCACGTCATGGAATCCATCGCCTTCCACGCCGACCTCTGCCTGCATATGACGGTGCTGGCCGGCCGTGATCCGCACCATATCGCCGAAGCCGAGTTCAAGGCGCTGGCTCGCGCTCTGCGCTTTGCGGTCGAGCCCGACCCGCGTATCGCCGGCATTATTCCCAGCACGAAAGGGGCGCTGTGATGAGCGAACGCCGTGACGACGATAAGCGAGCCGATGATTTCGAAGATTTCAGGGACCGTGGGAACGGTTCCGGCAAGGCTGACGGATTCAATAATGCCAAAGGTTCGGACAACGTGAACGGTTCCGACGCTTCTGATAATCCCGGCAACGAGAACGACGGCCTGTTCAGCGACGAAGAACTCGAGGCGGCGCTCGCCGGTTTCGAAAAGGAATTCGAAGACGATCCGGAGGGCAAGAAATCCGGAAATATGGAGAACGGTGATGCCAGCCCGCGGTCAAACCCTGCGGATTCCGGTATGCCCGACGTAAGTCAGGACTCCAAACAGTCCGACCGCAAGATCACCGATGAGCTTGACCAGATGGACTTCGACGAGGAGTTGGAAGGTCTTATCGGCAACCGCGCGAAGGTCGCCATCCTGATCACCCGACTGATTTCTTCGGAATTGCTCGCGGCGTTCTGCCAGATTGCCGACATCTCCGCCGATTGCATGGCTGATGAAAACGGGGCCGTCGCCATTCTGCATAACCTCGACGGTGACGCGCCGGAAAATGCGGCCAGGGACCTGACCCAAGTGGTCAACGGCATGCCGGCCGTGCTTTCGGTCAATCGTGCCGACAAGCTCGTCTCTACGCTCTATATGAGTGGCGAACCGGGCCAGCAGTTTGCTCCGCCGGTGCTCTTCACCACCACGCCCAGGTGCGTCGAAGACCTGATGCTTGGCATCACCACTGTCGCCGAGCTCAAGGAGCAGGGTGAGCACATTGTGGCCACCGCCGATTTCGACCGCAAGAAGGCGCTTGGGGTGATTGCCGACCACACGCGTTCGCACGGCCGTGGCAAACCTAGCATTCAGTAAGCGGTGGTTCGGCAACAAGGTATGCGAGCTGGTAAGAGGTTGAGAGACGGACAAGTAAAGAAGTAACACTCAGACGGGTTTGAGAACCCGCCGATTTCTCCGGCTGAATCATTTCATATCGCATCGTGAATGATTCTTATGGAATACTTGAATCCGGACGATACTTGACATATCTAAACAAACTTACGTCAAACTTAGAGGAACGGGGAATGGCAATGACCGCAGTGGTGGTGTTCGATTACGGCTTCGGCAACGTGCGTTCGATGATGCGCGCGCTTGCGCATATCGGGCTTGAACCGACGCTGACCAGCAATCGCCGGCAGGCGCTCGAAGCCGACGGGTTGGTGGTGCCCGGCGTGGGTGCGTTTGCGGCGTGCATGGACGGGCTCAAGGCCGTGGGCGGCGATCAGATTATTCTCGAACGTCTCAAGGCGGGGCGTCCGGTGCTCGGCGTGTGCGTTGGCTTGCAGATCATGTTTGCGCAGGGCACGGAAGGCGGTTCTATCGCCAAAGGCCTCGGCGTAATCGACGGCAGTGTGGATTTGGTAGATGCCGACGTGGTGCCGCATATGGGCTGGGACACCATCAGTGCCCCCGACGATTCGGTGATTTTGCATGGGCTTGAGGATCAGCGTTTCTATTTCGTGCATTCCTACGCCGCCATGAGCGCGTCCGTTCCCGAAAATCCTGTGACCGCGTCAAGTGTGGCAGCCTCACAAACTGACGGTTACCGCGGGCATGCGCAATCCTCCATTGATGACGTAAGTGTGCAAAAGGTCGGGTTCTGCGACTACGGACGCAGCCATTTCGTGACATCTTACGAGCGTGGCCCACTTTCGGCTACCCAGTTTCACCCCGAAAAGTCGGGTCAGGCGGGTGCCCAGCTGCTCAAAAACTGGGCCGCGACCCTGTAGACAACATCTTTCGATTCAAAGGAGAACAACATGCTGACATTGCTTCCGGCCGTTGACGTCCGAGGCGGCAAGGCCGTGCGTCTGCGTCAGGGCAAATCCGGGTCCGAAACCGATTACGGCAGCCCGTATGAGGCTGCGCAGACGTGGTATGACGAGGGGGCGGATTGGATTCACCTGGTTGATCTCGACGCCGCGTTCGGCACCGGTGACAACCGCTCGAAACTACGCGAAATCGGCGAGAAGCTGGGAGACAAGGTCTATATCGAAATGAGCGGTGGCATCCGCGACGATGCCAGTCTTGAAGCCGTCTTTGAAGCAGGTGCAGCGCGGGTCAATATCGGTACCGCAGCGTTGGAAAATCCGGAATGGACCGCCCGAATCATCAAGAAATACGGCGATAAGGTGGCCATCAGCCTCGATGTCAAAGGTCATACGTTGGCTGGACGCGGCTGGACCAGCAAGGGCGGCGACCTCTTTGAAACCATGGACATGCTTGATAAGGCGGGTTGCCAGCGTTACGTGGTCACCGACGTCGCCCACGACGGCATGATGGACGGGCCGAACCTCACGTTGCTGCGTGAAGTCGCCGAACGCACGCCGGCCCACGTCACCGCTTCCGGCGGCATTTCCAGCCTCGACGATATCCGTGCGGTTGCGAAGCTCGAAAGTGTTGGCGTTGATGCGGCGATTCTCGGCAAGTCCCTCTACGCTCACGCCTTCACGTTGAAAGAAGCGTTGACGGTGGCAGGGCAGAAGTAGTGCTGCTGGGCTTGTAACGTATACCGATGCTTGTGATCGAGTAAGCCACATTGATGTTGGTGCTTGAACAAGTCAAGTCAGCGTCGTAATGGTTCATACGCGGTAAAACTTTTCTGTAATACATTCAAAAATCGGCAATACAATGTATCCGCATGAGTAAGATGCTCTTGTGGATGCACGCATTAAAAAGTAAAGAATACAAAGAAAGAGAGAATCAATGGAAGGCGCACTTTTTGACTTGGACGGCGTAATCGCCGATACGGCCGTCTATCATTTCCAGGCTTGGCGCAAGCTGGTGAAAGACCATTTCGACCGCGAGCTTCCTGATGAACTTGAGGAAAAGACCAAAGGCGTCAGTCGTGTCGATTCGTTGAAAGTGATCCTGAACTATCTCGGTGTCACAGTGCCGCAGAAGGAATTCGATGCGTTGGCCGCCGAAAAGAACGAGGCTTACCGCGGGCTTCTGGCTGGGCTCACTTCCGCTGATATTCTGCCGGGCATCCCGGAGCTCATCAAGCAGATGAAGCAGCACGGGGTCAAGCTCTCGTTGGCCTCGGCGAGTATGAACGGACCGTTTATCCTTGAAAAGCTTGGGCTTTCGGATACTTTCGACGCCATCGCCGACCCGAGTAAGGTGGCTGCCGGCAAGCCCGCCCCCGACATTTTCCTTGAAGCGGCTTCAGCCATTGGCGTTGAGCCCGATCAGTGCGTGGGTTTGGAGGATTCTGTCGCAGGCATCACCGCCATCAATGCGGCCGGTGCGTTCTCGGTGGGTGTGGGCAGTCCGAACGAGCTCGGTCACGCCAAGCTTTTGGTGCCGAACACGGCCGCGTTGAAATATGACGATATCGAAAGCGCGTGGGAGCGCCGATAATTCTAAAAATGAAACAAAAGGTCAGTCGATAGCAAATTAAAAATGGCGGAAACCCAGCAAATCGAAATTGCTATCGGCCGACCTTTGGCTGTCTCAAGTCGATGAAATGAGGAATGTGCGATCCGTTTTGAAACGAGGTTCCTGAAGCCGAATGCAAAATGTCTGAATCTTGCCGACAACCCAACGTTTAACTGGAATGTAATAATGCTGTGAGACCATAGTGACTATGGATAAACAGCAAGAATTCGCCTTGCGTACCGTTGAGGAACGCGACGTGCGATTTATTCGTTTGTGGTTCACCGACGTGCTGGGGACGTTGAAGTCCGTGGCCATCGCTCCTGCCGAACTTGAGGACGCCTTCGAGGAAGGCCTCGGTTTCGACGGCTCGGCGATCGAAGGCATGACCCGCGTCTCCGAAGACGACATGATCGTCAAGCCCGACCCTTCCACTTTCCAACTGTTGCCGTGGCGCGACGGCCCGCAAGGCACCGCACGCATGTTCTGCAACATCCTCACCCCCGACGGCGAGCCGTCACTCGGCGACCCGCGCCACGTCCTGGAGCAGGAGCTTCAAAAAGCCAAGGAGAAGGGATTCACTTTCTACGTCCATCCTGAAATCGAGTTTTATCTCTTCCAACAGCAGGACGATTGGGGAGTGCCGCCCACGCCCGTCGACTACGGCACCTACTTCGACCACGTGCCGCGCAGCCCAGGGATGGACTTCCGTCGCGCCGCCGTCAACATGCTTGAGCAGATGGGCATTTCCGTCGAGTATTCGCACCACGAGGTCGGCCCGGGCCAGAACG
The DNA here is from genome assembly GCF_029395495.1 of Bifidobacterium sp. ESL0769. Lineage (NCBI taxonomy): Bacteria > Bacillati > Actinomycetota > Actinomycetes > Bifidobacteriales > Bifidobacteriaceae > Bifidobacterium > Bifidobacterium sp. ESL0769. Next base: position 1,660,676 of record NZ_CP113918.1, on the reverse strand, counting down.
AGATCGACCTGCGCTATGCCGACGCGATGGCGACCAGCGACAACATCATGACTTTCCGCACTGTGGTCAAGGAGATTTCGCTCGAGCGTGGCATCCACGCCAGCTTCATGCCCAAGCCTCTGACCGACCAACCGGGTAGCGGCATGCACACCCACCTGAGCCTTTTCGAAGGGGATTCCAACGCCTTCTACGAGGCCGGCCAGGAATTCAACATGTCGCTGATCGCCCGCCAGTTCGCCGCCGGCATCCTTTACCACGCCCGCGAAATCAGCGCGATCACCAACCAGTACGTCAACTCCTACAAACGCCTGTGGGGCGGCAACGAGGCCCCGAGTTACGTCTGCTGGGGTCACAACAACCGTTCCGCGCTGCTGCGCATCCCGCAGTACAAGCCCGGCAAGGGCAATTCGGCGCGTATGGAATATCGCGCGCTTGACCCCGTGGCCAACCCGTATCTGGCGTTCTCGGTGCTTTTGGCCAGCGGCCTCGACGGCATCGAGCAGAAGATGACGCTGTGCGAACCCACCAGCGACGCGGTGTGGGACCTGACCGATGCCGAACGCAAGGCCATGGGCATCGAGCCGTTGCCGGAAAGTCTTGACGAGGCGTTGAAGGTTATGGAAAAGTCCGATTTCGTCGCCGGAGTCCTTGGCGAGCATGTCTTCGAGTATTTCCTGCGCAACAAGCGTCAGGAATGGGACGATTACCGCCGCCAGGTCACCCGTTACGAGCTGGAGAAGTTCCTGCCGAAACTCTGATTGCCTTATTTGCGTGGGTCGCCGAACCAGTTGTCGTAGATCAGGGCGAAATTGCGGTTGCCGTAGCTCGAGCATGAATCGCCCTCGTTGAAGCCCGCGGCCAGTGCGGCGGTGTTGGGCTGGTAAGGAGTATAGACGTAGAGCAGCGCAGTGGCTTGGTTGCGGATATAGACCTGGCTGCCGCCGCAGCTTTTGTTCGGGTGATATTGCACGTAATTGAGCGTGCCGGCGTGATAGCCGTACTGGCTTTCGTGGGCTTGATAATACTTGAAGCGTTTTGCCGAGCCATAGACCTGGTTGAAGAAGCCAGCGAAGTGTGGGTCGCAGTCGGCGTCGTCCGGGCAGCTCAGGCCCATGGCGGCCTTGTATTGGAAATCGGTAGGATTGGCCGAGCCGATGAGATGCTGTTCCTTCTGCATGACGGTCAGGAGTACTTTTTCGCTGACGCCGCAGGCCTGCGAGGATTTGTAGATGATGGCGCTCGCGGACTCGCCTTTGGCGCCTTTGTAGGCCTTGCACAGGCTGTTGGCGGCGATGTCGGTGGTGTCAAAGGTCTTGACAGGCAGGCAGTTGGCCGAGGTGCAGTTCGGGCCGTGCTTGATGATGAAGGCCTGAACTTCCGCCTGACTCATGGCATCGGCATTGAAGAACTGTGCGTCTGAGATGATATTGCCGGGGTCGAAATCGTATTTCTGGACCAGCTCTTCCTGCCGTTTCTGGGCGTCGGTTACTTCAATATGCCATTGGACCACGCGAATCAGCGCCATGACCAGCGCCATCACGCAGATTACCGCGACTATGCCGCCGAACACCACACCCACTTTTGCAGGAACGCCGGCCTTGCGCCACTTGCGTTTACAGACGGCGATGAATTTGTTGGGGGAGTGGGAACTGCTGCGGGATTTGGAAGATGATGTCACAATATCAATATTATCGTTCGCCCCTGAGAGTTTCCCTATAGAAAAGTCAAGGTTGCCGAAGTTGCCGGCACGATTATGCCAAAGTCACCCCAGCAGTTTGTGGATGCGCTTGAGACTGGCGGGGAACTTCGTGCCCAGCTCCTGCGCCCACAACGAGACGTAGAACTCTTCGAGCATCCAGCGGGCCTGCTGAACCTGCTTGCCGAAGGCTTCGCGGCGAGGGCCGGCGGGTTCGGCTTTGAGCTTTTCTTGGGCTCGCGTGACCAGGTCTTTGGCTTCGTCGGCCTCCCAGGCCCAGCGGACGTCACGGTTCTTGTCGGCTTTGGCCTTTTCCAGGCGCATCAGGTCGGCGTGCAGGTAACGTTCGATGTTGGGCAGCGCTTGCGGCGGGGTCTTGCCGATAAAGCCCGGGTAGACGAGCGTGGCGATGTGCTCGCGCACCGATTGCAGCACGGCCAGCATCGTTAGGTCCGCCTTGCCACCCACCGCCGAGTCGACGGCGGCGTAGCGCTTGAGGATGGCGATGACGTCGTGTGCCACTGCATAGACCGTGTCTTCGAAAGTTTCGGATACCCCGCTTACGGCTTCTGCCAACGCGGTGTCGTCAGCGAGCTTGTCGATATGGGGGAGCAGACGCTTGACCGCCGCCAGCTCGAGGTCGTCGACCAAGAGCTTCGTGGATTTGTATGGTGCGCTAGCGAGCATCAGTGCCTCGCTGCCGAGCCAACGCGAGGAGATGCGGTCTTCGGGTAGTTTCAGTTTCTCGTAGGCGGCTTGCCAGAGCATCTCAGCACGGGAGACCGTGGTGGCGCCGGCTTTGTTCAGAAGGTTCGCCTGAGCGACCACCTTGCCCTGCGACTTGGCCTTGCTGGCCTGACGTTCTACGGTTTTGCGGGCGCTGGCCTGCGCTTGGCGGGCAAACTTGCGTTGAAGTTCGACAAGCGATTTGCCCGTGCCGAGCACCCGATAACGTTGTGCCTTGCCGTGCCGCTGGGCCCGGAAGGTCGCGTCGTCGATGATGGTCGGATTGGTGTTACCGGAACTGTTTCGATTATCCTGCCCCGATTGTGCGTTGGAGTTGGCGTTATCCTTGGCCTGATTCGAGCCGGAACCGTTTGCGTACTTATTGTAGGGTTTCGTTGCGTTGTTGGTATTGGCGGCCTCAACGTGGTTGCTGTTACCTTTGCCGTTACGTTTGTTGCCATGACGGCCCTTGCCAGGCGCCGGTGGCAATGGTTCCTCGACGCTGAACGTGACACGTAGATATGGTGAGAGTTTGCCGAGCTGGTCGCTGTTGAAGTCCTCGGGGTGGATGGTGGCGTTGACACTGGTGATAGCGGCATAGGTGAAGGCGTGCGCGAAATCGGGCCAGCGGGTGGTGCCGGTCGCCTCGTCGACTGGGGGCAGGTTCGGCTTGCCTTCGGAACCCGAGCCGGGCAGGTTGGAGTAGCGTTCGTCGATGGCGGCACGAATCGTGCGGGCCGTGTCGGGAGCCGGCACAAACTGTACGCGCAGCGACTTCGGCAGCGACTTGATATAGCCCAGAATGAGCTCGTCCAGAAGTCCTGGCACATTCCATGTGAACTGCTCAGGTGTCAGGCGGGACAAGGCCTTGATGGGGACATGCACGGTCACGCCGTCGCCTGGATCACTGGGGTTGTAGATATAGCTCAGGTGCAAATCGATGGGGGTGCCGTCGGTTCCGAGCGTATGCCACTGGTCGGGGTAGTCACGCAGGTCCACGGATTCGTGCGATTGCAGGCGTTCGACCTTGTCCGGGTCGAAGTCAAGCAGATGCGGCTGTATGCCATGAATGGACTTGACCCACTTGCCGAGGTCGGCCACGCTGGTCACGTCTTGAGGAATGACAGCATTGTAGAAGTCGAAAAGATCCTCGTCGCTCACTGAATCGGATATCTGGCGGGTGCGGTTGGTGTCATCCACCGCATCCTGCAGAATGTCGCGGTTGGCCTCGACGAAATCATCGTAGGAGAAGCGCTGCTGGATATCGCCTTCGACCAGACCCTGTCGAATCAAAAAATCGCGGGCTTCGGGAGGGTTGATACGACCCCATTGTACCGGTCGGTCCTGCACGATCGGCAGACCGTAGAGCAGCACCTTCGAACTGGCGATGGCACTGCCGCGCGAACCCGACCAATGCGGCTCGGCGTAGGTGACGCGGGTGAGACTCCCGGCCAGCGGTTCGGCCCAGGCCGGGTCGATGGCGGCGGAATAACGAGCCCAGAGGCGGGAGGTTTCGGTCAGGTCGGTCGACATCACCCACGGTGGGGTCGATTTGGCCACCGAGGAGGCGGGGAAGAGCGCGAAACGGGTTCCGCGCGCCCCCTGATACTCGTTCTTCGACTGCTTGGCTGCACGTTTTATCGCGCGTGCCTTGGCAGCCCCCTTGAGCCCTGAGAAGTCCGAAGCCTTGGGCTCGCGTACCACCTGCATGCCCATCATCGAAAGCAGGCCGGCGAGCATGGAGGAGTGGATGCCCTGCGCATCCCACGAGCAGCACAGCGCATGAGCCGCCTGCTGGTTGACCGGCAGCATGAGAATTTCTGGGGCGGGACGCGAGATCGGTGCGGGCTTACCCACCTTGAAATGCATCTGCCGGCACATCTGTCGCAGCTGGGTGACGAGGTCTCGCCATTGCCGCAGGCGTATGAAACTGAAGTATTCGGACTTGCAGATCTTGCGTAGCTTGGCATTGCCGGTATGATTGCCATCATTGCCTTCGTCAGGGCCGAAAATATGGTCCCACATGTTGAGCGCCGTCAGGAAATCGCTGGTCTCGTCGGCGTAACGGTTATGCACGCGGTCGGCTTCAGCGCGGATTTCGTCGGGCCGTTCGCGCGGATCTTGCAGGCTGAGGAAGGCGACAATGACCAGTACCGCCGCCAGTGTGTTAGGCGTGGCTTTTTGCGCGGCTTCGAGAATCATACGGCCAAGGCGGATGTCAATCGGGATGCGCGAAAGCTGACGGCCGGTGTGGGTCAGGCGCACCTCGCCGTGCTTGCGTGCGATGGCCTTGAGCTCGGTCAGTTCGTTGAAGCCGTCGGAGACGGAACGGGTGTCGGGCGGGTCGATGAAGCCGAAGTGAGTCACATCGTTGGCTGTGCGGGCCACTCCCACTGAAAGCATGTGTAATACAACAGCACCGAGTGAAGTTCGCAGAATCTCCGGTTCGGTGAAGCGTGGACGGGATTCGTAATCGTCCTTGGAATAGAGGCGGATGGCAATGCCGTCGGCGATACGCCCGCAACGGCCGCTGCGCTGGTCGGCGCTGGCTTGGCTGATAGCCTCGATCGGCAGGCGTTGCACTTTGGCGGACTTGGAATAGCGCGAGATTCGTGCCTCGCCGGGGTCGACCACGTAACGGATACCGGGCACAGTCAGCGACGTCTCGGCCACGTTGGTCGCAATGACGATGCGCTGGTGGGAATGGCGTTCGAAGACGCGATGCTGCTCTTTGGAGGAGAGACGGGCATAAAGCGGTACGATTTCCAGCGCGTCCGGCCGACGCATATCGGCTGTACGTGGACCGAAATGATGGCGGACGGCATCCTCATACTCATGAATGTCGCGCTCGCCGGAGGCAAAGACCAGAATATCACGCGGCCCGCGGTCGTGCGAGGAGTGGATGACCAGTTCGGCGCAGGCACGTGCCACGGCGCGGGGCATGTCTTCACTGCCGGTGTTGCCTCCGGAACCGTTGCCGGTGTCGACTCCCGGAATCTCACCGTTTTCATCCGGCAGCGAGCCGTCGGCAAACCCCGGTACGTGTCGCATCAACGCGGGCATACCGCCCAGCGGCTCGTAGACAATCTGCACCGGGTACGTGCGCCCGGAGACTTCGATGACGGGAACCTTCGTATGCAGCGCGTCCTCGAAATGCTCCTTGAACTTCACTGAGTCGATGGTGGCCGAGGTGATGATGAGCTTCAGATCACGGCGCTTCGGAAGCAATGCTGTCAAGTAACCGAGCAGAAAATCGATGTTGAGGCTGCGCTCATGCGCCTCGTCGATGATGATGGTGTCGTAGCGTGAAAGGCTCGGGTCGTGCTGAATCTGGGCGAGGAGGATACCATCGGTGACAATGCGCAGACGGGTTTTTGGCGAGCTTTCGTCGGTGAAGCGGACCTGATAGCCGATTTCCTCGCCGAGTTTCACTCCCATTTCGTCGCAGATGCGTTCGGCCACGGTGCGTGCGGCCAGACGGCGTGGCTGAGTGTGCACGATCTGATGGCCATGTGTGCCGCGTCCCATTTCGAGCAGCATTTTCGGAATCTGGGTGGTCTTGCCCGAACCTGTCTGCCCGGAGACGATGACGACCTGCGAATCCCGCACGGCGCGCTGAATCTCGTCGCGCGCGGCACTGACTGGCAAATCTGTTGGATAATGGTATTTCATAAGCTCTCTAATAGTACGCACATACCGGGGAACAGGGGAGAATTACCCGGTATCTTTCGATAACCATGCGGTAAATTATCTGCTGCTGAGAGATCCAAAACTGTATCGAATGTCATACGTAAATCCTTGTGTGTTTACGTTTGACTCTGTCTCGACCGCAGCTATCGGGTATGGTTTCTATGCTTTTGGCTCTTTTCCGTTCCTACTCTGCAGTTTCACCGTTTAAACGGTGTACTTCAATAACGCGGTAACCTTTGGAACTGGCATATTTTGTAACGGAGAAATCGTCGCCGAGCTCTGCCGATAACCATTTAATCAGTGAATCGCTGCCAAGATTTTTCTGCACGACCAAATAGGCGTATCCGTTTGTACTAAGCCGAGGAAGCCAAGTCATAAGCAACGCATGCAACTCGTCCTTGCCCACGCGAATCGGCGGGTTCGACCAAATGAGGTCAAAGGTCAAATCTGGCGGTATATCGTCTGCCTTAACCGCATGAATAGGTTTGCCAAGCCCAAGTTTTTCCGCGTTGGCTTTCGTCAGTTCCAGCGCGCGTTCATTGACGTCAAGTGCCCAGATATCGGCCTCCGGCGACTCCATTCCAAGCGCCAACGCGATAGGCCCCCAGCCGCAGCCGATGTCGAGAAAAGTGCCATTTTCCGGTGCCTCCGGCGCATGACGCAGCAACACGGAAGTACCCAAATCGAGCCGATGCCCCGAAAATACCCCGTTGGAAACCTCAACGTCTACATCATGCCCGCGCAGCGAAACGTGCAAATTCCGCCGCACGTCGCGCGAAGACGGTTCCGCCGAAAAATATTGTTCCGCGTGCTGTTGGTGTTCTGTGCTCGCTTTATCTTGTTGTTTTCCTGCTATTTCGCTCATTTTTCCCCGTATATTTTGATTTTTAGTCTCTGGTTTTGCCGCAATAATAGGTTTCCAATATTAGTGGCATACCGGAACAGTGAAACGAGTTCACCTCACCGAATATGCTTGGTTCTGGAAAGACTGTTGACCGACGAAAGGTTGATTTATTGGCAGCAAACGACGGACGTAAAGACGTTCAGGACGGGCTTGACGAACGTGACGAAGTGTTGGGGCGCAAGTCTGACATCCTGCAGGAGAGCAGCGATGGACGCGCTCCGGGAGCCGAGGAGTGGAGCGAGCGCGAGTCGCGCAACGAGCTTAAGCACGTCACGGGTCTGGGCGAGATGCAGGACGAGACGGATGTCGAATACCGCAAGGTACGCCTCGAACGGGTCGTGTTGGTGGGGGTGTGGTCGAACGTCGACACCACCATCGAGCAGGCCGAGGAATCACTTCGTGAGCTGGCGGCTCTGGCACACACCGCTGGTGCCGTGGTCTGCGACGGCGTTTTGCAGCATCGTCTGAAGCCTGATGCCGCTACTTACGTCGGTCGCGGCAAGGCCAAGGAGATCGCCGGAATAGTCGCCCAATGCGAGGCCGATACCATCATCGTCGATGGCGATTTGGCGCCGAGCCAGCGTCGTGCACTCGAGGACGCCACCAAGGTCAAAGTGGTCGATCGCACCGCCGTCATCCTCGACATCTTCGCCCAGCATGCCACCAGTCGCGAAGGCAAAGCGCAGGTGGAGCTGGCGCAGCTGGAATACATGCTCCCGCGTCTTCGTGGTTGGGGCGGTTCGCTGTCCCGTCAGGCCGGCGGCCAGGCCGCAGGCGTCAACGGCGGCATCGGCTCCCGTGGCCCCGGCGAGACGCAGATCGAAATGGACCGTCGCGTCATCCGCACCCGCATCGCACGGCTCAAAAAACAGATTCGCGCGATGGCTCCGGCACGTGCTGTCAAGCGCGGTTCACGCCATCGTTATGGCTTGCCCACGGTGGCCGTGGTCGGCTATACCAACGCCGGCAAATCCTCGCTGGTCAACCGCCTGACCAATTCTGGCGAGCTGGTTGGCAATGCGCTGTTTGCCACTCTTGATACCGCGGTTCGTCGCGCCAAAGCCGCCGATGGACGTCTCTATGCCTACGTCGATACGGTCGGTTTCGTGCGCCGTCTGCCCACTCAGCTGGTCGAAGCATTTAAGTCTACGCTTGAGGAAATCGGTGAGGCCGACGTCATCCTTCATGTCGTTGATGCTTCCACCACCGATCCGTTCGCCCAGATAGAGGCGGTCAACGACGTGCTCGCCGGCATTGACGGCGTCTCCGATATCCCGCGTATCCTCGCCTTCAACAAGGCCGATCAGGTCGACCAGGGCACGCTCGACCGTCTGCACAACATCCGACCGGACGCGCTGATTGTTTCAGCTGCCGACGAAAGCGGGCTGGACGACCTGCGGGCAACAGTCGAAAAGTCCTTGCCTGTCCCGCAAGTCCATGTTGAAGCGCTGCTGCCGTATACCGACGAGGCCGGTTCCTTGCTTTCCCGCGTCCGAGAATACGGCAAGGTGGAAAAGGAGAATTACCGGGCTGACGGGGTCGCGTTACAGGCCGATGTCGATTCGCGTCTGGCCGCGCAGTTGATGGATCAGGCAATTGATTGAGTGTTCGCGTCTGTCATCGGACTTTAAAGTAATACAAAAGTCTTGTGACAGCAACGCTTGCGAAGGCGACGGCAATAGGCGATTCAGGCTTAATTTCAGTGTTCAAGGCCTGTAAAGATGCCTGTAAATAAGACAAAATCGCAACTGTGACGAATTTCAAATTATGTATGCCATCTGCTAAAATGAAGTAAGCCACAAATTCCGTTTTGTTGCTGATTGAACTTCGGCAAGGCGGAAACCGTCGGTACCGGAAGCTTGCGATTATTCGCGGTTGGGGTGTGCCGGTCAAGGTTTGCGGCAATCACAATGACGAGATGCATGGCGCTGCTATACGGCGGCGTTCGGCATGCTCGCATAACTGTGTGAAAGAGGTCCAAACGAATGAACGCAACGTACCCGCCGGTCATCGCGCCTCTTGGAAACACTTATTTTGAAAGGGTTCAATCATATGTCCAATTCGATTAAACCGACCAAGCTTGCCATCATCGGAGCCGGTGCCGTCGGCTCAACGCTCGCCTTCGCCGCCGCCCAGCGTGGCGTCGCCCGCGACATCGTGCTCGAAGACATCAACAAGGAGCGTGTGGAGGCCGAAGTCCTCGATATGCAGCACGGCTCCAGCTTCTATCCCTCCGTTTCCATCGCCGGCAGCGACGACGTGGAGATCTGCCGCGATGCCGATATGGTGGTCATCACCGCGGGCGCGCGTCAGAAGCCGGGCCAGACCAGGCTCGACCTCGCCAACGCGACCGTCAACATGATGAAGTCCATCGTTCCCGGCGTCATCAAGGTCGCCCCGAACGCCATCTATATGCTCATCACCAACCCGGTCGACATCGTCACCTACGTCATGCTGAAGCTCTCCGGCCTGCCGGCCAATCAGATTTTCGGCTCGGGCACCAACCTCGACACTGCCCGCCTGCGTTTCCTCATCGGTCAGCAGACCGGTGTCAACGTCAAGAATGTGCACGCTTACATCGCCGGCGAACACGGTGATTCCGAAGTGCCGCTGTGGGCCTCCGCCACCATCGGCGGGGTCACCATGTGCGACTGGAAGGCTCTGCCCGGCCACGAGCCGCTCGACGCCGCCAAGCGCGAGGAGATTCACCAGGAAGTCAAGAACGCCGCCTACCGCATCATCAACGGCAAAGGCGCCACGAACTTTGCCATCGCCATGTCCGGCGTTGACATCATCGACGCGGTCCTCAACGATTCGAACCGTGTGCTGCCGGTCTCTTCACTCTTGCAGGACTTCCACGGTATCTCCGACATCTGCATGTCCGTGCCTACGCTGGTCAACCGCTCCGGCGTCAACTCCCACATCAACACGCCGCTTTCCGATCATGAGCTCGCTCAACTGCGCCGTTCGGCCGACACGTTGAAGGAAACGGTGTCCAAGTTCGGCTTCTGATTGCTTTTGTAGTGTGGCTGTTTTCGGACCTGACGTTTTCGACGTTCGTCATTTCAGTCGGATAATTACGGATTTTGACAGTTGAATCCGTCGTTATCGATTGGCAAGGAATGACAACCCGCTGCTATATGGCTATATTCATTGCGTATGCCGCTTCTGCTTTTATCGAGTTAGAAGCGGCATACGTCGTTTCGAATGGTCGAAACCCCAAAGGCCGTTGTCCGTTCATTGAGATGTGAAACGCCCGGAAAATATGTGTTGTGTATAGTATCCATAACTCACGCAAAGAACGTCTGCCTGAAATGTCGCGATTAACGATGCTCGCATGGACGCTCAAAAAAGGGGAGAGCGTGGGCGAGATGGAGAAATAATTTATGCTGAAGACTGTCATATTTGCGTTATTGCCGATACTGGTCACCATGCTGCTCGGCGCTTTTGCCGCCAAACGCGGCGATTTCGATAGCACCGACAGCAGCCGTCTCATCAAATTCGTGATGAACTATGCGCTGCCGATGCACGTTTTCGGTGGTATCTGGGCCACCAAACGCAAGTTGATCGTCAAGGATATTCCGTTGGCATTGTGGATGCTCGGCGCCATGCTCGTCTCCTATTTTCTGCTTTATTTCATCTATTGGAAGATCGTCAAAAACCAGAGCGGGCTTTCCTCCCTGCGCGCGCTTTCGGTGGCCGATCCATCCATTCCGTTCATCGGTTCTGCAGTGCTTCCGCTCTTCTTCGACGAGACCATCAGTGCCATCGACATCGGCATCGCCAGCCTGATTATCAACGTGATTCTGGTCCCATTCGTTTTCGAGGCGCTCGCCGCGGACGTCAACAAAGAGGGTGGACCCAAGATTTCCGTGGGCAAGCGCCTGGTGAAAGGGCTCACCAAGCCGCTGGTGCTGGCGGCGTTCCTCGGCTTTATCCTTTCGATCTGTGGCTTCTCGATGCCCAGCGTTCTCGAGCCGACCTTCACGGTGCTCGGCAAGACGGCGGGTGGCGTGGCCATGTTCGCCACCGGCATTGTGCTGGTGACCCGTAAGATTTCCTTCAACCCTCACGTCTGGCTGACCGTCGGCTTGAAGAACATCGTCTATCCAGCTATTATTTGGGTGCTGATGGTCGCCACCGGTATGCCGAGCGAGCTGACGCGTATCGTCGTGATTACCATGGCCATTCCCACCGCCACGCTGCCTACGAATCTTGCCATCGATTATGGCATCCACGAGTCGGAAATGGCTTCGACTCAGTTCTTGAGCACGGTACTTTCGTTCATTACGTTGAGCTGTGCGATGCTGTTGTTGCAATAACGAGAATCGTTGGTATACAACTGGTTTTAAAGATTTCAATATTGAGATGTTGACGTTGTGCCGATGGTTTTGCCGGTCGGTTCCGACTGATTGTTGACGGCCTTCTGGCCGATTGTCGCTCGATGTTTGACATTGAAAAAGATTGTCGGTTTTAGTGTCAAAGCAATACGAAATGCACAATATTGTGCGACCTGTTTGTTCTTCGGCTCTGAGCCATAAAACCCAACTGAAGCTTAGGTTTTGACGCGTATAGTGTCACCAGTAACGAGACGTGTTCGACATATGAAAAGTGCGTTTGCGTCAATCGATGAAGCTGGGGAATATCAAGTTCTGTGCTTTGTCGCGGACGATCAGTTTACGGCAGGAGAGGGTATATGGCTTTGCGAGGGCAAGAGGCCGACAAGCAGACGGATAAAGGGGCGAAACTCGCGGATAGTCAGGGCAAGGCGAAGGGGCACCAGACCAGACTCATAGTGACACTTGGACTGACCCTGACGATTTTCGTCGTTGAGGTCATCGGTGCCGTCATCACTGGCTCGCTGGCGCTTCTGGTCGATTGCGCCCACATGCTTACCGATGTCGCAGTGCTCACCGCTTCGACGATTACGGCCGTGTTGATGCGCCGCCGGCCGAATAAGGAACGAACCTGGGGCTGGGCCCGTCTCGAGCCGATTACTGCCGGGCTTGGCGCACTGATCTTGATGGCCGTCGGCATTTACGCACTGGTCGAGGCGGTCCTGCGCCTAGCCGGCGTTTCCGGCGACGAGGTGCAGAGCGTCGGCATGCTGCTTGGTTTCGGCATTCTTGGCCTGGTGTTCAACGTGATTTCTGTGCTCGTGCTTTCCGGTCAGCACAAAGACAACATGAACATGCGCGCCGCCTTCCTGGAAACCATGAATGACGCGCTCGGCTCGTTCACCGTCGTCGTTTCGGCCGTCGTCATTATGACCACCGGTTGGCACGGTTTCGATGCCGTCGCCGGTGCGGTCATCGCGCTGCTTATTGTCCCTCGTGCGTTCGTTTTGATGAAAAATGCGGTAAAGGTTTTGCTGGAGGAAACCCCGGAAGGTTTGGATCTGGACGAAGTGCGCAAGCACATGAAAAGCGTCGATCACGTTGTTGACGTCCACGACGTCCACGCTTCAACCGTTGCGACCGGCATGCCGATTCTGACCGCACATGTTGTCGTGGAGCCGGGCCTTACGATGGCTCAAGGTGCTGACATCCTCCATCAGCTGCACACGTGCCTGACCGATCATTTCTCGGTCTCGATTCCCCACACGACTTTCCAACTGGAGCCGCAAGGCTTCAGCCAGTTGCAAAGCGAAAAGATTCACCGCTGATTCGGCGTTGATGCGGGGCGTAAGGCTGGACAAATCAAGTTATTTTTGTCAGAGTTTTTGTTCTTGTCATAGGGCATTGACGTAGGAGCCCATGTCTAGCCCGAGCTTGGGTTCGATGATCTTGAAGGGTAAGGGCGATTGTACAAACTCCAAAATGCCGGTATGCGGATTAACTGTGATACCGGCATTTTAGTTCGAGAAGAATATTGGCTCAGATTTTGCGCAGTACCGTGACGACCTTGCCCATCACCTTGGCGTAGGTGCCGTCGATGGGGGAATAAGCCGGGTTGTGTGGCATCAGCCAGACATGGCCATGGTCTTTCTGGAAGGTCTTAACCGTGGCCTCGCCGTCGAGCAGGGCAGCCACGATATCGCCGTTTTCCGCCGTCTCCTGCTCGCGCACCACCACGAAATCGCCGTCGCAGATGGCGGCGTCGATCATCGAATCGCCGTGGACTTCGAGCATGAAAAGATTGCCGTTGCCGGTAAGCCGTTCCGGCAGTCTCATCACATCGTCGACATGCTGTTCGGCGGTGATGGGTGTGCCGGCGGCGATACGGCCGACCAGAGGAATATCGTGCGACTGGGCGATGGCTTCGTCCGTTTCATCTTCAGAGCTGAACGGGAGCACGGTGGAGGTGTGATTGCCATTGGTGATGTTGGGCTCGTTCTCCACCAACTCGATGGCACGGCCCTTGTTGGCGTTCATTCTGATATAGCCCTTGTCTTCAAGGACCTCAAGCTGATGTTTGACCGACGACGGGCTCTTAAGGCCTGCCTCTTCACCGATTTCGCGGAATGACGGCGCGAAACCATATCGGGAAACATGGCTGCGCACCGCATCCAACACTTTTCGCTGCCGATCCGTCAATGGCTGATTCGGCGTGGCCTGGGCGAAGTTGCCATGCGGGTTATGGATGGGTGGGAGGGTGCTCACGATAGTTCCTTTCGGCGTTTGACTTACAGCATAACCCATTTTCGCAAGAATTTCAAACAGATGTTCGATTCCGCCTTGCTTTTTTCGAACAAGTGTGTCAATATAGAACAAACGTTCGTTAGTACAGATGTTCGAAGGAGTGCAGAGATGAGTGAAAAAGCTAGTAATTCCAAGACTCGCAGTGCCGCTAATCGTCGTCGCATCGCGCGCAACAGGGTTGTTGCGGCGATCGTGTTGGCTTTCGTCGTGTTCTTCGGCTGGCAGGCCATCGCCCCGCATGTCGCCAATTCCGCCACGGATGACGCCAACGTCGTCAGTTATACGGTTCGTCCGGGCGATACATTGTGGTCGTACGCCCAGCAGATTACACCGAAAAACAAGAACGTCGGAGATACGGTCGAGGAAATCATGGATTTGAACCAGCTGGATTCGGCTCAGCTGCAGCCGGGGCAGAGGATTGTGGTGCCGGAAGAGTCCTGAATCCGTGCGCGATTATCGTTTCCTGTTTCTAATCGCGAGATTGGCGAGTCGTGTCTAAAGTAGGTAGATAAGGCCGATACGTCTAATAGGAATATGGCTTTATGACAATATTAAATAGACAATTGAATTGAAATTTGTGGAAGTGCAGACACACCGATTCTCCCACCCTCTAGATATGGTGACAGTATGCATTGTCCTTTTTGCCAGAATAATGACACTAAAGTAGTCGATACGCGTATCAGTGAAGATGGTCATTCCATCCGGCGCAGACGCGAATGCCCTGAGTGCGGCCGTAGGTTCACCACGGTTGAAACGACGATGCTTCTGGTCACTAAGCGTTCTGGCAGCTTGGAGCCGTTCGACCGTCAGAAAGTTGTCAATGGAGTGCGCAAGGCGTGCCAGGGCAGGCCTATTGATGAAGATGCGCTGAAGCAACTTGGGCAACAGGTCGAAGAGGATTTGCGCAGCCAAGGCTTGGCGCAGGTCAAATCCGAAGATATCGGCAAGGCTATTTTGAAACCGTTGCGTGAACTTGACGAAGTGGCCTACTTGCGTTTTGCCAGCGTCTATCAGAATTTCAATGGTCTGGCCGATTTTCAGAAAGCCATTGATGATCTCAAGCGCGATAAGGAAGCTACGGGCAAATAAAGCATTTCAAAAAGTAACGAGATTCTCTGATACTCCAATATCTGAAATGTAGAAATCAAATGATTTCAGCATCTTTTGTCGTTGCATACTTTCATTAAGGCGAGTCATCTTTCCAGAGCATCAAGAATTTGCCGTGATAGTCCAATACTCGTTCAATGACGATCGACTGGAATTCACGGCGGTTCCGATTATGTCTTTTTGCTATTAAATGTTCAATAGATGCTTGTCGTTTTGGGTTTCGACGATGACCAGACGCTGGGTCGGACGAGTCAGAGCCACATAGAGATCGGCCGCACCGGAGAGGCGGGACGGCGCATCCTGTGCGATTTCGCTCGGCTCCACAAGAATTACCGCGTCATATTCCAGACCTTTGATCATTTGTGTATCGCAGACGCTTAACGGCGCGTCGCTGAGCGATTCGGCGAAACGGGAATCTGCATCCGCCGGCTCGCCCTGCCCGGCGATTCCCATCAGTTTCGAAGCGATTTCTTCGCCTTTAACGTCCGTCAAACGGCGGTAAAGATCCTGACGAATCCTGGTGTTCAGTGAATCGGGAGCGATGACGGCGACACGTCCCGTCCCGTCGTCGGAAATGAACTGTTGAACCAAGTCCATCGCCTCGTCACCGATGGTATGCAGAAGATCGGCCTCTGAACCGTCTTGACTGTCACAGCTCACATTTACACGTTTGACCGAATCGGCCATGGTGCGCACGCCTTTGGTGGTGGAAACGTAGAGCCCCTCGTCTTCGGCGAAACGGGTGGCCAGTTGCGAGACCTCCTGAGGGTTGCGATAGTTGATCGTCAGTTCCTTCAGGTCCCAACCCTCGGCCCCGAAGAGGCGGTCCATGGTTTTCTCCCAGCGGCGTGTTCCTCCCAGTGCCGAGGTCTGCGCCACGTCGCCCACAATGGTGAACGAACGCGACGGGCAGCGACGCATGAGCATCCGCCAGTCCATGGCGGTGAGTTCCTGCGCTTCGTCGATGACGATATGCCCGTAAGTCCATTCGCGATCGGCACCGGCTTTTTGCGCCACGGCTTCGGCGTCCAAACCGTTGATGTTGTCGACCAGCATAGAAGAAGTGACGATGCCGGAGCCGATGCCGGCCTGTGCCAGCGTGTCCTTAGCGAACTGTTCCTCTTCGGCGCGCTTGGCCCTCGCGGCGGCTTCGCGGGCCGAAACCTTCGGGTCGGGTCCGAGCAACTCCATGGCCTCGTCGAGCAGCGGGATGTCGGAAACGGTAAGCGGTGAACCCTTCGGCCGTGTCAACACCCTGATATCGGTATCTGAAAGCCACGGTGCGAAGCGACGCAGTTGCGCCGGCTTGGCGAACAGTTGGTCGATGAGCCAAGGCGCGTTCATCGGCAGCCATGAAAGGTTCAGGGTCTTGCGAATCTCGTCGTGCATTTTCAGCTGCATCGCCGCGTCGGAGATCTCCGACTGCTCCGGCGTGTAATCGAGATTTTCGACGTATCGGTTGCGCATCGCGCTCAAGACGCTGCGTACGAAGGTCTCGCGTGCCTTGTTGTGCGGGGAATGCGTGCGCTTGGCATCTTCCAGTGCCTGTATTATGTCAGCCTTGCGCATCGGTACGTCCATGCCGTTGATGCGCACCGTCGGCAGATGCTTCGGAACACGTTCTCGTGCGGCGATGGCGTTGGCGACGGCATGTGCCATGCGCGCCTCTCCCTTGAGCTGCGCGGCACGTGGTGAATCCAACTTTTGGGCGGCGAAGCCCGGAACGAGGTCGCCGATGGTGCGCGAGACCACGCCGGTTTCGCCCAACGAGGGCAGCACCTGGTTGATATAACGCAGAAAAGCGGGGCTCGGCCCCACCACGAGCACCCCGGAGCGCTCGAGCCTGCGACGGTGGGTATAGAGCAGATAAGCTGCGCGATGCAGCGCGACGGCGGTCTTTCCCGTTCCCGGGCCGCCCTGAACTACGATGGCGCGGTCCATCGGGGCACGGATGATACGGTCCTGTTCGCCCTGGATGGTGGCCACAATGTCGGTCATCTTGCCGGTGCGTTTGGAGTTGAGTGAGGCGATCAGTGCGCCTTCGCCGGTCAGCGTCCCAGCCTGCTGGGCGACACCCACCTGCCCGGAATTGACGTCGAGTACCTCATCCTCGATGCCGACCACCTTGCGGAAATTCAATGTAATGTGCCGGCGCATGACGATATCGCCGTGATGTGATGGCGTCGCCTCGTAGAACGGTCGTGCGGCCTCAGCCCGCCAGTCGGTCAGAATGGGCTCGTGGTTTTCGCTCGAGAGTCCCATGCGTCCGATATAGCGTTTTTCGCCCTTGTCGCTGTCGATACGCCCGAAAACCAGTCGATCCTCGACGCCACGCAGCTGAGTGAGTCTGTCCTCGTACATCGTGGCGAAGGAATCGCGCTCGGTGCGCATGGTGGGGGAGCCGTGGGCACCCGCGGCGCGGACCGTATCGAGTCGTGAGCGGGTCTGAGAGCGCAAAGAGTCCAGCCGTCCGTAAGCGCGATCGACCGCGTGCTGTTCTTCGTCGATTTGCGAGGAGTAGCTCGACATGTATACGTTCCCCTTTGTCTGGGCGGTTCCGACTGTGTTTGTTGCTTGAAAACTCGAATTAATAATCTTAGACCGTGCTCTCTATTTCCTTGGGCTCGATTGTGCTCTTGGAAAATGCCGTTTCGATTGATGAAAATTTCCGTTATCCAGACAGTGTCTTGATAGATGCTTCATTCTGAAGTCTGACAATTCTCAGGTATCACGAAAGCGTTCTGCCGGTTGCGTTTTTTGTATCGCGAAATGTTGGAATTGGGTTATCCGGGATATATAAAATCGAGGCGATTGTCGCAATACAAAACTTTTTAAAGGAAAAATTGTGTTTTTTGCGTTTCTGTGGGGAAGAATGGTGATTAGTGGGGTAAAGTGGTGAACTAGTTGTAAGACTTATTACAAATGTTGACAAATACGGAAATGAGGGAGGCGGAATGGCGGGACGCAATGCAAACCCCATCGACGGCGAACCGTTCCGTGATTTCTCCGGTTCTGCCAACCCTTCTGTGAACCCCGGCACAGCTTCCAATTTTCCCGATTCCGGCGCTCTGTCGACGCAAATTCCTGCAATGGATAACAGTGCCATGGCGGCGCCCTCGCCTCAAATGGAACCGTTGCTGCTGGGCACCTACACCCCGAAAATCGACCAGAAGGGACGCATGGCCTTGCCGGCCAAGATGCGAACCCAGCTCGGAGCGGGCATGGTGATGGCACGTGGCCAGGAGAAGTGCGTGTATCTCTTGCCGCAGACCGAATTCCGGCGTATAGCGGCTCGCATCCAACGTGCCTCGATGGGCAATAAGGCCACCAGAAGCTACTTGCGTGTCTTCCTTTCCGGTGCCGTTGAAGGTGAACCGGACAAGCAGGGCCGCATTTTGGTGCCGCAGAACCTTCGCAGCTACGCGGGTCTGGGAAGCGACATCGTCGTAATCGGCGTGGGCACCAGAGCCGAGATTTGGAACAAGGAATCCTGGGATGCCTATCTCGCCGCTCAGGAGGAAGGCTATTCGGATATAGCCGATGATGTGTTGCCGGCGGTGGAGTGGTGATGGTGGATCTGACGAATATTCATACCCCGGTTCTCTTGGATGAGTGCGTCCGGTTGGTCACTCCTGCGCTTGAACATCCCGGTGCGGTTGTAGTCGATTGCACCCTCGGCCTGGCCGGTCACGCGACGGCGTTTTTGAAGGCCGCTCCGCAAGCTCGTCTCATCGGCATCGACCGCGACGAGGAAGCGCTTTCCATGGCCACGCAACGTATGAAGGAAGAGGGGCTCGACGCCCGATTCACCCCGGTTCACGCCGCGTTTGACGAATTTGACGATGTGCTTGAAACCCTCGGATTGAAACGCGTCGATGCCGCCTTCATGGATTTGGGACTTTCCAGCCTGCAGATCGACGAGACCGACCGCGGGTTCTCTTATTCCCATGATGCCCCGCTCGACATGCGTATGGATACCAGCCAAGGTTTTGATGCCGCGCAGATTCTTGCGGAATACAGCGAGGCCGAACTCGTTCGGATTTTCCGTGAGTACGGTCAGGAGCGCTTCTCCAAGCCGATCGCCCGGGCCATCGTCCGCGAACGCGAGAAGGAACCGCTCAAGACCTCCCGCCAGCTGGACGTTTTGGTCGACCGCGTCGTGCCGAAATCCCATCGTGGGAAAGGCAACCCCGCCAAGCGCGTTTTCCAGGCCCTGCGCATCGAAGTCAACGGTGAACTCGACAAGCTCAAATGCACGCTGCCGCAGATTGCCAACCGGCTCGCCCTTTCCGGCAGATTGGTCGTCGAATCCTACCATTCGCTGGAAGATCGCACGGTCAAGACGTTCATGGCCCAAGGCCTTAACGTCGACGCACCGGCCGACCTGCCGGTAATACCTGCAGATGCACAGCCGTTCTTCAAGGAACTGACCCGTGGCGCGATCAAGGCAGATGAAGCCGAAATCGAACATAACCCGCGTTCGGCTCCCGTCAGGTTGCGCGGCGTGGAGCTGGCCCGCGAGATTCCCGAGCGCTGGCGCAACCGGTTCGTCCAAGACGCCAAAGGGAACTCCGGGCATAGTCCCGACGGGCGTGTCGAATTTTTGCATGACATACGTAACCATCAAGACAACCAGAAGAAAAGGAGGGGATGATGAGCAGCGCAACAGCACGATCGGTTCGTTCCCATGTCGCTCCGGCCGGGCGTGAAGACGATACTCGTGCGGCATCGTCCCGTCCCCGTCTTCAGGTCGTCGCCGGCGGCAAGGAGAAAAAGGAAAGCGAGAATGCGGCTTTCGGCATCTTCAGCCGTATCAAAACCGTTTCGGTGGTCCATGTCATCATCGCCGTGCTTTTCCTTTTCGCCGCGTTGCTTGGTTCGTTGGCGTTGCGCACCCAAATGGTGCAGAACTCCTTCGAGCAGGCGCAGGTACAAGCCAACATCAATAAGCTCAATCAGGATGTCGAAGACGATCAGGCGCAGCTCGACAGCCTGCAGGCAAGCCTTCCCGACCGCGCCCAGAAGATGGGCATGGTGCCGCAGTCCGGCCCATTGTCGATAGATCTTCAGGGGTATCAACCTACGGATAAGGGTCAGTGATATGCGTTCACCCGTCAGCACAGCCAAAAGCAAGCAGTTCCTGTCGCGTTGCGCCGTGATTGCCACGGTGCTCGCGCTCGTATTCGTGGTCTGCTTCGGCCAATTGGCCAATCTTCAGCTGCTCAACGGCCGCGAAATGGCTGAGGCCGCCACCGCGGGGCGCACCCTCAAAGTACCGGTCCACGGCATGCGCGGCAAAATACTTGACAGCAATGGAGCCGTTCTGGCCCAAAGCGTGGAACGTTATACTATCATCGGCGACCCGAAGGCCGCGCAGGAATACGACCCGATCTGCAGCACACAGATCACCGACAACTGCACCCAGACCAAGAAGCAGGGTGGCAAGACGCTCGGCGTGGTCGGTGCCGCGCGTGTGGCCAGGATGGCAGCGCCGATACTTGGCATGGATGCCATGGAGCTTGGGGGCAAACTCGCCGGTCCCGGTCGCTACGTGGTCTTGAAAAAGGACGTGGAACCCGCAGCCAAACGCAAGCTCGACAAACTCGGCCTCGGCGGCATCGTCTATGGCGAGCTTTCGCAGAACCGCGTCTATTCCGACGGTACGCTGATGGGTGCCTTCCTCGGCGGTGTCAACGACAAAGCCGACGGCGTTTCGGGCATGGAGCAGGTTCAGAACACGGCGCTCGCAGGTGCCGACGGCTACAAGATTTACCAGCAGGGCAACAACGGCGTCGAAATTCCTGGTACGTTGACCGATTCCAAGGCTGCGCGCAACGGTAGCGATGTCAAGCTGACCATCGATTCGGACGTCGATTGGTACCTCAAGAAAGTGCTGACCGAGGGCAAGGCCCAATACAAGGCAGACTGGGCGATAGCCTGCATCGAAGATATACGTACTCATCAGATCATTGCGCTCGACGATTCCGACGAAATTCAGGCCGGCAGCGACCAGGCTAAACTCAGTGTTTCCCGCGCAGTCTCGGAAACCTTTGAGCCCGGTTCCATCGGCAAGACCTTTTCGATGTCCGGATTGATGCAGCATGGCATCCACCAGATGACCGACCATTTCCAGGTCCCCGATCGGCTCAATAAAAACGGACAGGTCTTTACCGATGTCACCCCGCATCCTCTCTCCAACTGGACGCTGGCGGGCATCCTTCAGCAATCCTCCAACGTCGGCATGGTCATGTCTTCCAACGATTACAAGGATCAGGACCGCTACGATATGCTTACCAAATTCGGCATCGGCCAGCCCACCGGCCTCAACCTTCCCGGCGAATCGCGCGGTACGTTGACCAATCCCAACGCATGGGACAAGCGCACCCGCGACACCATATTGTTCGGCCAGGGCTACACCACCAATGTCATCCAGCTGACCAACGCCATTGCCACCATCGGCGACGGCGGCATCTACCGCAAGCCATCCATCGTCGATTCCACGGTCGACGCCGATGGCCATGTCACCAAGCAGCCGATGGACGAGGGCACGCGCATCATGGACGCCAACGTCAACGCGCAGCTGATGAACGCGATGGAGTCTTCGGGTGAGGAATACGCGAAGACGACGGGTGTCGCAGGCTACCGGGTCGCCGGCAAGTCCGGAACCGCGCAGGTGGCCGGCCCCAGCGGCAAGCTCGACAGCATCGTCAGCGATTTTTCGGGCATCCTTCCCGCCGACAACCCGCGCTTCGTGCTCACCGTGGTGATGCGCAATCCGCAAGGTGTCTACGGCGGCCTCACCGCTGGCGCGTTGTTCAGGCAAATCGGTGAATTCCTTATGCAGAAGTACGAGGTCCCCGCTTCGCAGCCGCGTAACAATGCTATTCCTGTGACATGGTGACGATGAAGGCAGGCGGTGACAATCGCATGAGGCAGGACAGGGCATCGGCGGTTGCCGGTTGCCCGGCGTTTGCAGCGTTACCAACGTTTGTAGCGTCCGTAACATTCCGAGCGTTGCCAGCGTTTCCGATGTGTCCAGCGTTTCCGACGGGAAAGGTCGAAGCATGAGCGTGGTAAGCGAAGCGATTTCGCGACGTGTGACCTTGGGTTATATCGCCAGTCATTACGGCTTCGATCTGGAGCCGAGGTTCGCTGACGGGGTCACGGTCACCTCGATTGCCGACACCCCGGATTCCGTGCGCCCCGGTGCTCTTTACGTTTTGAAGGCCGATGGCGATCCTTCGTTGCTTTCCGTGGCCGTGGCGCGTGGTGCATACGCGGTGTTGGTGCCGCCGTCTCTTTCCTCGCTTGCTCAAGCTGCAGGGGTTCCGGCTTTGCTGGCGACTCCCGACCCGGGGACGATGGGCGCTTTGGCTTCCGATATTGCCGGGACGCCTGCCAATACCATGGCGGTATTCGTCGTCTGCGGCGATGATGACGAGGAAATTCAAGCCGACGTCGTGCGCCTGGCCGATTTCCTGCATATGCTTGGAAACCCGGTGGGCATCGTGAGCCGTGCAGGTTCCAGTTCGCTGGAACGCGAGCTTCAAATGACCTATCCTTTGGGAATCCTCGACGTTCAGCACACACTTTCTGTTTGTTCCGAGGATGGGGCGGCGGCGATGGTAATTTCCGCTGACAGCGAGACTTTGCGTCCCGGTGCGCTCGAAGGCGTCAGCGTCGATGTATTGGGTTCCATTGATAACCTGGACAAAGCGGAATCGTCGGATATGCTCGAATCCGTAAAGCAACGTTATGGGTTCTCGATTGACGAACGCAAGCACTTGGTCACCTGTTCCGATGAATCCAGCTGGCTGGTCGGCCAGACCGCGGCTTCAGGCAGTCTGCAGGGGCAGCGAAGGCTTTCGTTGGCAATCGCGATGGCGTTGGACGCCGGGGTGCGTCGCAGTAATATCCGCAACGCCCTGCGCGTCTCGAAGGAATTGCGATGAGTGCTTTGCTCGAGGACATCGCGGATGATACGTTGAGCATGAGTTGATTGCTGTTTTATGTTGCAAACAACATTGAAGTAGACGAAAAAGGTGGCATACGTTGAATGTTAAGAGGACCGGGGATTCGGATTGCCGACCCGGCATGATGCCGATGACGATTGGGGAAATCGCCAAAGCTGTGAATGGCCGTACCGTTTTAGGTTCCGGTCGCAAAATGCCGGAGGGACCCGTTGCCACTTCCACATTCAGCGATTCACGGCAAATCAAGCCGGGATCGGTTTTCGTAGCCATTGACGGCGAACGCGTGGACGGGCATGATTTTGTTTCTTGCGTTGGAGCAAAGGGCGCGGTGGCCGCGCTGGTTGATCACGCTGTGGACGGGGCCGACGACATCGTGCAGATTGTGGTTTCCGACACGATAGTGGCCTTGGGGCTTTTGGCGCACCATAATATTGTGCGGCGGCGCCAGCTTGACTCGGCCTTTTCCGTCATCGGCATCACCGGTTCGGTCGGCAAGACCACCACCAAGGACCTGCTGCGTTCGCTGCTGGCCTCGCTCGGCGAGACGGTAGCCCCTGTCGGCTCGTTCAACAATGACATCGGCCTGCCACTGACCGCATTGAAAGTTGGGGAAAGCACCCGCTTTTTCGTGGCCGAAATGGGAGCTAACCATGTCGGCGAAATCGCCAATCTTACCCGTATCGTGCCTCCCGATCTGGCCGTCGTTCTCAAAGTCGGAGTCGCCCATCTGGGAGAATTCGGTTCGGTCGAACGCATCGCGCAGGCCAAAAGCGAGATCGTGCAGGGCTTGGTGCCTAACGGCATCGCCGTGCTCAATGCCGACGACGAACACGTGGCGTCTATGACGAAATTCGCGCCGGGCAAGGTGCTCTGGTTTGGAAAGGATGGCAGCGCAAAGCCTGATGTCGCGCGGATGAGTGCCACCGATGTTACCGTCGATGCTCTGGACCGCCCGAGCTTCACCATGGTGGCTTCGAACGGTTCTCGCGTCCCGGTGCATCTCGGTATCGGCGGTGCACATAATGTCATGAATGCACTTGCCGCAGCGACGGTCGCCGATTATTTCGGCATGCCCTTGGCTGATATCGCTGCAGGACTCGGTGACGTGAAACACATTAGTCCGCATCGCATGGCTGTTTCCACTGTTGAACTTCAAGATGCCTGTTTCACGCTGATCGATGATTCCTTCAACGCGAACCCCGATTCCATGCGGGCGGGGCTTGACGGCTTGGCTCGCTGGGAGGCTAAAGACAAATCCGCGGACAAGACTCAGCCTGCCGGCGAAATGTCGCAAACCGCTTCGGTCAAGAATACACAGGATACAAAGACCTCAAAACCCTATCGTATCGCCGTTTTGGGCGCGATGCTTGAGCTGGGAGGCGACGAGCTTAAACTGCATCAGCAGATCGGCGCCTATGCCGCATCCCTTGATATCGACGAGATCATTGCCGTCGGCAACGAAACCGACCAGCATTTCGACCGGTTGGCCGAGGCTTTGGCGCAGGGTGCACAGCAGGAAGAGGGAAACGCGAGCGAGGGCGCGGCGAAGAGCCGAACGCGTACCCCCGTCGTGGTGCAATGGGTACATAGCTCAGTTAAAGCCGAGCGGTTGGTCGCCGAGGCCGCCCGCCGGCATGAAAATACCGTCGTGCTGCTCAAGGGTTCGCATATTTCTGGGCTTTCCACCTTGGCCGAACGTTGGGCACACGCGCAAAAGCAGGAACGTAGAGAAGTGGAGCCGAAACATTGATTTCCCTCATCATCGGCATCGTGGTCTCCCTTGTAGTCACGATGGTTGGCACGCCGCTCATGATCAGAGTGGTGCACCGGCTGCACTATGGCCAGTACATTCGTCAGGACGGTCCGCAATCGCATCTCTTGAAGCGTGGCACGGCCACGATGGGCGGCGTGGTCATTATCCTCGCCGTACTGCTCGGCTGGGGTGCTTCAGCGGTGTACCGTGGGTTGACCGGCGGTCAGGCCATTTCATGGTCAGCCGTTCTTGTGCTTTTCGCGATGGTCTCGATGGGCGGCCTGGGATTCATCGACGATTTCGCCAAGGTGCGCAAGAAACAGAA
The DNA here is from genome assembly GCF_029395495.1 of Bifidobacterium sp. ESL0769. Taxonomy (NCBI): domain Bacteria; kingdom Bacillati; phylum Actinomycetota; class Actinomycetes; order Bifidobacteriales; family Bifidobacteriaceae; genus Bifidobacterium; species Bifidobacterium sp. ESL0769. Next base: position 1,635,861 of record NZ_CP113918.1, on the reverse strand, counting down.
CACCGGGTTGAGTGTCGGCGGCAAATTCTTCGGCCAGTTCGTTTTCGCCACTATCTACGCCGTGCTGGCTTTGCTGATTCCCACCAAGTCGGGATTCCCCTCCGCCCAGGCGGGCATGAGCTTCATCGAGCACCCGTTCTTCAGCTTTGAATTCGCTGGCAAGGCCGTCTCCATCGTCGTTTTTGTCATCTGGGTCAATTTCCTGATGATCGCGTGGACCAATGCCGTCAACCTGACCGACGGGCTGGACGGACTGGCCACCGGTTCTTCGATGATTTCCTTGGCCGGCTACACCCTCATCGCGTTCTGGGAGAGTTACCACGTCAAGGGCGGCCCAAAGGTGGGCTATTCCTACGCGGTTTCTGACCCGCTGGATTTGACGATTATCGCCGCCTGTGCCGCCGTCGCGTGCTTTGGTTTCCTCTGGTACAACTCCAACCCGGCAACCATCTTCATGGGCGATACCGGTTCATTGGCTCTGGGCGGGCTTTTCGCCGCACTTTCCATCGCCACGCATACCGAATTCCTCGCCGTCATCATCGGTGGACTTTACGTCATCGAGGCCATGAGCGACGTCATCCAGGTCGGTTGCTTCAAGCTCACCCATAAGCGCGTCTTCAAGATGGCACCGATTCACCATCACTTCGAGCTGATGGGCTGGAGCGAGCAGAAGGTCGTTGTCCGTTTCTGGATGATCGAATTCATGTTCGTGCTGATCGGCCTCATGATTTTCTATACGGATTGGGCCTCGCATACCGGTCTGTTGCTTTAGAGCGCGAATACTTGTGGCGTTTGGCGACGGCAGGATAGGGGACAAGGAAAGGTGATTGGCATGCAGCATGCAGGGGATTCAGGTTTTTCGCAGGTTGATCGTACCGGTTCGGCAAACGGTTCGTCGCGTTTGGAAGTGAGCGGCAAGACCGTTTTGGTGGCCGGTCTCGGGGTTTCCGGACGTGGTGCCGTCGAAGCGTTGCAAGGCCGGGCAGGTCATGTACTGAGCGTCGACGAGAAGAAGCCGGAAGCCGACTTGCATTCTTTTGACGATATCGATTGGGATACGGTCGATATCGTGGTGGCCTCCCCGGTGTTCAACCCGCGTACCCCGTTTATTCTCGAAGCCCAGCGTCGGGGCATTCCCGTGGTCAGCGAAGTCGAACTGGCTTGGGCACTGCGCGTGCCGGCTGAGCATTCCGCCTCGCACGAACCTGCTGCATGGGTGGGTATCACCGGTACCAACGGCAAAACCTCGACCACGCAGATGGTTTCCGCCATGCTCACCCATTGCGGCATGGACGCACCGGCCGTCGGCAATATCGGCAAATCCGTGAGCCTGGCCGCGCTCGACCCGAAACACGACGCGCTGTGCGTGGAACTCAGCAGTTTCCAGATGCATTTCACCGATTCCCTTGAACTTGATTGCGCGGCCATCACCAATATCGCCGCCGATCACCTCGACTGGCACGGCGGCATGGCCAACTATGCGGCCGACAAATCCAAGGTCTTCCACAATGCCAGGCGAGTCTTGGTATTCAACGCTGATGATAAGCGTGTTTCTGCTTTGGCCGACGCCGCCCAGACCGGCCCGGAATGCCGCAAGATCGGCTTCACGCTCCATGCTCCGCAACCCGGCCAGATCGGCGTTGCCGACGGCTGGATCGTCGACGCCAGCGGACTGGCTGGAGCTCCGACCGGCGATATGAACGCGCTGGCCAAAGTTACCGAATTTTCACATCTGTGCGAGCCGGACGGCACGGTTTACCCGCATCTGCTTGCCGATGCCATCACCGCGCTCGCGCTTGCGATGGGCTTGGGTGCGGACCCGGGCCATTGCCTCGATGCCTTGCGTGCCTTCGCACCAGGCGGCCATCGCATCCAGACCGTTGCAACCGCACATTTGAATGATGGTAGCACCGTGCGTTTCGTCGATGATTCCAAAGCAACCAACGCCCATGCGGCCCACGCCTCACTTTCTAGCTACAAACCCAAATCCGTGGTCTGGATCGCCGGAGGACTCGCCAAAGGCGGCCATTTCGAAGATCTCGTCGCTAATCAGGCCAAAACCATCAAGGCCGCGGTCATCATCGGTGTCGACCAGCAGCCGATGCTCGACGCGTTCAAATCCAGCGCCCCGGATATCCCGCTTACGGTGATTGATCCGAAAGACAAAGCCAGCGTCATGGCCCGGGCCGTAGAGGCTGCCGGCAACTATGCCGAGGGTGGTGACGTGGTGTTGATGGCACCGGCTTGCGCTTCGATGGACCAGTTTGTTTCCTATGCCGACCGCGGTGCGCAATTCGCCGATGCCGCCCATGACTGGGTGCAAAAGCATGGTTAGACGCATATACGAGCGGGACGAAACGAAACCGGGCAGACGGCAACCCAGACGAAAGCCTCGCACCGGCCGCAATGCCGTATCCAGAAGCGCGCGGGACGAAAGCTCGGCACTACGAAGCGGAAGTAGAAGTAGAAGCGGAAGCACAAATAGAAATAGGAACAGCGGCAACGATAGCAGAAAAAAACCGCAATCCCGTCTCACCCTGCTCTATCAAAAAGCCAAGGTTGTAGGCGTTTCCGACCAACCGGATGATACGGGCGCAACCGACGTGCTCAAGGTCGACGACTATACCGGCATTCACGCCCTGCTGAACCCCCTTTGGTGTTACTACGGTTTCCGCATCTCGGTGATCGCCCTGACCTGCTTCGGCGTGGTTATGGTTTTTTCGGCTTCTTCGGTCACCATGATTGCCTTGGGCCTTTCGCCTTGGAAGCAGGCGATGATGCAAGGGCTATACTGCCTGCTCGGCCTGCTTTTCTGTTTTTTGGCGATGCGGGTCCACTCCGAAAGCTACCGCAGGTTTTCGTTCGTGTTCGTGATTTTCTCGATTTTCCTCCAGCTTCTGACCATGACGCCGCTTGGCGTTGAAGTCAATGGCAACAAAGGCTGGATCGGCATTCCCGACAAGTTCACCATGCAGCCGGCGGAGGTCATGAAACTCGCGCTGTGCATGTGGATGCCCTGGGCAGTGGCTTCGGCGGCGAAACACTACAAGCTCGAAGGGCTGAAAGCCTATGTGCCTATGGTGGTCATTTTCTTGGCTTGTCTGGGCGCCGTCATGCTCGGCGGCGATCTCGGCACAGCGATGATCCTTGTGGCCATCGGCGTCACGGCGATGCTGGTCGGTGGTTTCCCGACCAAATGGATGATTATTTCCGCCCTCGTTCTGGTGGCGTTGGTCGTGCTGTTCGTGGTCACGAGCCCGAACCGCATGCTTCGTATTACTGCTGCCTACCGTCCGTGCCCGGCTTCCGCGTTGCAGGGGGAGTGCTACCAATCGATGCATGCCAAATACGCCATGGCTTCCGGCGGCTTTTTCGGTGTCGGTATCGGCAATTCGCGCGAGAAATGGAACTACCTACCCGAGGCCCATAACGATTTCATTTTCGCCATCATCGGTGAGGAAACCGGGTTTGTCGGTGCTGCCGCTGTGGTCATTCTCTTCGCCATTCTCGGTTGGTGCATGTTCGTCATCGCCCTGCAGACACCCGACAAATACGCCTCGCGGGTACTTATTTGCATCGCCATCTGGATTGTGGGCCAGGCGCTGGTCAACATCATGGTCGTCATCGGCCTGCTGCCGGTGATGGGCGTGCCGTTGCCGTTCGTCTCGGCTGGCGGGTCGAGCCTGGTGATGTGCCTCTTCGCGGCAGGCGTGGCTACCAGTATGATGAGGAAGCAGCCTCAGATTCAAGCCAACATTGCGGCGCAACGTGTCTGAAAGATGTCGGATAATTCTTATTAGAAGATGTTGAAAACAGGATTTTCGAGGCAAGCCGAGGGAAAGAGCATATGAAACATATCGTATTGGCCGGAGGCGGTACGGCCGGGCATGTCAACCCGTTGTTGAGTGTGGCCGCAGCCATCAAGCGTGAAGATCCACAGGCCGCCATCAGCGTGGTCGGCACCGACGTCGGGCTGGAACGTGATCTGGTGCCGCAAGCTGGTTTCGAACTTGACACGATAGCCAAGGTGCCGTTCCCAAGACGCCCCAATATGCAGGCGCTGCGTTTCCCGGGTCGCTGGCACCAGGAGCAGAAAAAAGTACGCGCGATTCTTGAACGTCGTCAGGCCGATGTAGTGGTCGGTTTCGGCGGCTACGTTTCGGCTCCCGTTTATTCCGTGGCACATTCCATGGGCCTTCCGATTGTCATCCACGAGCAGAACGCCCGTGCAGGCATGGCCAACAAACTGGGTGCCCGTTGGGCCAATTTCATCGGTACCGCTTACGAAGATACCGGGCTCAAGACGCATGGAAACGCGGAAATCCGGCGTGTTGGGCTTCCGTTGCGGCCGGTGATGGCGGAATTGTGCCAAAAACTGGAAGATGACAGGGAGTCCGCACGTAAACTTGCCGCCGCGCAGCTTGGCATTGACCCTGCACGTCCTTTGGTGGTCGTCACCGGAGGTTCTCTGGGAGCGGTGAGCCTTAATGAAGCTGTAAGTGGCGCGGCCGTGGAGCTCTTGAAAGTCACGCAGATCATTCATCTCACCGGACGCAAGAAAAGCGCCGAAGTGAGTCGGCGTGTGCGTGACGTTGCGGGGGATCAGATGCTTACCGATTTGGACCCGGCCCACGCTGGTCTTGGCGATTATCATGTCGCCGAATATCTCGAACGCATCGACTTGGCGTTCGCCGCGGCTGATTTGGTCATCTGCCGTTCCGGCGCAGGAACTGTGAGCGAACTGGCCGCCATCGGCATGCCCGCTGTCTATGTGCCGCTGCCCATCGGTAACGGCGAGCAACGATTCAACGCCCAGCCTGTGGTGGATGCTGGAGGCGGGCTGATGGTCGCCAATGACGATTTCTCGTCGGATTGGGTACGCGAGCATATTCCTTCGTTGATTGCCGACCGCGAGCGTCTGCAGGCCATGGGCCGCAAGGCCTACGATTATGGCATCCGTGACGCCGCGCAAACCATGGCCGGAGTGGTTTTGGATTTCGCTGATTCTGGTTCCGCCCGTTAGCTCGTCGCTGCAAGGTTTCCGTTTTATATTCTTGATTGTCATACTTTCTTCGGCTTGCGAGTGGTTGAATTGCAAGTAGTCTGCGTGGGTTTTTGACTCGGGGTTCGTTGGGACATAAAAATCAGGTATAACGGCATCAGTGGTGTTTGTGCATCGTCAAAAACTTAGCGTCCAAGGAGCGTATCTTGCAGTCAACTATCAGCTCTGAACCCATCATTCTCGACCCGACGAAGGCCGCGTTCGGTCCGTCGGATTCCTTGACATCGTTGGGACGGACGCATTTTATCGGCATCGGCGGAGCCGGCATGAGCGTGCTCGCCGAAATGCTCCATGAAGAAGGCGTAGAAGTCTCCGGTTCCGATCGCGCGGCCAACTCCAAGACTGATCGGTTGACTGCTTTGGGCGTGAAGGTCTATTTCGGCCAGCGTGCCGAAAACGTGGCTGGTGTGCAGACCGTCGTCTATTCCAGCGCCATCAAACCGGATAATCCGGAAATTGTTGCTGCTGTGGCGGCCGGGGCTCGTATCGTTCATCGTAGCGACATCCTTGCGCTGCTGATGGCCAGCAAATGTGCCGTCAGCGTCGCGGGCGCTCATGGCAAAACTACCACCAGCTCGCTGATTTCCCATATCCTCGTTAATGCCGGGGCGCGGGCTGATGCAGATGGCAATACCAACGCTGGTGTACGAGCCGGTAAGAACGACAATGTGAGTGTCGAAGGTAGTGGAAAAACCAGCGCGGAAGTCGTTAAGCTCGCCGACCCGAGCTATGCCATCGGCGGTTCCATCCAAGGGCCAGACGGTGTCGCCATCGATGGCGGACATGCGGGTAGCGGCGACGTTCTAGTGGCTGAAGCCGACGAATCCGATGGCAGTTTCGAGAAGTATCGGCCGCAATTCGCGCTGATTACCAACGCCGAAGCCGATCACCTCGACCATTACGGCGATGCCGAACACTACCAGCAGGCGTTCGTCGAATATGCCAGCCATGCCAAGGGCTATGTGGTCATGTCCGTCGATGATAAAGGCGCGCAGGCCATCGTACGTGCGTTGCCGGTCGAAGTGGCTGCCAGAACAATCTGCTATACCACAGCGCAAACCGTTGATATCGCTCAAATCGCTGGCATGAATGACGCGGATCATAGCGCTGACGCACGTAAAGATGTCATACAAAATGATGTTGCCGGAACCGCCTGTCCGCAGCTTGTCCGCATCCTTTCGGAACAGGAAAGTGCAGGGGGTGGCACGGAACGGTTCACCATCGAACTGCCGGCTGGTTTCGCAGGATATGACGAAGGACACAGCATTCCTGTCACTTTGCGGATTCCCGGTATTCACAACGCCCGCAACGCGACCGCAGCAATGATCGTCACGACGTTGTTGGGTATGGACCCGGAACTCGCCGCCCGCACGGCCGCAACGTTCAAAGGTGCGTCGCGGCGTTTTGAAGTCAACGGCGTTGAGGATGGAGTCACTGTTGTCGACGACTACGCCCACCATCCCACCGAGATTGTGGCATTGCTCGATGCGGCACGTCGCCGTTACCCGGATTCCACCATTCGCGTGCTTTTCCAGCCGCATCTGTTCAGCCGTACGAAGTTTTTCATCAAGCGGTTCGCCGCGGCGTTGGCCAAAGCCGACGATGTCGTCATCGCGCCCATCTACCCAGCGCGCGAACGTCAGGAGGATTTCCCGGACATCACTTCGCAGGTTGTCGTGGACGCTGCAGGCAGTCTGGAACACAACCCTGCCGAGGGTTGGATTTCCACTTCGAAGAATCTTAAGGAAGGTGCCGAGACGCTGGTTCGCCATGCAAAGCCTGGCGATGTGCTGATTACCGTCGGGGCCGGCGATGTCACCACGATGGACGATGTGATGCTTGGTCTGCTCAAAGCGCGTGCGGGGGAGTCGCGCTGATGGCCGGCCGCCGTGTAACCAGCGGAAGCGGGGGCAAAAGCGGTTCGCGTCGTCGTGGACGTAATGGCCGTGGCACTGCTTCGTCGCCGCGGAGGTTTTCGGCTTCTGACGACGAAGAGATGGTCAACGATTTCGGTGTAGCTACCGGAAAGCGTAGAAAATCAGGGAATTCGGATTTTCGTTACGGCGAGAACGGGCGAACATCTGTTGACCGGTCGAGGAGAGGTTCCGAAAGCGGTTCCGGGCGTCAGGCGCGTTCCGTGGTCTCTGGTTCAACTGCTGGCGATGACACGACGATAAATCCGCGTCGCAGCAGCCGCAGGGTTGCCGTTTCGAAAACTGCGTCGGATAGCGGACGCTCTGGTCGATTCGATAAAACAGTTCAATCAAGCCAGTCCAACCAAACCGTTCGATCCTCTCATTCTCCAAAATCACGCAATAAAAAAGCCGTCGGTTTTTTCCATCGCCGCCAAGCCGCCAAACCGAAATACGGCATCGATGAGCCGCTGACCGATGCCGACCGGGGTGCGAAGCCCCAGACTGCGCGCTCGCCGCGTTCGGCTTCCTCACTCGGTGGGCCTACCAAGAGTTCTCCCGGGGGCTTCGTCGATGCCAGAGCGCTCAAAAATGAGGATCTGGTGGGGGAGACCTTGAGCCAGACCTCCAGTCCGTTGGGCGTCGCGGCCCGTCCCAAGGTCATCGATTTCAATGCGCGTCTGAAGGAACGTCGGCGGATCAGCGCGTGGAAGACGGCGACCAAGGTCTTGGCAGCTCTCGCTGTCGTGGCGCTTTTGGCGGCGCTTGGGTGGGTGCTCTTCTTTTCGCCGGTCTTTCTGCTTGACCCGCATCAGATTTCCGTATCCGGCGAGAATCAGTGGGTCAGCAAATCCCGAATCGTTTCCATCGCTGATAAACAGGCCGGCAAATCGCTGCTGCTGGTTTCGGGCGGGGACGTCGAGCAGGAGCTGAAGGACATTCCCGGTGTTTCGATGGCCAAGGTCGAGAAAATATATCCTAAAGGGCTGAAAGTCAGTATCACCGCGCAAGAGCCGGCTGCCATGCTTAAGACGCCTGACGGCAGCGAAACCGCCGTCGACGGCTATGGCCGCGTGCTCAACAAGGTCGGCGACGTTTCCACCAAGGGCATCCCGGTCATCGAAGTCGGCAATGTGGAGGCGAGCCTTCGCGACCGTTCCGTCCAGCAGGCGTTGAAGATCCTGAACCTCCTTCCGCACAATATGCGCGGCTCCATCACCAAGGTCACCGCAAAAACGCAGGATTCGATTACCACGGAGCTCAACGGCGGCCAGCGCGTCATCGTCTGGGGCGACGCCTCCGACATGAAGCTCAAGAAGGCCGTGGTCGACAAGATCATCAACGACCCCACCAAGATCGGCGACAAGCATCAGGTCGACGTTTCCGCTCCGCTGCGCCCGATCATCAAATAAGTGAACGCTGGCACATAGCTGATGTGCAAAAACGAAGACGCGAAGGAAATCAATGTTTTGCTTTGCGTCTCCCGATTTTGCTCGGACTTTGCCTTACGCTGGGAAAATCAGTGTTTGGCCATCAGCTCGTCGGTGTCGAAGAGGATAGTTACCGGGCCGTCGTTGGTCAGGCTTACGCGCATATGCGAGCCGAAACGGCCCTCTTTCACGTTGACGCCTTCGGCTCGTAGGGCCTCGTTGAATTGAAGCCAGATGCGCTTGGCGTGTTCGGGTTCACCGGCATTGATGAAGCTTGGCCGGTTGCCCTTTCGAACATCGCCGAACAGCGTGAACTGTGAAACCGACAGGATTTCGCCACCGACCTGGGCCAACGAAAGATTCATTTTTCCGTTCTCGTCCTCGAAGACGCGCAGTTTGCTGATTTTCCGTGCCAGCCAATCGATCTGTTCCTGTCCGTCCTCGTCGCTGACTCCGACGAGCAAGACATATCCGATGCCGATATGCTGTGGTTCGAATATGGTGTCGATTTCTCCGCTGATTTCGTCGACGACGTCGATATCGGCTTTACTGACTTTCTGCAAAACGATTCTCATGGTTCACAGTCTAGCGCGAGATGACTATTTGAAGATGAGTCTTGTGCATTCTCCGAAAACATTGATTTTTAAACTTCTTCACAACTCTTCCTGAGAGGATTTATGTCTGAAATTGATTTAATCTTATAAAAATTAAAGGAAAGAAGTTATTTAATCTCTAATGATTTTTAAAGATGCTCAGAGAACTATTAAGTAGATATCAATAGGTTTAGAAAAATGTGATTTGTCTTTGAGAAGTACCCGACTCTTTAAAATACTCAGATAGTTTGGCAGATTTTTGATGTTGATTTGCTTCGTTTTTTTGGAAAGAGTATAAATATTTATTATGGAAAATTTAACCGGAACTGCAAGGACAGGCAGTATCGGTGAACAATATATGCGATTGATTTGTTCATCGGCTGGTTATTCATCTGACAAACAAGGCCAAGATGTCAATGCAATAGATATCAATGTGGAATATCCTTTTGCTCAGCAGCGTGTCCAAGTGAAATGCACAACGGTTCCCCAATGGATATCAAATGGGAACTTCCTCTCATATCCGATTGAAAATCAGTGGAAAATAAAATGGAAAGAAAATGAGTATCCTCCGATTTTTGTGGTAGTTGTCATTCCTGACGAAGATGATTTGTTTGACATTACAGACGAAGGTAGCCTTTTAAGAAAGACGCAAGGATATTGGTTACGTCTCGATTTAGAAAATATTCCAGACACTGTACATATCCCTAAAACGAATAGACTGAATGAAGATGCGGTTAGGAGCTGGGAAACCTACTTGATACAGAGTAAGTATCCAAATACAATTTCGGAAGCTAATCAAAGGAGGTGAACTCATGACTACTAAACTTGTCGATAGGCTTAATGCTTACTTAAAAGAAAAAAATTGGAACCCTGTGCGGAATGGTGATTTTGGCACATTGTGGCAAAAGAATGAAAGTTTGGTAGGGATTCCCTCTAAACTTGAGACAGCGTCTTATGAATATGAAGGAATTCTGCAGAGGATTGCTAAGGGCGATGGCATACCCACTTCTAAATTAAATACTGCGTTATCTTTATCTGTATCATCGTATGACGAAATACGTTTTCGTGCTATTTCGTCTGATGAAAGTGGTGCGACTATTTCTTTAGATGAAGCTCAGGCACTTGCAAATCTTGCAACGAAATCATTGAAGTATGTTGGGGTCACAGCGAATAAGAAAAAGGCTGATATTCATGGATCTTATCCAAAGAGTGTAAGGGAAGAACTCACTGATGTTCGAGTGGGGCAGACTGAGCATGGTTCGTACATTATTCCTGTTTTTGTTGAGCTGAGAACACCCAAATTAGATACAGACGAAGAGGAGCTACTGGAAAAATTAGAAACAGGAATGGATTTTGTTGAACCGGATAATAGAAAAATGACTCGGACTCTTAACAGTGCACTGGCGATTCTATACGATACAGTTCAACATTCAACTGAACCGAATAGCAATCAATTGACAGATATGGTATATGCAGGAGTCAGTACCCAGCTTATTCAATCTACTGTCAATTTCTTGTCTACCCCGGAGCGCCCCGATATAGATATAGAGTTTAAATGGAGTGAAAGCTATTCTGCCCCGAAGAATGCTAAAAGTGTAAGTTTTGAAAGTTCGTCGGAAGTTATTAATTTCTTGGATCATACAAGACAAGCACTTAAAAGTTGGAGGCATCCGACTTCCAATAATATCTCTGGAATTTTAGTAGGTATGATGTTCCCGGAGGGGGATCTTACTGGAGATATTTTTATTCAATGTGACTATAATGGTCGTTCATCTATTGTCAGGGTAAAAGTAGATGCCGATCAACGCAATATAGCGCTTAGGTGGATGAAAGATCGTGTTACCGTTGTTGCGCATGGAAAGATTGAGAGTCGATCCGGACTACGAATGGACAATCCGTTAGAGCTACATGCGGTTGGTGAACTTATACATTGAGATGGTCTTTGAGGAGAAGTAATTTTATATCGTTGTCAATGTGTTTTTAGGATCTAACTCATTAACATAAATAAGATTTGTCTCATTTTATTCATATGTTCTCTTTTTGAGAATTTTCAAACGATGTTTGCATGCCCTGTTATAAAAGATAACGGCTTCTAGGTTGGGTGAAAGAAGCTAAATAGTCGTGTCAAAAATTGAAAATCAAGTTATTTCACTATCTTCGTGATACGATATGAAGACTATTGAGAATAATATATATAACTGTTTACAGAAAGCGGAGGCGAAATGATAATGGCAAAGACAGTAACCGTTGCAAGACGTATGAAAGTTTATACGCCGCCGACTGATGGAAAACCGCGTGACATGGTTGATGCCAAATGGTCTTCGCTGAGCAAAGCGGCACGACAGCTCGGCGTACAGGACAAAAAAGACAAGCCTTTGGCACGATGAAAATCCTCATGCTCAGTGGTCATGAGTGTTCTTCTGACGATCAGAGGGCACTTCGTGGTTTTCAATGTTGCACGTCTAATTCTCCAGAGTGGGAAATGGACGTGCAACGGTATATACGGGACTTGAATGTCCGGCACTTGAAAAAGGACGACAGTATTGACCGTATGGTGCTGAAAGTCGAAGGAGAAAGTACTATTTACGCGTTCTCTGAATTCGGTGTCGTTCGTGAGACTACTGAAAAGACGGAAGGCATGTATGCCATTTCGTTTATAGCCCGGAACAACATTGTAAGAGGCAAGGGCGTCGGGTATCTGATGCTGGATCAGACACTGCATTGTCTGAAAGATGACGCAGCAAATAATAATCGCACTCCCAAGGTTGTTACTCAAATAAATCCTGGTAATGCCGCAAGTGTCTCTTTATTCTCGTCATACGGGTTTAAAGACATGGGTCAGGATCAAGAACTTCCCGAATATCATATTTGGATGCTCAAATTTAAGCCAGAATCATTTGAGGATAAGCCTTATCTTTTCGAACCTATAACACTGGATTAACATTTCCCGCTGCTGGAAGCTTTAAGGATTTTGGAATGAAGTGTACCACTCAAGGCTCTTGGAAAATGGTCGTGAGACTAATTGCTAGAGTATTGGAAAGTTTTGGCTGAGGTTTCAATTTATGTTGATTATTTGAAAAGCAATTGCATATTCGATAATCGGATTTATCCATAGTTGAAGTTTTGGATTTTCTTTTTGTAAAGAATATGATTTAGCGTATGAGTGAAACGTTGTCACCTGGGGGGACAGGCGAAAGCTGTTGGACAAGCTATAGAGAGTACAAGCAAAGGCATCAATTACTTGTCAAAAGCATTTGTGCGGTTGTCGCATCTTTTAGGAATTGGTGATCCTGCACATGTGGGAAGACGTGATTTGAAGGCAGAACGAAAAGCTTACAAAGAGCTTTATGCGACTGATATGCCTGAGGGAATGAAGAACGTGCTTTGGTGCGGGTATTTGGAATCAGTTCATGGTCAAGAAAATGTAGCTAAGATTCTTAATGGTGCTACTCAAATAGCAAACGGATATGAAAACTGGCATAATCCGGATGATGTGGAGTTGGATTGGTTAGAGAAATTCAGAGAGATAGCAAAACGAACTAATGACGATGAGAAACAATTGTTGATGTCTAAGATCCTGAACGGTGAATTGAAAAGTCCGGGATTGTTGTCGAAACGCACTCTTGATGTGATTGATTCTCTTTCAAGAGGAGACGCCGATGTGCTAATGCTTTTCTTTTCTTATAGTTTTGTTCTCGAGGCAATTCCAGAGGATGAAGAGCATATTTGTTTTGTGGAACCCCAAGATTCTGAGGTGTTCTCTCGTGAGTTGCTGGTTCGACTTGAGGAAATGGGCGTAACTGCGTCGTCGATTCACGAGAATTGTAAGATACCTCGCGATGGCAGGGATATTCTTGTTGCCAAAGGTAAGAAGATTCATATTGACAACGAATATTCGGCTTTGGCGGGGTTCGTTTCTTTCCATCCTCTAACATCTATAGGAAGGGAAATTGCTACTTTTTGTCCAATAGGTACTGTCAAAATCAACTGGAAGGAGCGGGTTGAAGAAATGATTGACCATCCTCTGTCGGAGCGCTATGATTTGAGCTTCCCATTTTATCTGAACTGTTTTTAAAAGACAATAATATAAAATGTGTGATGTCAAACAGCACATGATAATTTTGGCTGATAAAGACATTTGACTGACAAACAGAATGAATCGTATATTCTCATAACCTAAAACGCAATTCAGCCATCGCATTTGTCTAATAGCTTTAGGTTTGTTTTAAACCGCTTTGCTGAGTTTCTCTTTAATGGGAATTGCTTACAACACCAAACAAAAACGCCGCCAAGGCGAACCCTGGCGGCGTTGTGTGAGTGGAGATGCGGGGAATTGAACCCCGGTCCGGTAACCGAACCCTCAGTCTTCTACGTGCGTAGTCCGCTGGCCTTTTGGCGGTTTTTCTGCCCCCATCCGTGTCGCGGACAATGGATGGCGAGCATATCTACAGTTAAAGTCCCTGAGTCACCCTGTGGTTCAATGGCTCAAGCAAGTCCTCTAATGACGCCCAACATCCTCCCGAAGACGAGAAGGAGTGGACGGAGCAGCTGCTCACTGGTTAATCCTGGCGCGAAGCTCAGGCAGCGAGAGCGAACTCAGTGCGATTAGATTTAGCACTTGTTGTTTCGTGGAGGTCATCTCGAGTGGACTCCACATTCTCGGCACGCTTCCCTGCGACGAACAGGTCACCGTCGAAACCGATCATCCCCAAATTTTGAATTATCAAATTATCAAGCCCGGTTTGTGCCGGAATACTTTAGAATAATACATCATATGGACGCTTGTTACGGCATGCTCCGTAAGCATAATGCTGTGGTTTCCGCATGTATAAAAGACGGGCACACAGCATCGGTAGCAGCGATTGCGCCGTGCTGCATGCTCGTCTGACGTTTTATGGCCTTAGTCGCCTTACTTTGCGTTCTTCACTGCCGTGGCGATCGAGACTGACGGGTCGAGGAAAGGCACCAGCGTGGACTGGAAGGCATGATAGACGTCGGATTTGCCCGGCCATACCGTGCCGATGACGTGGTTGCTCTGGTCGAGTTGGTGGAACCAGCTGCCCTTTTCGTGGTCGATCAGATGTTCGTCGACATACTGGGCGAAGGTCGCATACCAATCGAGATATTCTTCCTTGTCAGTGACCTTGTAAAGCGTTGAAGAGGTGTTGAGCGACTCGGCCAGCGTCCAATGCATGCGGTCGGTGACCACCGGTTCGCCGTTCCAATCGACGGTGTAGGCCATGCCAACCGTGCCGTTTCGGTTCCAACCGTCAGCGACTGCTTGGTTGAATAGGTGTTCGGCGGCATCGATATACGGTTTGGCTCCGGCGCGGTTGGCAAAGGAGCTCAGCGCCCACTGCGTAATCAGACGCGCCCATTCGATGCCGTGGCCCGGGGTGGCGCCGTAAGGCTTGAACTGGTCGTCCTTCTTGTCGGTGTTGTATTCGAGGTTGATCGACCAATCAGGGCCGAAATGTTCCGGGATACGCCAGTGGTTGTTCTCCGCCCAACCCACGACGTGGTCGATGATGCGGCCGGCGCGCACACGGTACTTGTTGTCGCCGGTGGCGTCGGCGACGGCGAGGAAGGCCTCGGTGGTGTGCATGTTGGCGTTGACGCCACGGTAGTCGTCGAGCTTGCTGAACGTGGAATCCCAAGTGTCTACGACGAGTCCTGCTTCGTCATCCCAGAAATATTCGTCGTAGATTTTGAGGACTTCGTCTAGTAGTTCCTTCGCGCCGGGACGTCCCGCAAGCAGGGCCGAGGACGCCGATAGGATGACAAAAGCGTGCGGATAGCAGGTCTTGCCTTCTTCGGGTGTGCCGTTAGCCTGGATTGAGGGATACCAGCCGCCATTCTCGTCGTCGTGCAGGATGCCGGTCAAGCCCTTAAGTCCGGCGTCCACCAGCGCAACGGCCCCGGGATAGCCCAGCATTGCGGCGATGGAGTAGACATGCGTCATGCGTCCGGTGATCCAGGTCTGTACGCCGTGCGACGGATCGATGCGGCCTTCGTCGTCAAGCCATCCTGAACCTCCTTGTGGTACGGGAAAGCCCTTGCCGAAGTTCAGCAGTTCGTAAGTTTCGTTGGCCATAAACGTACGGTTGGCCACGGTGCCCAGCTCGTATTTCGGATTCGTCATGGTATTCCTTTCATCTGCTCTGTATGCCGGTTGGCCTGACATCGACCTTTCGGCCATCCACTTCAAATATCGCTGTAATGTTGACAATACCTACTTGACCGTTGAGTTGTGCCTCTGTTATCGGTATGGATTCAGCTTGCCGATATGTCAGAAGACGGGTATTTTTGTCTGAACGCATTATATCGTTCATCAGTGCAGCACTTTGATATCGAAGTAATCCATGACCAGCTCGCAGAACATCATGTTGGACCAGCTGAACCATGGCCTCGTGTATAGGCTCGGATCGTTGACGTCGAAGCTTTCGTGCATCAGATGTGTGCCGTTGGTGGTGGTGGCCAGTGTATCGAGCAGGCGTGCCTTTTCGTTCTTATTGTCGCTGGTAAGTCCCTGTACCGATAGCGCGATGGGCCAGACACGATTCGGCTTGGTGTGGGAAGAACCAATTCCGGAGGCATAACGGCCGGAATAATAGTATGGGTTTTCGTCGCTCAGAAGCGTGCGTCTGGTCGTTTGGTAGGTCGGGTCGTTCTCGTCGCAGAAACCCAGATATGGTGCCGCAAGCAGATTGGGGATGTTGGCGTCGTCCATCAGCGTGGCGTGGCCGAGCCCATCGGTTTCGTAAGCGTAAACGGTTTCTCCGTCCTGGTTTCGTGTTCTGCCGAATTCGCGTATACCCTTGCCGATTTCGTCTCGTAGTTTCCTTGCGCGTTGCACGATATCGGGTTTGTTCAATTTTGCAGGAAGATTCGGATTGCTGTCATCGAAGAGACGAACGATATAACCGAGAATTACGTAGGCGAACATGTTGGCAGGTACCAGATAGTGGTAGGTGCAGGTGTCGTCGCTCGGGCGAAATCCTGACCAGGTCATGCCGGTTCTGGCTACTGGAGTACCTTTCCCATTGGTTAGGGTGTCGGTGACCAGATCGGTGTCCCTGAAAAAGAAATATGGTGAACTTCCATGATCCTGTTCCACGCTGAAAACTTTGAGTATGGAATCGATGCCTTTGATGAAGACGTCGTCGAAATGGGCGGTGTAGCCTGTATTGCGATAAAGCAGCCAGGCGAGTTGAACCGGATAGCACAACGAATCCACTTCATACTTACGTTCCCAAATCCATGGGCTATCGCTGTCTGTCTGGTCATCGCGGTTGCCCGATGCTCCGTTCGGGAATTCATTGAAGGCGTTGGCATAGGGATCGATGGTGATATAGAAGAACTGTCGACGGGAAAGACCTCCAATTATTCTTGCCATTTCAGGGTCATTGGCGGCTATCGGTAGATAAGGTCGAACCTGTGCTGTCGAATCCCGTAGCCACATGGCAGGGATGTCACCGGTAAGCGCAAACGTAGTGCCATCATCTTCGAGCCTCAAGGCAGAGGTCAGGGTACTCACGTAGGCCTTATCAAATGTCTGTGACCATAAGGCGTGTTCGTCGCCGCATAACGCGTGGATGCGCTGAATAAAATCCGTAACCGATTCAGGTGGTTTCTTCTTTGCTTTGGCAATCATCGGCGATTCTTCCCTTCGTTCGGATATCCGATTATCGATGTGCACGAACTAAAACACGAAAAACCGGCACCGCAGAAACCGATTCCTGCAATGCCGGCTTTTATACCAATTAGTATGTCGATTACTTACCGGTTTTGCACTTATTTCTCGGCTTCGGCCAGATAGTCGGGAATGTTTTCCGGATACTCGGGCCAAGCGCCGTTCTGCGTGCAGACGAAGGCGGCGGTGTTGACGGCGGCGCGGTGCGCTTCCTGTAGCGACGAGCCGGTGAGAATCTTGGCGGTGAACGTGCCGGAGAAGGAATCACCGGCGCCTACGGTGTCGACCACGTCGACGCGTGGGGTGTCGAGTGTGGAGGATTCACCGTCCTTGGCGATGATGGTGCTGAAGGTCGAGCCTCCGGTCAGGATGACGTAGTTCAGGTTGTATTTTTCCATGAACCAGTTGCATGCCGCCTCGTCGGAGGTGCCGCGGATGTCGAACATGTCGCGCAGCAGCAGGAGTTCGGCGTCGTTGATCTTGAAGACGGTGGCATAGCCGAGCAGTTCTTCGATCAGTTCCTTGGAGTAGTGGTCGCCGCGAATGTTGATGTCGAAGAACTTCATGGCGGTGGGCTTGGCGTGCTTTAAGAGCTCGACGATGGTGTCGTGGGATTCCTGGCTGCGCAGTGCGAGCGTACCGTAGCAGATCGCGTCGGCTTTCTGCACCATGTTGATCAGCTCGCGGGTGTAGAGGATGTGGTCCCAAGCCACGCCTTTGATAATGGTATATTCCGGGATGCCGTTCTTGAGTGCGACCTCGACGGTGGAGGTGGGCCATGCGTTGCGCTGCACGATGGACTCGACGCCGGACTTCTTGATGGCTTCGACGAGTTCATCGCCCAACGGGTCTTCGCCGACGGCGCTGATGGCGTGGCCTTCCGCGCCGTTCATCGCGGCGTGATAGGCGAAATTGACGGGGGCTCCGCCTGCGCGCTTGCCGGTCGGGAGCATATCCCAGAGCAGTTCTCCTAGAGATACAACGATTGGCTTGGTCATAATATGATCCTTTCTTACATCTTTTATAACAATTTTTAAGTTATGGTTTTTCAATTTTTATTCAGCTATCCGTCTTGAGTCAGGCAGTCGCTGCGGAGCCGGTTCTATTGCGTTGCATTTTGTCTCGTTCATTCAGTATTTCCGGGCGGGTGAGCGGCGCGGAAATAGGAGGGACGATCCAAAAACTGGGTGATGGCCGTGGCGGCGGCGCCGAGCACGGCCGCGTCGGTGGGAAGGCTGGAAAGGGTGATTTCGGTGGATTGCGCGATTTCGGAGATGACTCGTTCATTGACCATGGCCTGCGCCGCGTCGAGCAGCTGTTGCCCGCCAAGCGCTCCGATATCGCCCAAAACGATACGACGGGGGTTGAAGGCGTTGCAGATGGTGACGCATCCGTAGCCCACGTAACGGCCGATGTCGGCGACCAGGCGACGGGCCTCATCGACGCGTCCAGCATTGGCGTTTTGCTGCTCGGCGAGTGCAAACAACGCTTGGCATGCTTCGATATGCGTCATTGTCGCAGAGCCTTGGATGATGCCAAGCTTGTCGATTTGCTGGTGAATCGCGCCTGCGGAGCAATAACATTCCAAGCATCCCACATTGCCGCATTCGCACTTCCTGCCGTTGACCGCGTCAATGGAGACATGCCCGAGTTCCGTGGAAGCACCCAGATTGCCGTAGATGAGCCTGCCGTTTTCGATGACCCCGAGGCCGACGCCTTCGCCGAGCAGAAAGTACGCCAGACTCCCGGCGTCGTCAAGTCCACCGAACAGCCGCTGTGCCAAAGCGCCGGCACGAGCGTCTTGTTCGATGAAAACGGGAACAGGGCAGTCTTGCCCGAATTCCTTTTGGAAGTTGATATTACGCCAATGCGGCATGCTGGAAACCAGCGCGGCGTAACCGGTGCCATGCAAGTATGGGCCGGGCACAGCCATGCCGATGGCGACGATATCGTGGTCGGTTTCGAGCAGGGAATCGATGGTTTTGTGTGTGGAAGCGATGGCTGCGTCGATGGTATCGTCGCTGACTCGTGGCATGTCCGTGAGGCTCAGGCGCTCGCCGTTCAAGTCGAAGACGCCGATTTGCACCAAGCTGCGCGCGAATTTGACACCGATGAAATGAAATCGTTCGGTATCGATTTTTAATCCGATGGACCTGCGGCGTTTGCTGCCTTTCATATCGCCAGTTTCGGCGACAATGCCGGCCTCAATCAGACGTGCGGTAATTTTCGTGATGGCGGCGGGTGTCAGTCCCAGCGCCTTGGCAATTTGCGCTCGCGAGGAGACGCCATAGTGGTAGAGATGCCATAAAGTCCGTGAACGGTTGCGTTCGGAAACAACGGATTGCGGAGCAGAGGCGTGCGCCAAATCATCGGAAAAATCGGGCGTCGAAGGCGCCAAGTGGTCGATGGAGAAGGTCTGTGCTGCAGCAAGAGGCGTTGAGGATTCGCTGTTGTCACGCATCTGACACCTCCTCGGGCCAATTTGCATCTGCAACCGCCTTTTATAGCGATTACACATTGATGAACTGCCTTCATATATTAACGAGGTTAATAAGAAAAGGCAAATCCGATTACAAAGGAGATTGATTTGCGCTAGATTTTTAGCTGGTCGTTGTTTAACGCCGTACAGATATTGTGCCTCCGATTGTTCTGATCGGAGGCACAATTGTCTTTCGAATCAGTGAAGGTGCCCGTCGGTGACGAACAAGGCGTGGGCATCGCCTCTGGTCTTGTTGCGCTGGTATTCGTCGAAAATTTTGAGGCGCTCGACGGTGCTTTTCGCAAGTGGATGGGGAAGATTGTCACGCGAGAACCAGCCGACTTTGAGGCTTTCGTCGTCGCCGACGAATGGGTCGGCGTTGCCGCCCAGCTTGAGACGGCACAGGAAGGAATGGTCCATATATTGTGTGCGGTCGCCGTTTTCGTAAGTGATGATGTCCGACGACGAAACGACGGCGACCAAGTCGGTGACTTCGGCATCGACGCCGGTTTCCTCCTTGATTTCACGCACGACGGTATCGGCAGGTTGTTCGCCAGGCTCGTTGATGCCATACACCATCGCCCATTCGCCGGTATCTGCTCGCTGCCCCAGCAGAATCCGACCCTGCGAATCCTCCACAAGCCCGGTGACCCCATTGAGCCAGAGCAAATCGTGCCCGATTTTCTTGCGCAGCTGTAAAATGAACGATGGTGTGGTCATGAATATTCCTTTATTACTTCCTGGCGGCCGCGCGCTGCGCCATCCACTCTTCTACGTCATCGATCTGCTTAGGAATGTCCTTGGAAATCCATTCCGGGCCGTTTTCGGTCATCAGCACGTCGTCTTCGATACGCACGCCGATGCCGCGCATCTCCGGCGGAATCAGCAGATCGTTCTTGGCGAAGTAGAGGCCCGGTTCGATGGTGAAGACCATGCCCGGCGTGATCTTCGCGCCCTGATAGGACTCATAGCGGGCCTGCGCGCAGTCGTGCACGTCGAGGCCGAGATGGTGGGCGACGCCGCAAGCGAGCCAACGGCGATGCTGCTGGCCTTCGGGGGAGAGCGATTCCTCCACATCGACCTTCAGGATGCCCCAGTCGTGTAGTTTCTGTGCGATGACGCGCATGCAGGCGTGATGGATGTCAGAGTAGGTGGCGCCGGGCTTAGCAGCCTCAAAACCGGCCTGCTGTGAATCGAGCACCGCTTGATAGATCTTCTTCTGCAGCGGCGTAAACTTGCCGTCCACCGGGAAAGTGCGGGTGATGTCGGCGGTGTAGAGGCTATCGACCTCGATGCCGGCGTCAATCAGCAGCATCTCGCCGTGGCCGACGACGCCGGTGTTGCGCATCCAGTGCAGAATCGGTGCGTGCTCGCCGGAAGCGACGATGGTGTCGTAACCGACGGTGTTGCCTTCTTCGCGCGAAACGGCGTTGAATTCGCCCTCAAGCATGCGCTCGCTGCGCGGCTTGCCGACGGCTTCGGGTAGACGGGTCAGGATGCGGTCGAAACCGTCCTTGGTGGCGGCGACGGCCTTGCGGATCTCGCCGACCTCGTAAGAGTCCTTGACCATGCGTGCGGTCGAAGCGAATTCCTGCAGTTCATCATCTGCCTTTTCGTTGGCGGCCGGGTCGGGGAAACCGTTGGCTTCGCGCACGTTCTCGATCTCGGCTGTCACTTGCGGATCGGCCAAACGAACCACGCGCATCTGTACAGCACCGGCTTCCGCACCGACATCCTTGCCCAAAGCATCCGGCAGTTGGGCGATATCGTGAGTGGCGATGCCGGTCATCGCGTTAAGTTCTTTCAAGCCTGCACGCGGGCCGACCCAATACTCGCCGTAATGGGCGTCGACGTAATAGGCTTCGGTGCTGTTGTCGGCGCGGGGAGCCACGAATAGTTCCGGCGTATGCGTCTTGCCGGCCTTGGCCTCGTCGCTTTCCGGATCGACCGGGTTCAGCACGAGCACCGCTCCGGCTTCATAATCCTGTCCAAGTCCGGTGTAATAGGAGAATTCGGTGTTGGGGCGGAAGGCATAGTCGTCATCGTTGTTGCGCACTTTCGGCGTGCCGGCCGGAATGACGATACGTTCACCGGGGAAGCGCTTGCCTAGCGCCTCGAGACGTGCGGGAATGAACTTGCTGGACTCCAGCGGCTCGATTTGCGGTTCTTGGTTATCCCAACCGGTCTTCATGAATTCCGCGAATTTCTTCGACGTGGTGGGCCGCAACGTGCGATTGTTGGTCCTGTCTTCCATCGGTTGGTCCGCTCCCGGCGCTTCTGCCATTTCCTGTGCCTCGTATTCCTTGTCTTTCGGCGTAATGACTTCGCTCATACGTGTTCTCCTAATTGGTGAAATCTCGCTTGCCATTCTAATAACCCGTGCGGTCGGGCCGCAAGGAAATGTCGGAGCATGGAATGCGTCATCGGTGGCAGGATTTCACAGACGTGTCATTCGCCGTTCGGCTTAGCGCTTTCGAGGCCGTTTCATAGAATGGTTATGTCTATTTTTCAAGGGAATCAAGCCAAAACGAGGTCTTATGTCATTCGAGCATCCGAAAACCAACGGGGTCAGTATTCGCGAGGTCGAGCGCGAGATCATGAGCCGACGCACCACCCACGAGGAACTGGGCCACGACCTCGAGGTCATGGACCTGATGCTTGACCTCTTAGGGCACCCGGAAGACACGTTCCGCATCATTCATATCACCGGCACCAACGGCAAGGGTTCCACCGCCCGCATGGCCGAGGCCATCTGCCGAGCCTATGGCATGCGTACTGGGCTGTACACTTCGCCGCACCTTCAGAAAATTAACGAGCGCATCGCTGTTGACGGCCAGCAGCTTTCCGATGACGATTTCATCGATACCTGGATGCAGATTAAGGATTTTGTAGCTTTGGTCGACCACAAGATGGAGGCCGACGGCAAGGCGCCGATGAGCTATTTCGAAATTCTGACGGCGATGGCTGTTTGGAAGTTTGCTGACGCACCTGTTGACGTGGCCATTTTCGAGGTCGGCATGGGCGGCAAATGGGATGCCACCAACGCACTCAACGGCGATGCCGCGGTCATCGGGCCGGTCGATATGGACCACATGCAATGGCTGGGGGACACGGTCGAGAAGATAGCCACCGAGAAAGCCGGGATTATCAAGCACGAATCCACCGCCATCATCGGCGCGCAGCCGCACGAGGCCGAAGTCATGCCGATTCTGGAGCAGGCGGCTGTGGCCGAGCACGCCACGCTGATCCGCGATGGCGAGGAGATGGAGGTCGTCTCGCGTCAGCCTGCGGTCGGCGGCCAGCTGGTCACGTTCCGCACGCCGAATGGCACCTACGAGGACATCCCGGTTGCCAAGTTTGGCGAACATCAGGCTCATAACGCCTTGGCGGCGCTTGCAGCGGCTGAGGTCGTCATGCCGGTCAACGGACAGCTCACGCAGGACGTGGTGGCGGAAGCGCTGGGCGGGGTCAAGATTCCCGGGCGCATCGAGCAGGTGCGCACCTCGCCGACCATCATCGTCGACGGTGGACACAACGTCAACGCCGCCGAATCGCTGCGTGCGGCGCTCGAGGAAAACTACAGCTTCGAGCAGCTGGTCGGCGTGGTCGCCATGATGAAAGACAAACAGGTCGAGGAATATCTCGGCACTCTCGAGCCGATTCTGAGCCATATCATCGTCACCGAAAACTCGTGGCGAGATCGCGTGATGCCCGCTGAAGAGCTAGAGAAGATTGCCGTCGGCGTCTTCGGCCGCGACCGCGTCACCCGCATCGACAACCTTCCCGACGCCATCCAGGAGGCCGTCAACATGGTGGATGCCGATGACGAGCTCGGTGTTGGTTACGGCCACGGCGTGCTCATCTGCGGCAGCTTCGTCACCGCCGGTGATGCCCGCACGCTGCTGATGGAAAAGAAGAACCCGGAGCTTGCGCTGCCCAAGTCTCAGCGTGTGTCTGGCAAGGCTGCTGATGGCAAGAATGGCAACGATAAGGACGATTCCGGAACCGAAAATTCCAAGAACGAGGACGAGGATATCGTCTCCGAGGTCTTCGGCGACGCGTTCGGCGATTTCGGAGTCAAGCAGGTCCCGTTCGAAGGCGAGCCCGAGCCCGGCAACACCGCCGAGCAGCTTCGTCATCATGCCAATGGCAGCGACAGTGGTAATGGCAATGGTGACGGTGGCAACGCCGGCAAGTAATTCTAACCCGTGAGAAAAGCGCCTTTTTAACCCCAAAAAGGTGCTTTTCGCCGCAGTTAGATCGTCAGTCAGTGAGAAAAGCACGTTTTTGGGTCGATTTTCGTGCTTTTCGTCGCAGTCGTGGCATTAACGGCTGATTTGTTGGGTTGCCCTAGACGGTATGATATCTAAAGACGGCAAAAGCATCACAACAAGATGTTAAGGGTAAGCAGAAATAGCAGAGGAAGCATCATCCATGTATCTGAAGGAACTGACGCTCAAGGGATTCAAATCCTTTGCCTCTGCGACCACTCTGCGCTTTGAGCCGGGCATTACGGCTGTGGTCGGGCCGAACGGTTCCGGCAAATCCAATATCGTCGACGCGTTGACGTGGGTGATGGGGGAGCAGGGCGCCAAGAACCTGCGTGGCACCTCGATGGAAGACGTGATTTTCGCCGGCACCTCTTCGCGTCCGCTGCTGGGACGCGCGCAAGTCAGCCTTACCATCGACAATACAGACGGTACGCTCGATATCGACTACACCGAAGTCACCATCAGCCGCACCATCTACCGCAACGGTGGCTCCGAATACGCCATCAACGGTTCGCCCTGCCGTTTGCTCGACATTCAGGAGTTGTTGAGCGACACGGGCTTGGGCCAGCAGATGCATGTCATCGTCGGTCAGGGCAGACTTGACGAGATTCTGAAGGCCGACCCTGCCGGTCACCGCGCCTTCATCGAAGAGGCCGCGGGCATTTTAAAGCACCGCAAGCGCAAGGAACGAGCGATACGCAAGCTTAAGAACACTGAGGCGAACCTTGCACGCACCGACGATTTGCTCCATGAGATTCGTCGGCAGCTGGGGCCGCTCGGACGTCAGGCCAAGATTTCGCGAAGGGCCGCGAGCATTCAGATTTCCTTACGTGACGCACAGTCGAGGATTTTCGCCGAGGATGCCCAAAAATCCATGGAAAGTCGTGCGAAACTACGTAACGACTTGGGCGATGTGCGTCGAGAACTGGAAACCGCGCAACGTGATCTGGCGAAAGTCAAGGTGCATATCGAGCAAGTTGAGGCGCTGAGTTCCGAGTCCAGCCCGGCCATGGAGAAAATCAACGAGACATGGCACGAGCTTTCGAGCATCGAGGAACGGTTCCGTTCGCTGGCTTCTTTGGCCGATGAACGTGCGCGTTCCCTTGCCGGTCAGATGATTACGAACTTCGGCGAGGCCCCGGACATTCTCGAGTCCCGTGCCAAGGAATTGGATGGGCAGGCCGAAGCGCAGAAAAAGAACGTTTCCGACATGCGCATCGCGTATGACAAAGCGACGGAATCTCGCGCCGGCAATGAAAAACAGCTAGCGGCAGCCCGCCAGACCTTGACGGAACTGCGCAAGGCTGCGCAGGAGCACACTTCGAAGGTGGCCAATCTGCGACAGCTCAAGACCCGCGAGGAATCGGCCATTGAACTGGCGCAAAGCCGTTCCAAGGATTTCAACGGGCAACGTGAATCCATCGCCAAACAGCGTGATGATGCCACTGCCCAACGTGACGCTTTCGAAGCGGAAACGCAGAACGCTGGTGAGGAAGACAGCGCCGCTGAGCTCGAAGCGGCGAAAACCGCGATGCAGCAGCGTCAGGAAGAGCTTGACGCTTTGCAGGAGCAATTGCGTGCCACAACAGCCAAAGTAACGGCACTCAAGGCCAAGGCCGACGCACTGAACGAGACGTTGGAAAGCCGCAACGCTTCCGGCGAGCTGGAGCAGGACGATGCTGTGGCGGCATTGGGCAGGCTTGCCGACTTCATTCACGTTGAGGACGGCTGGGAAGAAGCCATCGCCCATGCGCTCGACCAGTTTGCCAGTGCCATCGTTGTGCCTGGCAAATCCAATATGGTTGAGGCCTTGCGTCGGGCCAGTGAAGGAAAGCTGGGGCAGGCTGTTGTATTGCATCCGCTTGAAGACGGAGCTGTTAATGACGCTGAAACCGGAAATACTAACGGGAAAGACAGCCAATATCCGGTTCGCTGTGCTTCGACTTTGGTAAGTGCCAATGATTCCGCTAAAGACGCTGATTTCGCCGAAAACGTCGTTCGTGCCGTTCGTCTGTTGCTCGATGACGTTGCTGCCGTGCCCGATATGGACACCGCGCTGGAAGCCGTGGAGGGCAAGCGGTTCAGCCAGGCCGTCACCAAATCCGGCGAAGTGGTCAATGCTGTGGGCGCCATCGGCGGTTCGTCGCGCTCGCAGAGTGATTTGTCATTGGCTGCACGTCGTGACAAAGCCATGGCAGAGGCGAAGAAACTTCAAGCTGAAGCGGATGCTATACAACCAAAGATTGAAGCGGCAACGGAGGCGCGAGACAAGGCCCGTCTTGAGGTCGATAGGCAATCGCAACAGCGTATCCAGGCCAAGGTGAAAGCCGACCAGGCCCGCAAGAACCTCAAGAATGTCGAGGAACGGGTCAAGCAACTGACTCGGCAATTGAACGGCCTTGACGAGAAAATCAAGCAGACTGACGATGACCGTCAGACCCACCAGCTTAAGCTTGAGGATTTGGCGCAAGCGCTGGAAACCGCGGAACATTCCGATACCGACAATGAGGACTTTGACGACTTGGACAAGCGCGTCCACGAGCTCGAGACCACGCTTGACAAGGCACGTGAGCAGGAAGTTTCGGCCAAGATTGTCTGGAATGACGCCAATCGCAAGGCTGATTCGTTGGTCCGTCAGGCCGGGTTGTTGCATGATCAGGCGAGTGAGGCCGTGGCAAGGCGCACAAAAATGAAGGCGCTCAATGAAAAGCGCGAACGTCAGCAGGCCCATGACCGGCAGATTGCCGCCGATGCACGAGGCATGGCTTCGTTGGTTGCCGCCGAGCTCAAGACTGTGGTCGCCAAACGCGATGAGCTTTCCAAGGCTGCTTCGAGTCATGACGCCCAGCTGAAACAACTGCGTGCACAACGCGACGAAGCTGAGCCAAAAGTGGCCACTTTGCAGCAGCGTGAACACGAGTTGGATGTGAATCGCGAGCGCTTGGCCGCGCAATATGGCCAGATCGAGCAGAAGGTCTCGGATACGTTGGGCATGGATCTCGAGGCGCTGGTCGATGAATACGGCCCCGACAAGCTGGTTCCGGTGCTGGACGACGAAGGCCACCCGATTCCGCTGGAAAATGCCGGGGATTCAGACACCCCTGTTGCCGGTAATGTCGAAAGTAATACGTTTGGTAATCGTCCTGATGCTTCCGCTGTATCTGTGGATTCCGCCGTTCAAAGGGCTAAAGCCACAAGAGCTGCAAGTGACAGTAGCAACAGCGGGAACATCCAAGACGACAGTGCAGAGAATACGTCTGAGCCCGATGGTCTAAACAGTTCAGGCGAAGACGCATCGAAGTCTGATGGCCGTTACCATTTAGCCGAAGATGCGTCTGAAGTCGATGATCAGCACGATTCAGACGAGGACGCGTCAGAAGCTCATGAACAGTATGTCTCGGAGCAAGACTCGCCAATCGACGCCGGTCACTATCAGATGGTGCCGTACGTGCGCGCCGAGCAGGAGAAGCGTTTGCACAAGGCCGAACGCGACCTGAAAGCGCTGGGCAAGATCAACCCGCTGGCGGCCGAGGAATTCGACGCGCTCGAGACGCGCAACCAGTACCTGAACGACCAGCGCAACGATGTCGCCAAGAGCCGAGACGATTTGCTGAAGCTCATCAAGGATCTTGACCACACGATGATTGAGGTGTTCAAGAACGCTTTCGATGACACGGCGGCAGCGTTTGAAAAGGTCTTCGCGACACTGTTCCCAGGTGGCAAGGGCCGTCTGCGTTTGGAAAACCCTGACGATTTGCTCACCACTGGTGTCATCGTTGAGGCCAGCCCTGCAGGCAAGCGCGTCAAGCAACTCAGCTTGCTCTCCGGTGGCGAACGCAGTCTCACGGCGTTGGCATTGCTCTTCGCCATCTTCACCGCGCGCCCGAGCCCGTTCTACGTCATGGACGAGGTCGAGGCCGCACTTGACGACATCAACCTGACTCGCCTGATCAACGCATTCAACGACCTGCGCAAGCATGCCCAACTCATCATCATCACCCACCAGCAGCGCACGATGGCCATCGCCGATGCTCTCTACGGCGTCACGATGCGTTCCGACGGCGTCACTGCGGTCGTGAGTCAGAAGCTCGGGCACGAATAGTAAAAGTACTTTAGTTTTGGGTACCGTGGAGCCTTGGGATATACAATGTTCGACACGCTCTGGGCTGAGCTGTTAAGCGGACAATCCGGTGGATTGTCCGTAAGCGAAGTGAGCGCGATATATCGAGCGCGAAAGTAAAATCCGGGATTTTACAGGCCAAGTCTTTACGGTCTAACATCGCATATCCCAAGACCCCACTACTTAAGTAGATAAAGTCACGTTGGAGGCAGGATTATCCGCAACCAACATCGAAATAGCAAAATTTAGTTTCGCAACGCCTTCGCGCGAGCCACGGTATCTTCGGCGAGAATGGTCTGGGCGTCGATGATGGGCAGGTCGGGAAGCGGGAAAGCCTCGTTTAGGACCGAGAGCTCGGTGCAGCCTAGGACCACGATATCGCAACGATAGCGAGCCGACGGGGATTTGTCTAGGAACGTGTCGATGACGGTGCGATAGCGCCCCAAATCAAGCGGCCCGCCGCTTTTCACATCGTCGTAGATGAGCGAATCGATGCGCTTCTGCAGTTTGTCGTCAGGCTCGATGAACGTATATCCGGCGGCTTCGATCTCACGCTGATACAGGCCGGAATGACGGGAGCCCTCAGTGCCCATGAATCCTACGCGCGGATGCGTTGCGACGGGCAGAGTCGCCTTCATGCGTTCCACGGCACCGGTCAGCATATTGAGAATCGGCACGTTGGTGAGCTCTTGGAAACGCGGCAGCATGAAATGCGCGGTGTTGCAGGGAATCGTAATGAAGCTGGCGCCGATGGCCGTGGCCTTGGCAATGTCATCGGCGATGACGGGGAAGGGGTCGTCGGAGCTGTCGCCCAGCATGAACGCCGTCCGATCGGGCACGGAAGCGTCATTGAAGACCACGTAATCAAGAAAATCCTGATCGGTGGTGGCATCGCTCATCTTGTCGATGAGCCGGATATACGATTCGGTCGCCAAAGTTCCCATGCCGCCAATGACGGCGAAAAACGGTCGTTTCACTTAAGATCCGCCTTCTGCTTGAAATACTCTGCGTAACGCTTTTTATAGATCGAGAACGCGTGCCGGATCAACAGCCAGCGCATCGGGTTCATATCCTTGCGATATTCCAGCGTCGTGCCCCAATCGCCGTCCGCGATCATCTTCATGCCGCGCCGCTTGTCCTCGCCATCTACCACGTAATCGCGGAAGATCGAGCGCGGAATCTCCATCCAAAGCTTGTCGCCGCGACCGATGACGGTCTTACCGTTAAACGCGGTGTCTTCCACCAAATCCTCGACGAAGTAGCGGGCGAGGTTGTAGCCGTTCAAAGTCACGAAATAGCTGGAACGGCCTTGCCGCAGGTTGATTTCGAACAGCTTGTAAGTCTGGTCCCGATCGTCGTATTTCATATCGAAGTTGGCGACGCCTTCATAGCCGATGTCCTCGAGGAACGCCATGATTTTCAGGCATATTTCCTCGTTGTAATCGGGGATGATGGCTGCGTAGTTGCCCACGGCCTCAGGCGTGGGGTCCTCGAGCAGCGGGTGGCCGAGGAACATCATGCGCACGCGATGGTGGCGGTCGACGTAGGCGTTGAGCACGCGCATGTGCGAGTCGTCGCCGGGGATGAAGTCCTGCAGGATCATTTCGGCGTGATAGCCGGCACCGTAGGCGAGGTTGATAAGCTTATCCAGCTCTTCCGGTGTTTCGATGACGAACGCCTTCTTGCGCCCCGGGAAGTCGATATCGAGCCATGCGGCGGAATCGGCCGGTTTCATGGCGACGGGGAAGTTGAACGGCAGGTCCTTGTATTCGCCGTTCGCCACACCTTCCTCGGTCATGACCTTGGTCTTGGGGTAGGGCAGCCCGTAATGCTCGCAGGTCTCGTAGAAGGTGTTCTTGTAACTCAGTTGCTTGTTGAGCGCCGGATCGAGGGTGTTGAAAACATAAAATAGCGCCAAGCCCCCGCTGTTCTCGCTTAAGAGGTTCGCATAGAGGTCGCCGCAGGGGATGAGCAGCAACGTGGTGTCAGGATGGCTGGATTTGAATGCCTTGGCGTAGTCGATGAGCGTCTTGCGGAACGTCACGGCCTCGCCGAATCCCTCGACGATATGGACGTCGACAATCTTGCTGAATCTGGTGGGCGCGAGCTGGAAGTGCGCGAAGGCCGTCGAAACGACACCATACGCCTCGTGGAAGGCACGGGCCATGCCGTAGGCGTTGATATCGCTGCCCAAAAGTACCGGTTGGAATTGCTTCATGGTGATTAGCTTACCTCTTAAAAAGTACGAAAATGGTGGATGATGACGGATTAACGCGGGAACAGCACGTTTGCGCTCTGGCGTGTTTATGGGGACGGCAGCACGCATAAGCCGTGACCTGAACGAGCGAGCTACTTTATTTTGCAGTCTTTGCGGGGACGATAAAGGATGTGTGATCCGTGGTCATTGGTGTTGTTTTTCGTATTGACCGGAATCGGCGGATTATCGTCGTGGCCCGTGCTGGGTTCGCTGCTCGCCCGATTTATGAATCCGCCTGGCCGAACAGCCTGGTGACGATATGCGTATCACCTTCGTAGGGGGCGTGTTTGCCGTCCACCTTGAGCCATTGCTCTTCGCCTTTGCCGACGATCAGCAGCACGTCGAAACCATCGTGCGCCTGTGCCTCGTCGATAGCGGTTTCCACGGCCTTCTGCCGGTCGACGATGATAGATGATTCCACATTGGGGTCGTTGACGGCGGCTTGCATGGTCTCGCAGATATCTTCCGCGCGTTCCCTGTCGGGGTCGTCGCTGGTGATGATGATGCGGTCGACGCGGTGTTGTGCGGCGTCGATGATTTCCTGCCTGCGATCCACGGCCTTGCCGCCCGCGGATCCACTTACTAGCGTAATGCGTGGTTTGTTCGCGCCATACCGCTCTATCGTGAAGTCGATCAGCGCGGAGACGCTGGCATAATTATGGGCGAAATCGACGATGGCGACGTTTGGTCCGTGCGTATCCTTGAACTGCTCCATGCGTCCTGAAATACGAACGTTCTCAAGGGCATGCGAGATTTTTCTATCATTGAGATCGGCGCCGGCCAGACCCGCAATGGTAAGCGCAGCAGCCGCGTTGGCATAGTTGAAATCGCCGTCCATGTTGAGCTTGTAGGTATCGGTTGTGTCCGCAACGCCGATATGGAACGCGGTACGGTCCTTATCTGCCGGCCAGGCGACAGTATCGGCTTCGGTACCGTTGCCGCGTTCCTCGGCCGTATGCAGCGCGAAAGTCGTGACAGGAACGCCAGCAGCTGCCGCGTCTTCCTTGATCAAATCGGCGTGGTCGCAATCGGCGCCCAGCACCAGCGCCTTGCTGTTGGCCGTGATCTGCCGTTTGCAATACAGATAGTCCTCGAACGTAGGATGCTCGATGGGGCTGATGTGGTCGGGGGAGATATTCAAAAATGCTCCGACGTCGAAGGTGAGTCCGTAGACGCGGTCCACCTTGTAGGCCTGCGAGGAGACTTCCATAACGAGGTAGCGCATCCCGTTATCAAGGGCTTCCCGCATCATGCGGAACGCGTCCATCGATTCCGGCGTGGTCAACGCTGAGGCGGTGTAGGTATGCCCGTCAAGGCAATTGTCGACCGACGAAAACAGAGCGGCCTTGCCGTCGCTGGCAGCGTTCAGAATCGCTTGGACGAAGTAGGCAGTGGTCGTTTTGCCTTTGGTTCCGGTGATGCCGATAACCGTCAGTTCGTCTTGCGGCCGGCCGTAGAATTGCGCGGAAAGCAGGCTCATTGCCTCGCGTATGTTATTGACGATAATGCCGACGGCGCCACATTCGGCGCTGAAATCCGTTTCCGCAACATAGGCCTGAAGCCCGCGTTCGTCGCAGCCGGCAAGATAGTCCGCTTTGAAATGCCCTTTGCAGCACAAGAGCGTTCCTTCACGCACTTGCCTGGTGTCATAGGTAATGGAGGTGAAAGCGTCGGTGGCGCCGCCAAAGCGGGCGGGGTCGCGCGACCAAGTCTCGCCTTGTATGATTTCCCGCAAAAGATGATGCTTTTCAAGCAATTCAACCGCAGTCGCCAATGTCAGAGCCATGCTAAACCTTTCTTGTCATTCATAAGGCTAGCGCATGGTGGGCGCGAAAATAAAGCGCGTGTGGCACAATCAAATGGAACTTACACATCGCGATTATTCTGCTGTCGAAGCTTTTATCCGTTTATGGGAAAAGGGCTATGCGGAAAGGTTTTACAGCCAGCTGTCGTTGACAGGTCTGCGACCACGCGAAAGCATCCATTTGTTGAATGATTCCTTCCACGCGTCATGGGCCTTGCGCTGCCAGTCCATGAGCTCGCCGAGCTTCAGGTTGCCGACCTGCGGGTAGAGCGTGGACATCGGCTTGATGAGGTCCACAGCTGCGGTGGTGTCAGCTGTGGCGTCGTGGAAGTCGCCGTGCGGCTCCACGCCGTAATATTCGGTGGTGTAGGTCAATGTGCGCTTGCCGTGGCGATGCGAAATCTCGCGGTCGATCACCAGCGGGTCGACCACCAAAAGTTCATCGGGCAGAGCCTGAAGTTTCCATCGCTTGAGATCTCCGGAAAGCATGCGCACGTCGAAAGGTGCGTTGTAGGCGAGCAGCGGGATGTCTTTGTTTTGGGCTGCGGTGACGATGGAGCCGATGGTGGCGATGGCGTCACCGGGTTCTGCACCGTTGGCCTCAAGGAATTCGTCGGTGAATCCGTTTACTCGGCTTGCGCCTTCGCTCATGTGATGGTGTGGATTGATCACCCATTCCGCCACGACGTCGCCTTCGTAGTCTTTTGCTGGATCGCGCAGGACCAGCGAGGCGGAAACGATTGCATCTTTGGCGTGAGTGCCGGTGGTTTCGGTATCGAAACCGAGTAACCAAGCTTTCCCGAGGGTAGTGTCGTCGCCCTGCGTAGGGGCTTGTGCTATGGCATCCAACATAACCGCCGCGTTGTCGCCATTCGATATTTTTTGTGTTGAAGTCATACTAATATTGTGCGTGTCGATTCCGACATTAAATTATCTTTTTCTCAAGATGAACGGGATTTATGGTTCTTTTTTGACTTTTACAAGTTGTTTATGATAAACGAATGTGGAGTATAACAAATTAATTTCAAAAATCTGTCTAATAAAACATATGAAATATTGAAAAATGTCATAATAAAATCTTGGGAAGGCGCGTGTCGGACGTCGTAAGGTCAACGTTTAGAATGGTACTGTGACACGAACGGATGAAGCACAGCCCAAGCAGTCAGAGCACGAGACCACCGCGCAGAAGCGCGCACGTTTCGAAGCGCTCGCGATGCCTGCCGTCAACGCGCTCTACCGTCAGGCGATGAAACTGACGAACAATCCGGAGGATGCCCAGGACTTGGTGCAGGACGCTTACGAGCGCGCGTTCAAGGCCTTCGACAGCTTCCGTCCCGGCAGCAATTTCGAGGCGTGGATGACCACCATCGAGCGCAATGCCTACTTCAACCAGTACGCCAAGGCCAAGCGTCGTCCTCAGCGTGCCAACGATTCGACCGGGGAGTATGACGATTGGGATATCTATTCCGCCTCCGATCATTCCTCGGAAGGGCTTAAATCCGCGGAACAGGAATATCTGGATGGTTTCGCGCCGGCCGAGATCATGCAAGCGTTGGACTCGCTTTCCCCTGAGCGTCGGCAGGTTTTCATCGACACCGCCATCGATGGCAAATCCTACAAGCAGGTTGCCAAAGAGCAGGGGATCAAGATCGGCACCGTGATGAGTCGGCTCAATCGCGCGCGCTCGCAGCTCAAGGACGAGCTGACCGAGTATGCCCGCCAGCGTGGCTATGGCAAGGAGACAGGAACAGAGTCCGGGGACGCTACGAAATCCGGAGAGAAGGATGAGCCTACGAAATCGGCGAAACCTACGAAATCTGCGGATCTGACAGAAAAAGCTGAAGCGACGATACCTGTGAAACCGGCAAGGCCTGTGAAACTCATCAAAAAAGACGGCAAGTAAGCCGAAACCGCATCTTCACTATCCGCGAACCCCAAAACAGCCAAAATGAGTAATAATAGTCAATTAGATGTAACGAAAGGAGAACGACGATGGACGGACGAATCGAGCGTACCAGCCGAGTGGTGGTGAGAAGCCAACATTCCGATGGCATGACGCGAACCGACATCGAAATTTCCCGTTACGATTCGAGCAATCGCGTCTCCGACGACGAATGCTTCAACCCGGAATCCTGCTGCGATGCCCGCGAAAAGGCATTGATTGACGAACTGCGCGATTTGCTGCGTCCTACCTCCGCCCCGCAATGCCTCATCGCCAAGCTTGAGGCGACGCTCGATCGCTGCTGCCTCGAGGAATCCTGCGGCGGCGAAGTCGCGTCCGCATAAGGTCTCCAGGTCTCCGCGACTTATCAAATTCGTTTCCGGCCACGCTTTTGTGCGTGGCTTTTTTGTAGGTTCCGGCTGGCATCGTCGTCGTCACCAATCAGGCAGCATAATTCATATACGAAAAATGCCCCGCATTTGCTGCGAGGCATTCTCTTTATTCGCTTAACCTAACGAACTCAGGCATTTGGCCTTTTGCCGTGGTTGGCCGCCTTTTTGCGGCGTGCCTTACGCTTACGTCCGCGCATTCCCATGATGGACTCCTTTACCTTAATGAATAAGCCTTAGGCATTATCGCACGTTGTTGCGACTTCACGCAAGCCAACGCTAAAGATTTGGCGCGGACTTGCAGTATGAGCCGTGTCGATTCAGCGCTGCTCTGCCTTGAAATAAAGGTTGGTCGAGCTGGTTTCACTGGGCTTGATGGCGATGAGGTCCTTACCGCTGTTGAACGCGTTGGC
The DNA here is from genome assembly GCF_029395495.1 of Bifidobacterium sp. ESL0769. NCBI lineage: Bacteria > Bacillati > Actinomycetota > Actinomycetes > Bifidobacteriales > Bifidobacteriaceae > Bifidobacterium > Bifidobacterium sp. ESL0769. Next base: position 1,601,495 of record NZ_CP113918.1, on the reverse strand, counting down.
ATAGGCTGTCTGCGGCTCGATGGCGACGCCGGCCGGGTGGCTCTCGGGCGCGAAACCGGTGCCGGTGCACATCTGGAACGAGGTGATGGTTTTGTCGCCACCGACGCTCACGGCCAATCCGTCGGGGCGCGTCAACGTGGCAAAGGTGTTGCCGTCGGCGTCACGTTCGACGTCGGTCCAAGCATCATCATACGGCTGCTCGGTGAGCGCCGTGGGCTGGCGCAGGTCGTACTTGCCGCTGACGGGCTCGGTGCCGGTGGGCAGCAGACGCTCGTTGACGGTGACGTGCGTGCGCGCCGGAATAGTAACCGAGCACTGTGCGTTCTGCCCGTCGATCTCGTCGCCGTAGCCACCGAATCCGTTGGCGATCCATGGGTGGATGGCCAAGGCCCAGGGCGCGTCAATGGTGTCGTTATTAGTGGCGGAGAGGGTGAGTTGAAGCCCATCGTCGCTCAAACTGAACACGGCGCGGACCAGCAGGTCGAAGGGGTAGCCTTTCATGTTGCCGGTCCGCCAGGTAAGCGCGACGCGATCCTCCTCGAGGCTTTCCAGCTTCCAGAACGCCCGGTAACCGTAGCCGTGGATGGCATTGTGTTTCTCGTGCTCGTCGATGGGCAGCGTGTAGGTCTTGCCTTCAAAGGTATAGACACCGTCTTCGATGCGGTTGGGGAAGGGGACGAGCAGCTCGCCGTTGGTGCAGGGCACGGGCTTGTCCGCGTCCCACGAGGCGATCATGTCCTTGCCGCGGTAGGTGAGTTTGCGCAGCGTTGCGCCGAGCTCGGTGACCACAGCCGTGTAGTCGCCGTGCGAAATAGTGAATTGCTGGCCCGAGCGTGGGGGCAGGTTTGGTGAAGTCATATCAACTCCTGTGTAGAAACGTATTTGTTACCGTTCACTATTCTAATGCATTGTCTTGCTCTACCACGTGCCGATTTTGGCGACAGTCGCGCCAAGCACGTTCACCAGGTCGTTCGGGTTCACACCAACGCTGAAGCCGCGCTTGCCGCCGGAGACGATGATTTCATCGTATTGCATTGCGCTTTCGTCAATCACGGTCTTGTGCTTCGTGCGTTGCCCGAGTGGGGAAATACCGCCGACCACGTAGCCGCTTTCGCGTTGTGCCACCTTGGGGTCGGCCATGGCGGCTTTCTTGGCGCCCACCGCAGCCGCGAGATATTTCATATCCAAGTGTCCGCTTACCGGTACTACGCCGATGACCCGTTCGTCGCCCGTGTCGGCCATGAGCGTCTTGAACGAACGATGCGGGTCGATGCCGAGTTTTTCCGCGCCCTCGAGCCCGTAGCCTTCGTCCATATGATCCGAGGAATGTTCGTACTCGTAGATTTTAAAGGGAATTCCCGCTTCACTCAGTTCTCGCGTCGCCGGGGTGGAGGCTGTCCCCGCTGTTTTCTTATGTTTCTTGCTCATAAGCCCTAAGTCTAATCTTTTGGTTTATCGGCACTGTTTCCAAATCCGTGTCTTGGCGGTCAGTGAGCTTTTGGAACAGGGTGTCGGTTTGGTCAAGTTTCGAGCATGCTTCATAGAGATGGTAACGGTTGACTGCATATAGAAAAGAAGCCACCGACATAAAAAGATCCCCAGCCAAACGGTTGGGGATCTTTCGTTACGAATCATGTTTCGCTAATGGAAGCGAAACAGTTCTGCAGCTTATCGCCGCAGCTTGCTCACTTGCTGAGTTCGGTGAAGTAGAGCAGGGTGCGAATCATGTTGCAGGTGAAGCCGTACTCGTTGTCGTAGAAGGCAACGGTGCGAGCCAGAGTGGTGCCGTCAATGGTGTTGACGTCGGTCTGCGTCGGATCGAAAACGCCACCGTGGGTGTCGTCGATGATGTCGGAGGTCACGATGCTGTCGGCGTTGTAGCCGAAGGTCTCGTTGTTCTCGAAGGCCTTCTTCGCGGCGGCGTTGATGTCGTCGGCAGAGACTTCCTTGTCGAGCACGGTGAAGAGTTCGGTGAAGGATCCGTCAGGAACCTGAACGCGCTGGGCGTGGCCCTGCAGCTTGCCGTTGACGGAAGGAACAACCTTACCGATGGCCTTGGCGGCGCCGGTGGAGTGCTCGATCGTGTTGACGGCGGCGGCACGGTTGTTGCGCGGCTTGGAGCCACGCGGGCCGTCGAGCAGCATCTGGGTGCCGGTGTAGGCGTGCACGGTGGTCATGAAGCCGACCTTGATGCCGAAGTTGTCGTCAAGCAGCTTGACGAGCGCCGCGAAGGAGTTCGTGGTGCAGGAGCCGGCGGAAACAATGTCGTCGGAAGGCTTGAGGATGTCTTGGTTGACGCCGAAGACGACGGTCGGGGTGGTCTCGTCCTTCGCCGGAGCGGAGATGAGGACCTTCTTGGCGCCGGCGTCCAGGTGGGCCTGGCTCTTCTCGGCGGAGGTGTAGAAGCCGGTGCACTCGAGCACGAACTCAACGCCATCGTTCTTCACCCACGGAATGTTGCGGGCGTCCTTCTCGGCATAGACCTTGTATTCCTTGCCGTCGACGACGATCGCGTCATCAGTGGAGGAAACTTCGACCGGGGTGCCGTCATCGTGGCGGAAGGTGCCGTGAACGCTGTCGTACTTCAAGAGGTAGGCGAGCATGGAAGGCGTGGTCAGATCGTTGATTGCTGCGACTTCGATGTCACCGGCCTCGCCACCGCGGGCCTGAAGTTCAAAAATGCGACGGAACGCAAGGCGTCCAATGCGGCCGAAACCGTTAATACCAATCTTTACTGTCATGTAATTCTCCCTAAAGGAACAGCTTGGGGACGCGGGCTCGCGCCCCATTGCTGTATATTTACCAACACTTGTTATTTTAACGTGTCTGCTGTACTAGAAAAGGCGTTTTGCCACGTTTCAGGGCTGAAACCGACCAATATTTTGTTAGCGTTCACAACTATCGGGCGCTTGACCAGCATCCCATTGGTTGCAAGGAGTTTCAGTTGCTCATCCTCGCTCATTTCAGGCAGTTTGTCTTTAAGTTTCATCTCGCGATAGGGCATGCCCGAGGTGTTGAAGAAACGCTTGAGCGGTAGGCCGCTCGCCTTGTACCAGCGCTTGAGCTCGGCGGCTGTGGGATTGTCGCCTTTGATGTCGCGTTCGGTGAAATCGACGTCGTTTTCATTGAGCCATCTGCGTGCCTTGGCGCAGGTGGAGCAGTGGTTGTAACAGACGAAAAGCACCTTGCCGTCTTCTTGTGCCGGATCGGGTTTTTCGGTTGTGGAATTTGCTGTGGTTTTTGCGTTGGCCATCGTGGGTCCTTTCATTGTGTTGCTGCCTTGATTCTAGGGTTTCTTGAGGTGGCGTGAAAGCAGGAAATGCAGGAAGTGTGACCAATATTGTGTTCGATGGCCCACAGTCAGGTTAGGGATGGTTGGTTTTACTCCAACTGGCAGGGTTTCCAATAAAAATTATTGGGCAAATTTCAAGCTTCATCGGATAGATATTTTGTGCCTGTGTGCGGTTTCGTCAGCGTGACTTGTTGAGCAGCACCGAGACGTGCGAAGCCAGAGGTCCCAGTGTTTCTGAAGCTTTGATATCTGTTTTCGACGTCGGTAGCGCAGCTTCGAAAGGGAAGGTGACGATGAGGGTGCCGTCGGAGACGCTGATGGATGCCGGTTGTTCGTCGAGTAGCTCATTGCTGACCCCAAGAACGGTGTCGCTGCGTATCGTGCCGTTGTCGAGTTCGTATTTGAGTCCCGTTTCGCTTACTCCGTGTGAGATATCGGCGTGAGAAAAGACGGAGACCATGCGATTTTTGGCATTGCCTCTCAGCGCATCCGAAGTGAACGATAACGAGCCGTTGCAAACGGCGGTGACCACGCTGTGCTCGCCGTAGAGCAGTCCGTGTCCGCCGTTGTGCGCCAGCAACGCGAGCATCTGGATATTGGCGATGGTGTGATCGACCCGTCCGCCTAGTCCGCCGTAAATACGGAAGTCCCGATAGCCCCTCGACCAGCCGGTTTTCAGCGCCGATAGCATGTCCGGGTCGTCGTGTTCGGGCGGAAGCGCTATGGTCTCCACTCCTTCTGGAACTCGTGCGTTTGCAGAGTCAAAGTCCCCGATAACCAAATCAGGCCGAATCCCCAATCCTCGAACATGGTCAAGCCCTCCGTCGGCGGCGATGATGAAAACACCGTCCGGAACCTCGTCGCCAGATGGCTCATTGCCGTAATAGCTGCCAGCCGCGAAAATGATGCATGATGAGGTCATAATATGGAGGTTACTCTTTTGAGGGCTCACATTTTTCCGGACCTTTCAAAAAATGTGAGCCAAATGAACATTCGATATTTTGAAAATTGCTCAGAAACGTTGGAATTATGGTGTTATGCTGTGAGCGATGTTCGTTTCGGGCTCACATTTTTTCAGACTGTCGAAAAAATGTGAGCCTGGAATATGAAAGGATTCATCCATGGCTGACCACCACATCGTCATTCGCCATATCACGCCGGCAGATTTTCAGGCCAAGGCTGAAGTACACTCTCAGACCTGGTGCGAGACCTATCAAGGCAAGCTGCCGCAATGGCTGGTAGACAAGATCACCCCGGAGTTTGCGCTTGAGGTCACCAAACGCCATGATCCGGCGAACGTGTTCGTGGCGCTGATGGACGATGAAATGGTGGGTTATGCCGAGCTGGTAAATCCCGCCCGTGAGCCCAGTTACTACCCTGACACTGCGGAACTGGCGGCAATCTACGTCCTCAAGCGTTGTCAGGGCTGTGGCATCGGACGCAAGTTGGCGCAGGCGGTGTTCGATGCGTTGCCGACCAAGCGCGTCGTGTTGTGGGTGCTGGAAAGCAACGAAAAGGCGCAGGGATTTTATCGTCATATCGGTTTCCACCCGACCGGTCAGGTGCAGGTGGAGGACAACGGTGCGATGAAGGATTTGGAATACGCTAATTTCGACACCTCGGCGTGACGCTCTGGTTTTGCAGCGTTGTCGCGCTCGATGGTATACTTGTGTTTTGGCTTGAGAAATCAAGAAAGTGGGTGCGCCCCACCTGGAAGCTTTTCGTAGCTTCGGGTTCAAGACATTCCTTGAATTTACAAGGAATCGGAAGTTTGGCATTTGCCGTTGCTTTCCGCTGTGTCGATTTATTTCGATGTCTGTGTTTTGAATTCCTGTTGCGAATGATGTTTTGTTCCGATGTCGGTTGTTCGATGTCGCGAAAGTTCCGGATGATGGCGCGTCCAAGAGCAGCAAGGATTGGAGTTCATCATCAGCGCAGAACCACGCATTAACGACGAGATACGCGTTTCCAAGGTACGTCTGATCGGCCCGAACAGCGAGCAGGTCGGGGTCATCGCGACCTCGGTCGCATTGAATCTGGCCAAGGAAGCAAATCTCGATTTGGTTGAGGTGGCGCCGAATGCGGATCCTCCGGTGGCCAAGCTCATCGACTATGGCAAGTACAAGTACAACGAGAAGATCAAGCAGCGCGAAGCGCGTCGCAACCAGAGTGCGGCCGAGATCAAGGAAATTCGTTTCCGTCTGAAGATTGACGAGCATGACTTCGAGGTTAAGAAGAGCCATGTCATCCGCTTCCTTCAAGGCGGCGACAAGGTCAAGGTCACCATCATGCTGCGCGGTCGCGAGCAGTCCCGCCCAATCGGTGGCGTGGAACTTTTGCAACGTCTGGCCGATGAAGTCTCCGAGTATAGCACCATCGAGTTCTACCCGAAGCACGAGGGACGCAACATCTTCATGACGTTGGCTCCCAAGGGCAAGAAGGTACACGCCAAGTCCGAGCAGCGTCGTCGCGGTGCCGACACTCGTGCCGACCGTCAGGCCCGCCAGAAGGCAAGGCTCGCGGCCAAGGAGAAGGAAAAGGCACAGGAGGCCGGAGCGGCGAAAGCTGCGGTCAATGAAATCAAGGCAGCAAAAGCTTCCGCTCCTGCAAAGTCTGCGAAGGCAGCGGAGCCGAAGGCCCCTGCGAAGTCTTCTGCCAAAGCAGCGTCCAAGGAAAGCAAGGCCGAAACTCCTGCAAAGTCGGAGAAGCCTCAAAAGTCCGGCAAGCCTGCTGTGAGTGCGGCGAAGTCTTCCGCCAAGTCGAAGCCAGCGGCTTCACCTAAGTCTGCCAAGCCTGCAAAACCGGCCAAGCCGGCACCAAGGGCAAGCAAGAAGTAATAGTAAATTTTTGTGCCGGCCGATGGCAACGTCGGCAGGTACAGGGCATCGAACGAATGAATTCGATATCCTTAAGATAAATAGGAGGGCAGCAATGCCGAAGATGAAAACCAATTCCGCCGCGAAAAAGCGCGTCCGCGTCACCGGTACGGGCAAGCTCATGCAGGCTGGCACCTCGATGCGCCACAACCTTGAGCACAAGTCCGCGCGCAAGCGCCGCAACCTCTCCCGCGACCAGGTGCTGGCCACGTCGCAGAGCAAGAACATGCGAAAGCTGCTCGGCCGCTGAAATCGGCTTGGTTTAAAGGGTTAATAGGTTTATAGAAAGCTAGAGGAAACAATATGGCACGTGTCAAGCGCGCAGTGAACGCTCATAAGAAGCGTCGCGTCGTTTTAAAGAGGGCTTCGGGCTACCGTGGCCAGCGTTCCCGTTCGTACCGTCGTGCGAAGGAACAGCTGCTCCATTCATTTAACTACAACTTCCGCGACCGCAAGGCGCGTAAGGGTGACTTCCGCAAGCTGTGGATTCAGCGTATCAACGCCGCAGTCCGCGCTCAAGGCATCACTTACAACCGCTTCATGCAGGGCCTGCGCCTTTCCGGCATCGAGCTCGACCGCCGCGCACTTGCCGAGTTGGCCGTTTCCGACCCGGACACCTTTAAGACCATCGTCGACAAGGCGAAGGCCGCACTGCCCAAGGACGTCAACGCCCCGGTGGCCGCCTGAGTGCGCCTAAGCGTCGTGCAGGTTGAGATTTCGCCGTTTACGTAGTTTTGCCAAACGGTGTTTTCTTCAAAGTCCCGCTTTTGCGGGGCTTTTTTGTTTGTGCCAATGATTGATAAGGTTAGCGGTAGATCGGGCAAGTAACCCAATGAATACTATGGTGCGTCTTAGTTTTGCCTCAAATGTTGGTCTCGTAGTTCTTTGGGTTCCAGTGGCCGAGCTTTCTGAAATGCCTATAATGCCTATGGAATAACACGAAATTCACCAATCCGCCGATTCTATTGTGCAATTGTGCTGTTTTACAGCCGATGATGCTATGTTAGCGATATGACTTACGACGGTTGGCCGAAGAACGGGCCGGGGATTCAATGTGGTGAATCCCCGGATCCGCAAGTCGATGATGCCGCTAAAGGACGTGCTTTTCTGGATTTTCCGGCTTCGACCTTCGCCGAAGTGATGGCAAGCGGCGCACGGAGTTTTATGATTATTCGCCGTAAGCGTCGCATGATTTCTGCTTTGAAGATCCTTATGGCCTTGGTCGTGGTCGTGGCGATCGGGCTGGCCCTGTGGCTGCCGGTCAATCAGTACGTCAACGCTCGCAAGCAGGAGGCGCAAGCGGTCGCCGCATTGAATCGCGTGCAGAAATGGCCGCGTGGAAAAATCGTTCAGGAACTCAAACGTGCGCAACAATACAATGCGTCAATCGCCATAAGCGGACAGAACTCGTTGGGCGAGTTTCCCGATCCTTTTTCCGCCGCGCCGGCGAAGAACAGCAAAGAACGAAACGCCACCCAGTCTGAACGCGACGAGACTTACCAATCGCTGCTCAACGAGGGCAAAGGCGTGATGGGAGTTATCCAAATTCCCAAGATTTCGCTGAAGCTGCCGATTTATCACGGCACATCTGACGAGGTGCTCGACAAAGGTGTGGGCCATCTTTACGGCACCAGCCTGCCGGTCGGCGGCGCTTCGACCAATGCTGTGCTTACCGGGCATCGCGGCAGGCCCAATATGGCGCTTTTTACCAGGCTCGACCAGCTGGACAAAGGCGACGTCATCTACCTCAATACGCTCAACCACGTCATCGGCTACCAGATTACGTCGATACACGTCGTCAAGCCGAGCGACACCCACCTTTACACCGTTGTGCCAGGCAAGGACCTGGTCACACTGATGACCTGCACACCCTACGGTGTCAATACGCAGCGGCTGGTGCTCACCGCCGAGCGCAGGCCGATTCCGAAGGCCATCCCGTACCCGGATGATGCGCAGGGAGATGCGTTGTTGAAGGCGTCGCTGATCGGGATTGCCCTCCTTGTTTTCATTGTCGCCATTCTGGCTTACAGGCACCGTCGTCACTGGCCGGTGCGCCATGGTCTTCGTCTTTAGGCAAGTTTTCAATATATCGGTTCGCCTTGGGCATGGCATATATTGTGCTGCTCTCGGTTGGTGGTGATGTCCATTTCTGGGCAAGATGTAATGCAATTATCGCTTTCAGGATAATTTCTGATTATAAGGAAACTCACTTAAGCGATAAAAAATAACTTATTAGAAAATCTTTCGACGTGGCTATTCTGCAAGCCTAAAACGTCATGCGTATATCGTTAGATATTATCCGTCAAAAAGTGAAAATGATTGTTCAAAGTGCGAATGGATGCTGCTTTGGTACAACGGAATACCACAAAATGTCTTACGATGGTTTCTAACAGGTGGTTGCATTGGAGAACCGCCTGACGAAATCGACAAGGCGGTCATCATGGTCACCAGGACAAAGCAAGGTAAGCGCTGGAAATCGGTATGGTGCGCGCTGTGCGCGATAGCCATCGTGCTGGCCCCACTGCTCGGAGCCATGTTCTCTTCACCGATTGCTGCGGTGACGGCCCAAGCCGACGAACCCGGAACCCAAGCCGTCGAACCCATCGATTACAAGCCCAAGCTCTACAAGATGCTGGGCTACAACAAGCAGATCGACACCTCGGAAGACGAGATACGCATGGACTTCGTGCTGCGTGTGGCTCATGGTCAGGTCAATACCAGTGCCGCCGACAGCACCAAGGGCGAGATCGCCAACTGTGCGACGGGTGTCTCGCCGACCGGCCGCAGCTGTGGCCTGAAGCTTATGTATGACAAGCATGGCACTTCTTCCGGTGGTCTTGACGAACTGAAGTACATCAGCACCATGGCCGGAGGTCTGGCCACAGCCGTCGGAGCCGCGAAATGGGCGAAGAACGTTGCCGATAGCTATACCATTCATTCGCTGATTCAGAACGGTGCATACGACTACCTGAGCATCTCCATCGAAGGCGATGCTGTCTACGACAATGGTCCCGACAAGACGGTTCTCGGCGGCGTGACCGTGCAGCAGTATGTCTACGCAGAAGTCAAGGCTCCCGGCGCCACGTCGTTTACCGGCAGCCGCGTCGACTCACCATACGTCACCAACATAGCCGCTAACTATCCCGCCAAGCTTTATAACGGTTCCTGCGACTCCAGCGGCTGCAACGGTCCACGTGCCTTTGTCGGCTACGATGGTATTCCGGCCATGACCGGCGGTGGTCAGCCGAACTGGGGCATGGTCACCGACAACGGCTTGGCGCTCGGCAGCTTCTCGTTGGGTGACGGCTGGGCCCCACCTAAAACCTTCTTCACTTATTGGTACAATCCCTCCGGCTCTTACTCCTGTTCAAAGGTCAGCGACTACTACTTCCAGTGGCTTGCGCTCAAGAACGGCAAGGATTGGGTGCCTGTCAGCGATCTGACGCCCAAAGCACAGCCGGTGTGGCAGGTCTCCCGCAACGGTGATCCGACGAGTGGCTTGTACGGGGTCAACGTAAACGGCGCCTTCAACTTCCCTGCGGCGCTTGACCAGCACATCATCTCTTTACAGGGGCCGCTCGGCACGCCAAGTCCCGCGCAGCTGGCCGATGGTTCAATCAACTTCAAGAAAGCCAAGGAGACTCAGGGCCTCGACGGCTACTTCAAGCTGGTCACCTGGCCGGTCACCACCAACGCCGATGGCTCCACCACCGGCTGCGCCACGCCCACCAACAAAAGCGTCTACAACCCGCTGACCGACTACCCCAACGGTGTCACCGAAGGCATGACCTCCAGCGAGATCGATTCCATCATCAGCACCGGCTGGACCATCGATACTGCCTACTACAAGTACACGCTGCCTGTGGTCGACCCGCCAGTGATTACCACGCCCGCGGACAACACCTATTCGCCGACCACTCATCCGACCATCGAAGGCACCGGCATCCCCGGCCACGTCGTCTATCTCTACGCCGAGGACCCGAGCAAGCAGATTCAGGTCGGCAATCCTGACGACCCCGATACCCGCGGTCGCTACGTGGGGGAGGCCACCGTCGACGGCAACGGGCACTGGTCCATCGTCGACAACGACAACGCCGTGAGCAACGGCCAGGTGAGGTATCACGCCTGGCAGACCGAGCAGGATAGCGGCTCCGAAATCGCCTCGATATTCTCCAACATCCAGACGGTGAAGTTCGGCGTCGACCCGGCTCCCGTGGTCAATCCGGTGGTCACGGTGCCGCATACCAAGCGCACGGAAAATGGCCAGCTTGAGGCGGGCGCGAAAGTGCATATTTCCGGTACTGCTGCACCGCTGATGGCCGGAGACACGCTGAAGGTCTACGCCAGCCATGCCACTTCCGCCAACGTGAACACCGTCGCTGCCACACCACCTACGGAGAGCGATCTGATTGGCGAATGCACGCAGACGCTTGCCGCCGCCGGCTCGCAAAGCTGGGCTTGCGACGTCAGCCCGTCGTACTTCCTGACGAAGACCGCGGACGGCGAGACCTTCCTCTTCCGTGCCAAGATTGTCAACACTGCAAGTGTTGAATCCGGGGTTTCCATCGAGAAAAACGTGGTCGCGGTGGATATGACCTCCACGCAGATTTCCATTTCGGACACCTCCAATTACCAGACCTTGAGAGGCACCGGTTATACATTGCCGGCGGGCAGCGCTGGCGATTCGGGCGCGACCATCACCGTTAAGTGGCCCGACAACTCGGAGAGCACGACGCTGGTGGCGACCGACGGTACATGGTCGGTGAATGTGCCGGCCGGCATGACGTCCTCCGGCACGGTCTATGTCACCGCAGACGACACCGAAACCAACGAAGCCGGCTGGGTGAGCCATTTCCTCAACGTTTCGCCGCCCGTAGTCGCCTTGCCCAAGACCGGCGATCGCAGTCGTTTGATGCTGATTATCGCAGGAATCGTGGCGGCGCTTCTAGCCGCCGGATTCAGCCTTTACCTCTATATCGGACACAAGATGAAATCAGGAAAGGTGGGCGACGATCCATAAACCAACGGCGAGGACGTCGCCGACGGGATGGCGGGTTTCAAGATCCGTCGCCCGTTGGCCTTCGGGCAGGTGGCCCGGCGTCCGTAAATCAATAATTTGCAATGCAATCACCAAAAATAATCTGTAAACCAATAAACCCAAACAACGATGTAAACAAAGAAAAGGAATCATCATGAATGTGACAACAGGATTGAAGCGCACAGTAGGCGGGGTGGTTGCCGCCGCCGCTGTACTCGCGATCGCACTGATGCCCTCGGGTTCGGCGATGGCCTCGCCCACCGGCATCAACGTTGATACCGCTGCTACTGCTACCATGACCATCAATGGAACTCGACAGGCGATGGTCGGCCATACGTTCAAGGCGGTCAAGCTGGCGTCCTACACGGATGCGCAGGCGGAAGGCACCGAACTTGCTTCGGTCTCGGTGACCTCGAACTCGGCTCTGGCCACGGGGCTGGACACGGCCTATACCGCGGCCAACAACAATACGCCAGTTGATGCCGGACACGTCGGCAACATCATGTCGGCGGTTACGGAGAAGTGGCTCGGCTTCACCTCCACCGCGAGCTCGACCAACGAGGATACGACTTCGAATAACTCTAGCCTTGCCTGGACGGGCAAGTTGCGTGACTTCGTCACGAAATTGGTGATACAGCCTGATTTCACAACGGTCCTCTCTACCGCACCTTCGGCGTCTGGCCCTGCAGTAGGCAGCCCCGGCGATCCCACCGACGACGCCACCGCTGTGTTCGGCAGCCTGACCACCGGTCTTTATCTGATTGTCGACACTACGGGAAGTCCAACGCAGATCACTGGTAATGCCAGCCCCGCCGCGATCCCGATGCTCGCCGGTACGGTGCTGAAGTCCACGGCCCCGCAGCAGACCTACGATCACTTCGCCAACGACCAGCTCATGGTGCTCGGCAGCGTCACGATGAAGAGCAACATCCCGACCTTGAAGAAGAAGATCAGCAACCCGAGCTATGGTTCGGCTTCCATCGGCAGCTTGGTGACCTATCAGCTGCTCGGCAGTATCCCGCTGACCACCGGCTTTACGCATTATACCTACAAGCTCACCGATACCCCGGCGGCAGGCCTGACCTACCAGGCGACCCCCAATCCGCTCAAGGTCGATGTCGTGTCTTCTGAATTCGGCGCTTCGGTTCAGTCCCTCACGCTCGGTGTGGATTATACGTTCACTCCGCCCACCAATCCGGGAGACCCGATAATCGTCAACCTTTCCCCGGGTATCGTCAACCTGGGCAAGACCCAATACGGCAAGTTCATCCGTGTCGAATACGTCATGAAGATCAATGACAATGCTACTAACAGCACGGTTTCCAACGGTGTAACGCTCGCGTACTCCAATGATCCGAGCCATCAGCCAAGCAATGATGACGGTGACGACACCGGCGGCAACGGAAGCGTTTCCACCATCGACGACACGGATCCCGGCACTGAGGCCAACATCTACTTCTATAGCTTCACGATGGATGTGCAGGCGAAGATCAATGCCGCCACCAAGCTTTCCGGCGCGTCGTTCAAGATCTACGATTCCGCCAATCCAACAACTCCGTTGAGGTTCAAGAAGTTAGCCGATGGCAGCTACAAGAAGGTCGCAAGCACCACCGCGCTCGATCCCGGCAACATCGTCGAGGAGATTGTTTCCGCTACAGGTGGACAGGGAGGATTGACCAAAGGTCAGCTGAAGGTGGACGGCCTGGGCTCGGACACTTACACGGTCGAGGAGACCGTGGTGCCTTCGGGCTACAGCGGTGCCTTCGCTTCGACGTTCACGGTGACTATGAACACGAACACCCCGAACAGCGCTGCGCAGCCGGCGTACTCGAACTCCAACGACGGTTGGCTTTTGGTGCAGGCCGCTTCGTGGCCGTATACTGCTGGTGCCAGCCACTTGATTGCCGTTCAGGAAGTCACTTCCTTCTCGCAGTTGCCGATGACCGGTGGCGCGGGTGCCATCGTGGTCGGGCTCGCCGTGGTGGTGCTGCTCGGCGGCGCGGGTGCGCTCTTCGTCTACATCCGCCGCAAGGAGAAGTCCCTGAGCCAGGAAGTCTGATGTTCTTGGATTTCTCATCCGAGAAAAACCTGTGCAGCCCATACGCCGTTATGAACGGTGTGTGGGCTGTATGGGTTTTCCTGCTGAATGGGGCAATCGCAAAGTCGGCTAATGAAGTGAAAATGGAACCATGAACGGATCGGACGCACTGCTTGGCCAGTTTCTGGCGCATATCGACGTGGAGCGCGGGTTGGCGAAATCCACAGTGAAAGCGTACGCGGCCGACATCCGCAAGTATCTTGGCTGGCTGGATTCGCAGGGAATCAAGGATTTGGCGGACATCACCAGCCACGACGTCGAGGCGTATGTCGCCGCGCTCGATAAGGCAGGGGAGAGCGGGCGCAGCAAGGCTCGGAGGCTCGCCAGCGTCCATGAGTTCCACAAGTTCGCACTCATGCAGGGCGTGGTGGTTGACGACGTTTCCGCGCGGGTCAAGGCGCCGAAGGCGAATGGGCACCTGCCGGACGTGCTGAGCATTGATGAGGTCACGCAGCTGCTTGACGCCGCTTCAATGGGCGGTTCCGATGACCCGGTGGTCTTGCGCGACAAGGCGTTGCTGGAGTTCATGTATGCCACCGGTTGCCGCGTTTCCGAAGCCGTCGACGCCGATTTGAACGATGTCGACACCGATGAACGGGTGGTGGTCCTGACCGGCAAAGGCTCGAAACAGCGGTTGGTGCCGATGGGGGAATACTCAATCAAAGCCTTGCAGCGCTACGTTTCGTTGGGGCGTCCGCAACTTGAGGCCAAAGCCAAAGGTGGCAAGGAACGCCGCGCGATATTCCTCAACAAACGCGGGCGTCGGATTTCACGGCAGTCCGTGTGGGAAGTCGTCAAAATGGCGGGGGAGCGCGCACATATCAACAAGCCACTGCACCCGCACACGCTTCGCCATTCCTTCGCCACCCATCTGATTCAGGGGGGTGCCGACGTGCGCACCGTGCAGGAGCTCTTGGGCCATGCTTCCGTGACTACCACGCAGATCTACACCCACGTCAGTCCCGAGACCCTCATCGAAACCTACCTGACGGCCCATCCTCGCGCGCGATGACATTGGCGTCTAGCGGATTATGATGGTTCATGGTATGACGTAGGCGATGAAGCGGGAGAATTCGATGGCACAGAACAGCACAAAGTCTCGCAGGACCAATAATAAAGGTATCGGCAAAAACGAGGCCAAAAGTGGGAACGGCAGCAAAGAGATAGATCACAACCGTGCCAAAAGCGAGAATAGTAGTAGTAAAGAAGTGAACCGTAACCGGTCGAAAAGCCGGAGTGCCAGGAAAAAGACGGGTCGCAGCCGTGCCAAAAGTGAGGGTGGCAGCAAAGAATTGGCGCGCAACCGGGCAAAAAGCCGGGACAGTAATAACAGTAATAAAAGAGCAGGCCGTAATCAGACGAAAAACAGAAGCAACAAGAACGCTTATAAGTCCAAAAGCCAATACCGTGACGGCGGGTTCAGCGAGGAACGGTGGCTTGGTGAGGAGAAGCCGAAACGTGCGACGCAAGGCAAGTTGCCGTTGCCGGGTACCGTGCATGTGCCGCCCGTTTCCGACGACGTTGCCAAGAAACATCACGGCGATTCAAAATCCCCTGTCCAAAGTGTGAACAGGCCTGTTGATAGCATAAAGGACATGCCTACCGATCTTCTTGGACGAAATTATGAGACTTTTCCCGCACCCTTGCCGCTCGACCATCACGGCCCGGCCCGCATCATCGCGATGTGCAACCAGAAGGGCGGGGTCGGCAAGACCACCAGTTCCATCAACATCGCCGGGGCGTTGAGTCAGTACGGCCGGCGAGTGCTCATCGTCGACTTCGATCCGCAGGGTGCCGCCAGCGTTGGTCTCGGCATCAACGCGAATACCGTGGACGCCACTATTTACGACGCCTTGTTCGATACGTCACTCGATGTTCACGACGTGGTGCAGCACACCGATTTCGAAAACCTTGACATTATTCCGGCGAACATCGATTTATCAGCCGCTGAAGTCCAGCTCGTCACCGAGGTTGGCCGCGAGCGCATCCTTGCCAGCGTTTTGCAAGGGGTACGCGACGAGTACGATGTCATTATTGTTGATTGCCAGCCTTCGTTAGGGCTCTTGACCGTTAACGCCCTGGCCGCTTCCGACGGCGTGATCATTCCAGTAGCCGCCGAGTTCTTCGCGCTGCGTGGTGTGGCCCTTTTGATGCAATCGATCGAAAAAGTGCGCTCGCGCATTAACCCGCAGCTTGAGGTCTACGGCGTTCTGGTGACGATGTATACCTCGACCTTGCACTGCGAGGAAGTGCTGCAGCGCATCTACGAGGCTTTCCAAGACAAGGTCTTCCATTCGGTGATTTCCCGTTCCATCAAGTTGCCGGATTCTAGCGTCGCAGCTGCTCCGATCACGATTTATGCGCCGAACCACAAGACAGCCAAGGAATATCGCGAGACCGCACGTGAACTTATCGCCCGCGGCATCATCGACTGAGAAAATTTTCGGAATATTGTTGAGCGACACTGCAAGTTTATTCTGTTCCCGAATGTATTGTGTAAGTGAGGTGTCATGAACGAAGACGAGCTGGGCGCTTCCGTTGATGACACGGCTTCGATCTCAACACAGGCAAATGACGACAATACAAACGTTGTGCAAAAAACTGAGACCGCGCGCTTTTCGGTCAATCTCGCCGTCTATTCCGGCCCGTTCGACGCACTGTTGACGATGATCGCCAACCGTAAGCTCGAACTTACGGAGGTTTCGCTTTCAGCAATCACCGAGGAATTCATCGAATACGTGCGCGGGCTTGACATGGCACGCGATATGGAGCAGGTCAGCGCGTTCCTCGACGTCGCCTCCGTTTTGGTGGAGGCCAAAAGCGCCGCGATTTTGCCAGGCGACGAGAACGGGGAACGTGATGAACAGAGCATGGAGGCCTTGCGCGAACGTGATCTGCTCTTCGCCCGTCTTGTGCAATATCGCGCATTCAAAAGTGCGGCCAACGATTTTCGTGAGCTATTCGCCGCCAATTCCGGGCGTTTCCCGCATCCGGCGTTCACTGACCCGGCCATCGCCGCCATGCTTCCGGAACTGGCATGGACGCTCTCGCCGGAGGATTTGGCGAAGATTGCCGTCGATGTATTCCTCAACGCTCCGGCCGACCAGGTCCGCCTCGATCAACTGCACGTCTCCCAGGTCGATTTGAAGCAGCAGTCACAGGTCGTGCGTGACCGGTTGCGAGGGTTGGGCGACGGCAATTCGATGACCTTCGCCGAACTCACCGCTGATGCCAAAAGCACATTGGTGGTCGTCGCGAGATTTTTGGCAATTCTGCTCTTCTTCAAGCAAGGTGTATTACAGTATAAGCAGGCCGGTCCTTTCGAGGATTTGCACTTACGATGGGTACCGGGTGCCAACGGTGGGGACGACGCCGTGGAAGTGAATGAAGGTGATTTCGCATGAGCGAGACCAATGATATGGCCGAAAACGGCATGGAATCGACAAACGGGAATGTGCGCGAAGCGAGCAGCGTCAAGATTGATATGGAAGAAACAAACCTCTCTGAAACCGATAATTCTGCATTGTATGACGCTCCTAGCGAAACCCAGAAAATGGGTGCGGAAGGGCAATCTGCCTCTGATGCTCCCGCGGATCCCAACTCTGTTTCAGCTTCCGCTCAAGGACCGGATACGGCACCCACGCGCCCCGAATATGTGGACTTTACCGTCGAGGATTTTCCGGGAGGCGTGGAATCTTGCCTTGAGGCGATTCTGATGGTCGCCGACCAGCCGCAGCAGGCCGCTGACCTGGGCCGTGTCCTCGCCCTTGACGAGGACGAAGTGACGGCAGCTCTGGAATCGATGCAGCATGAATATGACGGCGACGAAGCGCACAATCTTGCTCCTCGCGGCTTCGAGCTGCGCCATACCGCACGTGGCTGGCAATATGGCAACCGTGCGGTGTTCGAGCCGGTTGTTTCTGCTTTCGTCACCGATGGCCAGATGGCCAGGCTTTCGCAGGCGGCGCTTGAGGCGCTGGCCATCGTGGCTTACAAACAGCCCGTCACCCGTGCGCAGATAGCGGCTATCCGCGGTGTCAATTCCGACGGGGTGGTGCGTGCCTTGAGCGTTCGCGGTCTTATCCGCGAGGAAGGTACTGACCCTGATTCGCGCGCGGCGCTTCTGGTGACCACCGGACTTTTCCTTGAGAAAATGGGTCTTGATTCGCTCGATCAGCTTCCCGAACTCGCGCCGTTCATGCCGTCCGCCAGCGATGTGGTCAACCAGGCTGAAAATGCGACGGCCAGCGATATGGCTGACCGGGCCGAAGCTGACGCCGTCGACATGATGGAATAAACAAAATTTGTCAAACTGTCTCGGAAATCACAGTACTTGAATTATAGTCAAATTGACTATAAGTGGTATGTTGATGTTGTCGATGCCGGTACCGGTATCTACGTTGCCTCGGTAAGCCGTTACGTACATCACGCAAAGACTTGCCAGAAGAAGAAGGACATTATGACAACTCAACAATCCGCACAGGGGCAGGTGCAGGCGGGGAAGCCCGACGCCTCCACGCAGGAACCCAAGACCCTGACCCGCAACGAACGGCTTGACAGACTGCCGTTCAACAAGGCGCACCGCAAGTTGCTGATCGCCTCCGGCATCGGCTGGGCGTTCGATTCGATGGACGTCGGCTTGGTCTCGTTCGTGGTCACCGCCATCGCCAAGGACCCGCATTTCGCGCTGAACCCTTCGCAGAAGTCGTGGGTGCTTTCCATCGGCTTCGTCGGCATGGCCATCGGCGCGGCGCTCGGCGGCTATCTCGCTGACCGCATCGGCCGCAAGAAGGTCTTCACCTATACCCTTATTATCTACGGCTTGGCCGATGCCCTCATGGCTGTGTCCTGGTCGCTGCCGGTATTGCTGATAGCCCGTCTGATCATCGGTCTTGGCCTCGGTGCCGAGCTGCCCGTCGCCTCGACGCTCGTCAGTGAGTTCTCACCGGTCAAGCAACGCGGCCGTATGACGGTGTTGCTGGAGTCCTTCTGGGCTGTCGGCTGGATCGTCGCCGCCCTCATCGGTTTCTTCGTCATTCCGAACACCGGCGACTGGGGCTGGCGCTGGGCGCTCCTGATCGGTGCCGTCCCGCTTCTCTACGCCATCGTCACTCGCACGCAGATCCCCGAATCCGTGCGGTTCCTTGAATCCAAGGGCCGTGAGGACGAGGCCGAGCAGGCCGTCCGCTACTTCGAAAAAGCAAGTGGTGTCGAGCCTGTGCCGTCCCCGAACGGCAAGCCGCTGCCCAAGGTGCCGACCAGCGCCCTGTTCGGCCACAAATATCTCGGCCGCACCGTCGCCATTTGGCTGACCTGGTTCTTCGTCAACTTCTCGTATTACGGTGCGTTCACTTGGATGCCGTCGCTTCTTGCCGACCAGTTCGGTTCGCTCACGAAATCCCTGGGCTACATGCTCGCCATCACCATCGCCCAGCTGCCCGGCTATTTCCTGGCCGCGTGGCTCGTCGAGATCTGGGGCCGCCGCAAGACGCTTAGCATCTTCCTCGCCGTCTCCGCCGTCGCCGCCTTCCTCTTCTCGCAAGCCTCCAGCGTGCCCATGGTGCTGATCTTCGGCATGCTGCTTTCAGCCGCGAACCTCGGCGCGTGGGGCGTGCTCTACGCCGTCACACCCGAAATCTACCCGACTCGCCTACGTGGTGCCGCTGCCGGTGCCTCCGCTGCAGTCGGCCGTATCGCCGCCATCGTGGCTCCGTTGCTGATGCCGTGGTTCCTCACCATGTCTGGAGGCAACAAGGCCGTCGCCTTCGTGGTCTTCGCCGTCGCCTTCATCCTCGCCTGCGTCTCGGCGCTCGCCCTGCCTGAACTGACCGGAAAGGAGCTTGAGGACTGATTTCTCGCCGCACAAGTCGGTATATAGGTTTTCAGCTCCCCGGAATTCCAAGGATGCGAAAAACCTATATACCGACTTGTGCGGATTTATCGACGTCTTGGTAATCTCAAGGCGGAAGTTTTTTATTTATCGGTCGTCTCGTTAATGATGGAAGGTGCATCGAAATGTGGCAGGGCAATGTGACAGAACGCAAGGCAGGCCCGCCTGAAGTCGGTGTTTCCGTTATCATTTTCGCGCTTGCGCATTCCCATGACGAGCCCGACGGTAAAGCCAAACGCGACGAGTTGTGGATACCGCTCGTGCGCCGCGTTCGGGAGCCGTTCAAGGGTAGGTGGGCACTGCCGGGCGGTGATTTGCTGGCCGGACGATCGCTGGAATGGTCCGCTTACGTCGCGTTGGAATCGACCACGAACCTGCGTCCCAAATATTTGGAGCAGCTCTATACCTTCGGCGATCCGCATCGTTCCGGTTCCGCCCTGCCCATGGTCTCCATAGTCTACTGGGCGCTGATCGGCAGCGCCCAGGTCGACGATTTGCGCGACGGAGACAACGTGCAATGGTTCGCCGAATCTGCATTGCCGCCGCTCGCCTTCGATCATGACGACATCATCAAATACGCCTTGGATCGTCTGCGTTCCAAGATGTCGTATCCGGACGTGGCCTCGAAGCTCGTCGGGCCCCGCTTCACGCTCCGCCGTCTTCACGACGTCTACGAAGCCATCGCCGGACGCAGCTTCGATTTGGGCAATTTTCGACGCAAGATGCTCGCTTCCGGCCAGCTTGAGGACACGGGGGAGAAGCTGGCGGAAGGCAGGCACAGGCCCGCTGCCGTCTATCGTTATATACCCGGTGTGGTGGCCGAAGGCAATGAGGTATGGAAACCGTGGGACACGCAGCTCAACCCGAAAGTCGGCGATGGAAGTGTGAGCCGTAGTGGTTCGGGAAATTCCGATGACATACTTTCTCCGCTGACGACGGACTGAATGGTCGCGAACTGAGCTGATTGCGGACTCAGTATTATAAATAGAGCGTTTTGCAAACTTCAGACAAGTTCGGCTCAAATCCGGCTTCCCGACGCTTTGCAAATAGCATATCCGTGTCGGGATACGTGGATACTATTGTGAAGGTTTGTGTGTAAGTAGAAGGTTAGAGACATTCTATCTGGTCAACACTCAAGAAAAGGTAATTAGGAGAGGCTTTTATGGCGGTACGTGGTGATATTCGAAATGTGGCGATTGTGGCTCACGTCGATCACGGCAAGACCACGCTGGTCAACGCGATGCTCCAGCAGTCGCATGTGTTCAACGAGCGCGAGGAAGTGCCGGACCGTGTGATGGATTCCAACGATCTTGAGCGCGAGAAGGGCATCACCATCCTCGCCAAGAATACGGCAGTGCAATACACCGGTCCGTTGGCCGCCAAGTACGGCGAGCCGCAAGGCATCACCATCAACGTCATCGACACTCCCGGCCACGCCGATTTTGGCGGCGAGGTCGAACGTGGTATCTCCATGGTCGACGGCGTGGTGCTGCTCGTCGACGCTTCCGAAGGCCCGCTGCCGCAGACGCGTTTCGTGCTGCGCAAGGCGCTTGAGGCTAAGCTGCCGGTGATTCTTTGCATCAACAAGGTCGATCGTCCCGACGCTCGAATTTCGGAAGTCGTCAGCGAGACCACCGATTTGTTGCTCGGCCTGGCACAGGACGTCACCGAGGAAGGTGTCGACCTTGACGTCGACTCCCTGCTCGACCTGCCGGTCATTTATTGTGCGGCGAAGGCGGGTTACGCCTCCACCAACCAGCCTGCCGATGGCGGCCTGCCCGATAATGACAATCTCGAGCCGCTCTTCGACACCATCATCTCCAACATTCCCGCCCCGGAATATACGGAAGGTGCGCCGCTGCAGGCCCACGTCACCAACATCGACGCTTCGGATTACCTCGGCCGTTTGGGCCTGGTCCGTATCTATAACGGCACTCTGCAGAAGGGCAAGCAGTACGGCCTTTCTCGCGTCGACGGTTCGCTCGAAAACTTCAAGTTGACTGAGATTCTGCGTACGCAGGGCCTCGACCGCACGCCGGTCGAAGAGGCCGGCCCCGGCGATATCGTCGCCGTCGCAGGCGTTGACGACATCATGATCGGCGAGACCATCGTCGACCCCAACGACCCGAAGCCGCTGCCGTTGATTCACGTCGACGACCCGGCGATCTCCATGACCTTCGGCGTCAACGATTCCCCGTTGGCCGGTCGTGAAGGCAAGGACCACAAGCTCACCGCCCGCATGATCAAGGATCGTCTCGATCGCGAGCTCATCGGCAACGTGTCCATCAAGGTGCTGCCGACCGATCGACCCGACGCATGGGAAGTCCAAGGCCGTGGCGAACTCGCGCTCGCGATTCTCGCCGAGCAGATGCGCCGCGAAGGCTACGAACTGACCGTCGGCCGCCCGCAGGTGGTCACCAAGACCATCGACGGCAAGCTCAACGAGCCTATGGAGAACGACACTATCGACGTGCCCGAGGAATACATGGGCGCCGTCACGCAGCTCATGGCCGACCGCAAGGGCCGCATGGACTCCATGTCCAACCACGGTTCCGGCTGGGTCCGCCTGCAGTTCACGGTTCCGTCCCGTGGTCTCATCGGCTTCCGCACCGCGTTGCTGACCGCCACCCGCGGCACCGGCATCTCGAGCTCCATCTCTGCAGGATACGCCCCGTGGGCCGGTGAGATCACCACCCGTCAGAACGGTTCGATGATTTCCGATCGCGCCGGTACCGCCACGCCTTACGCTATGCAGCGCCTGCAGGCCCGCGGCAACTTCTTTGTCGAGCCGCAGTCCAATGTCTATGAAGGCCAGGTCGTCGGCATCAACAACAAGCCCGACGAGCTCGATGTCAACATCACGCTGGCCAAGCATATGACCAACATGCGTTCCTCCACCGCCGACGTGCTCGAGACGCTCACCCCGCCGATCAAGATGAGCCTCGAAGAGGCGCTTGATTTCGCCAACGAGGACGAGTGCGTCGAGGTCACCCCCGAGGCCATCCGCGTGCGCAAGGTCATCCTCGACCGCGACGAATGGTACAAGTGGCATGCACGTCAGCGTCGTCAGAACGCCGCAAAGGCTAACAAGTAAGTTTTGAAACTTCAACAACCGCACCTCCTGAATCTTCATATTCGGGAGGTGTTTTGTATGGGGAGGGCCAAGAAGTGGAACCAGACCTATGCTGGCTTTGACCGCCCGATGGGGCATACTGGCACTATGACTTCTCCTGCTGCAACCCCGAAAAACGTCGCCCGCAAAGCTGACCTGCCGTTCTCGTTCCAATACAACGCATGGATTCGTGCGTTGATTTGCGTGGTGGCCGGGATTGTGGTGGGAATATGTGGCACGCTGGTGCACAGGCTTGGCGCGCAATACAATGTGCCGATCGGCTTGGTGATTGCCTTGCTGATCATCGTGCTGTCAGCCTGGAGCGCCCGTGCACGTAGTGGGGTAACGGGGCTCGGGTTGCACCTGATCGCTTCTTCCGGTGTTATCGCTGTTGCGTCGATTACCGCCACGTCGGGCGATATCCTCCTGCCGATGGGTTTCTACAGTTCAGGTATCCCGTTCTTCAGCCAGAATGCGTTCTGGTTCTGGTTCATTGGCATGATTGCCATCCAGCTTGTAATGGTGTTTCTTCCACGGCGCTGGTTCACCATTCCCGCACCTAAAAAGTCTTCGGCAGTCCATCGCGATGCCGCAATGGCTGATACCGATGCCGTTTCCATTTCTGACGAGGTGGAGCGACCATGAGTAATGTGAACGAAAAGATTGATCGTGATACATCGCGACAAGCCGAGACGCCGGTTCCGCACACCCTGTTTTTCCTTGGGCCGCAAGGATCATTCACCCATCAGGCGGCAGCGAGCGCAGCAGAGACGTTGAGCCAAGGCGACTATAAAATCCCGCTTGAGGCGCGTGAAAATGTGCCGGCCATCATCCGTGACGTCGAAGCCGGCCAGGGCTGGGGCGTCATTGCTTGGGAAAACAGCGTCGAAGGTTATGTCGTGCCGAATCTCGACGCGGTGATCGATGCGAAGGATTTGGCCGGGTTGAGCCGTTTGAGTGTGGATATTGCGTTCGATGCTTTCGTGCGGGCTGATGGTGACGATAATATGCTGAATTCCAGCGAAAACGGTCACACGCCGCTGCGCGAGATAACGGCGCATCCCCACGGCTTGGCGCAATGCAAGAAATTCGCCGCAGCACATGATCTGACACCGGTGCCTGCTTCTTCCAACGCCGCAGCGTGTCGCGACGTGAAACCTGGTCAAGTGGCGCTCGGGCCTGCGTTGTGTGGCAAATTATATAGTCTCAAAACGTTCGAACACAACGTTCAGGATTTCGGCGGGGCCAACACGGATTTTCTCGTGGTCGCTCCAAGAGACGACGTGCGTGCCGTTCTGCAAGCTTACCGGCAAACTGACATCGTCGATTTCGAGACAATCATTGCGGTGATTCCGTTGAGCACCGGCCCCGGCGTCATCGCCAAACTGCTCGATTCGGTGCGAGACGAAGGACTGAACATGACCAGCCTCATGTCGCGGCCGATCAAAGGCCACGCTGGCACCTACAGCTTCATCATCACGCTCGATGCCGCGCCTTGGCAGGCCAATTTCAGCCATCTGCTCCACCAGATTGTTGCCGAGGGGGATTGGGTCAAGACCCTGGCCGTCTACCCGCGCGGCGAGCATCCGAACCCGCCGGTGGACACGTGGATGCTGCCGCAGGGCGGAATATGCCGAAAACGTATTCATTCGAGCGATGTAGAGACGAAAGAGGAAAGGGAATTGTTGTGGTGAAATCGGTCGGAATTGTCGGTCTTGGTCTTATCGGCGGTTCGCTGGCAAGGCGATTGGCCCAGCGCGATGTGGAAGTGGTGGCTTGGAATCACAACGAAAGGCCGTATGACGCGGCTCGCCGGGACGGGATTACCTGCGTGGGTTCGTTGGAGGAACTTGCCGCAGCCAAACCCGAGGTGCTTTTCCTGTGCAATCCGCTTAAGGTTATGCCCGAAATGTTGCAACGGCTCGCCCCGGTGCTCGACCGTGAGACGACCACGCTGAGCGATGTCGGCAGTGTCAAGGGGATGGTGCGGCAGCAGGTCGAAGAGGCCGGGCTTGCCGATTGCTATGTCGGGGCGCATCCAATGGCAGGTACCGAATTTTCCGGGTTTGCGGCCAGTGATCCGGCTATCTATGACGAGGCGCTGTGGGCTATTAGCGTTGACGAAACCACCGATTATCAGCGTTTCCTTAAGGTGGCGACGCTGATTACCGGTGTGGTCGGCAACCGCATCATCGTTCTTAACGACACGACGCACGACCGCGCCGCCGCCATGATTTCGCACACCCCGCATGTCGTTTCCACAGCGTTCATCAACGAACTGAGCGCCAGCCCCGACCGTAATATCGCTGCAGCGCTCGCTGCCGGTTCCTGGCGAGACATGACCCGCGTGGCCCTGACCGACCCTGAGCGCACCCGTGCGATGATTGAGGAGGACGCCGACAACGTCGAAACGTTGTTGCGCGATCTGGCCGCCCGTTTGACAACATTCGCCGACGACCTGCAAGTCCATGACGATGCCGCGCTGACACGCTTTTTCGCCGCCGGTCAGCCCTTCCGCGACTACAAACTGCGCGAACGCGAGTCCGTCGAATCCCAAGAATCCAGCAGAATCGGAGAATCGCACGAATCCGGAAAGCCGGAAAACGATGATACCGAGCGTATCGTTATTTCCGTACCCAAATCAGGCTGGCAGCAAACGTTCTTGGATTCTGCGCGTCGCGGAGAACACATCGTCCGTTTTATCCAGCCTTGGCAGGTCGAAGTAGAGACGCGTTCCGCCATTTAGACAATTTCGTATTCCGCATTATGAAATTTGCTTTCCTCAGTTAAAGTGCAGTCGGGCTTTTCAGAAACTTCAGTCATCACATTTGACGGTTGATCCCGCCTTGGCGCATGGCCGTTGTTTGCGTTCGGGGATTGGTTTGAGTGCTACAATCCGCTCTTGTGGAATATCGACGTCTTGGGCGGGACGTGAGCCGTTGGCGGCTGGGTCGCGGGTGATGGAAAGCGTTTGCCCATCCCAAGAGCGGACATGGCCGATGAAATCGCGGAACTGCCGGCGCCCGGTCTGCGCGTCGTATCCGTCCAACGTACGTACCATGAGCCTTGCGCCGGCAGGAATCGATTTCGGCAGTGGCATGGCTCCTCATTTCGCGTTGACGGCATTTGCAATCATGAACATGCTTTTATCATAGGTCGTTTGCATAATCGGCAACAGGTTTGCGGCCGGTTGCGGGCATGTCGACAGCGCTGTGAACGGCCGGAAATACAATAATAAAAGAATGGAATAATAAGGTAATACTCAAATACCGATCAATATAGAATCGGTTTGTGAGATTTCGGTTTTGGCAACGAAAGGGGAGCGATGGGATATCGGCATTATATAGATCAATTTCTCGCCTTCCTCAAGGCTAACCGGGGGCTTTCCGACAATACCGTGAAAGCCTACCGTATCGATTTATTGGAATGCTTGGGCTTTCTTGCCGATTCCGGCGTAGCCGGTTTGAACGATGTCGGACTTGAGGATTTGCGTGGCTGGATGGCGAACGAATCCGGGGACCATGCCCGCAGTTCCATGGCACGCAAGACCGTGGCGGTGCGTAACTTCTTCGCTTGGGCCGACGAGCACGACATCATCGCCACCAATCCTGCGGCAACGTTGATGACGCCGAAGATTCCGCAGACATTGCCGACTGTCTTGAACGAATCGCAGGCCGAGCGGCTGATGGACACTGTGGATGCTGATACAGGTAAGAAACCCAAGGACGAAGCGCTCGCCTTACGCAACGCTGCGATGGTTGAGCTACTCTATGCCACCGGCATTCGCGTGGCTGAGCTGACCGGGTTGGATTTGGGCGATGTCTCCTTCGATACGAGAACCGTTCGCGTCACTGGCAAGGGAGACAAGCAGCGCGTTGTTCCGTTCGGGGCACCGGCATCACGCACGCTGGAGGCTTGGCTAGGAAGTGCAGGTCGACCGGTACTTGTCAAGTCTCGAAAGCAATCTGCAAAATCCAAAAGGAATACTCAAGGAACAAGAAAATCCTCTGAAACCGTAGGGGCAGGCCAAGGAAAAACAAGAACGGCCAAGTCGCAAGATTCCGAAAATGCCCTCTTTCTCGGCGCTCGCGGGGCGCGCATCGACCAGCGCATCGTGCGCGAGGTGGTCCATGAAAAGGCCGAAGAGGCCGGCGTTCCCGACATCGGACCGCACGCCCTGCGACACAGCGCGGCGACCCATCTGCTCGACGGTGGCGCCGACCTGCGTGAGGTGCAGGAGATGCTTGGACACTCCTCGCTTAAGACCACGCAACGCTATACGCATGTCTCAATCGAGCAATTAAAATCACGCTATAAACAGGCTTTTCCGCGAGCATAAAATAGGAAAATCCGTTTTACACCGAATTATGTTGTGAGTGCTGAATTTCAGTTGTTTATTACATGAATGTTAACTTGCATAATCCATGAGCCAGCGTATAAATTAAAGGGGAAAGCAATGGGGTTGGCATATTTGTCGACCTTTTTTGTTTGATACGTGGTTTTCCGCGCAATAAGACAAAAGATAGGAGAAATCTTATGAAGAAGAAAGGTCTGGCCCTCGCAGCTGTAGTCTGCTCGGCGGCCATGCTCCTGAGCGCTTGCGGTGGCTCCGGCTCCGGCTCGAGCTCTTCCTCGAGCTCAGCGTCCAAGGGTGACAAAGATATCATTTCCATCTTCAACACAGAACCTCAGAACCCTCTCGTTCCGGGCAATACCAACGAAACCGGCGGCGGCATGGTCTTGCGTGGCCTCTTCTCGCAGCTGGTTCGTTTCGATGCCAAAGGCAACCCCGTCAACGACGAAGCGCAGTCCATCAAGCCGAATGCTGACGGCACACAATATACGATCACGCTGAAGCCGGGTCTGAAGTTCAGCGATGGCACCCCGGTCAAGGCCGAAAACTTCACCAAGGCCTGGAGCTATGTCGCCAACGTGAAGAATGCTCAGAAGTGCTCTTCCTTCTTCTCCACCATCAAGGGTTACAAGGATCTTCAGAAGGCCGATTCGCTCAAGGGTGACGAACAGCTTTCCGGTCTGAAGGTCGTCAATGACACCACCTTCACCGTAGATCTGGATTCCCCGGACGCCACCTTCCCGGTCAAGGTCGGTTATTCCGGTTTCGCGCCGCTTCCTGATTCCTTCTTCAAGGATCCGAAGGCCTTCGGCAACAAGCCCGTCGGCAACGGTCCATACAAGTTCGATTCCTGGAATCACAACACCGACATCAAGATCGTCAAGAACCCCTATTACAAGGGTGAAGACAAGCCGCAGAACGATGGCGTTGATTTCAAGATCTACACCAAGTCCAGTGCTGCCTATGCCGATATTCAGGCCGGAAACCTTGACGGCATGAACGCCATCCCTCCAGAGGACACCAAGAGCTTCCAGACGGATTCCAGCGTGCAGGCCTACAACAAGCCGGGTTCCTCAATCCAGCAGTTCACCATTCCTTCCGACCTGCCTCATTTCCAGGCAGGCACTGAAGAAGGCACGCTGCGTCGTCAGGCCATCTCCATGTCCATCGATCGCAACACCATCGTCAAGAAGGTGCTCAACGGCACCGGCGAGCCCGCCCATGAGTTCACCGCCCCGGTGATCCCGGGCTATTCCGCAACGCTCAAAGGCAACGAGAACCTCAAGTACAACCCGAAGAAGGCCAAGGAACTGTGGACCAAGGCCAATGCCATTTCCAAGGACACCGATACGCTGAAGCTCGCCTACAACTCCGACGGCACTTCCAAGCCCGTCTTCGATGCGATGGTCAACTCCATCAACAACACCCTTGGTTCCGGAGTCACCGCAACGGATCCTCTGCCTACTTTCCAGGAATTCCGCGACGCCATCTCGAACCGCAAGGTCAAGGGCGGCTTCCGTTCCGGCTGGATGCCTGATTATCCGTCGGCCGAGAACTATCTGGTCCAGAACTTCTCGACTTCCGCAGGCCATGGCAATGGCTCCAACGACGGCGATTACAGCAACCCGAAGTTCGACGAGCTGACCGACAAGGCCTATGCTGCCAAGTCCGTCGACGAGGCGAACAAGTACTATCAGCAGGCTCAGGAAGTGCTTCTGAACGACCTGCCCGCCATCCCGCTCTATTACATGGCGAATGACGGTGTGGCCGCCAAGGGCGTCAAGGGCTTCGCCATCGATTGGCAGTCCTACCCGACCTTCATCCAGATGCACAAGTGATGCATCGCTGAACGTTCCTCCCGGCCAGTGTTGTTGAGCCCGGGTGGAAAGTTCGATGATTGCAGGGAGCGCGTGTTCGTACATGCGCTCCCTTTTTCATATGGTTATTCACGTTTCCGCATTTCATACCGGCCGGGGCGGAATCTTGGCGTTACGCTTTTCGTTGTCGGCTTTTGGTGTCCGTATAGTGTTCGTTTTTGTACTTTCGTAACATGAATGCGCTTCAATGACAGTTTACGGCTGAACTTATCGCAGACGTAACAATTTCCGTCTGGATTGTTGATATCCGGACGTAACGATAGCAGATTGCAGAAGGACAGAGGGATGAAGAGAAGACTGTTGGCGGTTTCCGCCGTGCTGTGTTCCATGGGTATGCTGCTCGCCGGTTGTGGCTCGAACGGCGGAAGCGATTCCGGGCAAAAGGACTCGAAAAGCGTCATCACGGCATTCGACACGGAGCCGCAGAACCCGCTGATACCAGGTAACACCAACGAATCCGGCGGCAACCGCCCGGATTCTCTGATTTTTGCGGGGTTGGTCTCCTTCGATGCCAAGGGCAAGGCCTCCAACGAGGTGGCCCAATCAATCGAAGGCAACGCGAACTCGACGCAATATACCGTCAAGCTCAAGCCGGGTTGGAAGTTCAGCGACGGCACGCCGGTGACCTCGAAGTCCTTCACGAAGGCGTGGAGCTACGTGGCCAATGTGAAGAACGCGCAAAAGTGCTCGTCCTTCTTCTCCACCATCCAGGGCTATGACGACCTGCAGAAGGCCGGCAGACTCAAGGGCGACGAGCAGCTCGCCGGTCTCAAGGACGTCGACGATACGACCTTCACCGTCACGATGTCGAAGCCGGACGCGACGTTCCCCATCAAGGTCGGCTACCTCGCCTTCGCGCCGCTGCCGGAGAGCTTTTATAAGGATCCCAAGGCGTTCGGCAACGCCCCTGTGGGCAACGGCCCGTACAAGCTGGAAAGCTGGAACCATAACACCGAAATCCGACTGGTGCGCAACAATCTCTACAAGGGCAACGTGAAGCCGAAGAACGACGGCGTCACATTCAAGATTTACACCAAGGTGGACTCCGCTTACGCCGATGTGCAGGGAGGCAACCTCGATGTACTCGACACCGTGCCCACGGCCGATGCCAAGAACTTCCAGACCGATGCGAACCTGCAGGCCTACAACCAGCCCGGTTCGGTGATTCAGATGTTCACCATTCCTTCGAACCTGCCGCATTTCGTTTCGGGCACCGAGGAAGGTACACTGCGACGTCAGGCCATTTCCAAGGCCATCGATCGAAAGGGGATCATCAAGAAGGTACTCAACGGCACGGGCACCCAGCCGGTCGATTTCACCTCGCCCAAGACCCCAGGATTCTCCAAGGATCTTAAGGGCAAAGACAACCTCGTCTACAACGCAGCCCAGGCCAAGGAGCTTTGGGCCAAGGCCGATGCCATCTCCAAGGACAACGACAAATTCACGATCTCCTACAACACCGACGGTGGCTACAAGGCCATTTACGACGCCATGATCAATTCCATCAAGAACACCCTGGGTATCGACGCCTCCGCCGACCCTATGCCGACCTTCCAGGAATTCCGCAACGCCGTCGACAAGCGCAGCATCAAAGGCGGCTTCCGTTCCGGCTGGCAGCCTGATTATCCTTCGGCCGAGAACTACCTGTTCCAGGAATATGATTCCGCCGCGGCCCACGGCAACGGTTCCAACGACGGGGACTACAGCAACCAGAAATTCGATGCGCTGATGGACCAAGCCTACGCGGCGCCTTCCACCGACGCGGCCAACGCCATCTACAGCCAGTCGCAGGAAATCCTTCTGAATGACCTTCCGGCGATTCCCATGTATTATGATAATGCTCACGGCGTGGCTTCAAAGAGTCTGAAGGGTCTGGTGGCCGATTGGGAAAATATGCCGGTATACAGCCAATTGCATAAATAATCATCAGTCTGTTTCGCCTTGAAATAAGGGGAAAATTCTTGTGAAGGTGATCTCGCAACGACATCACCTTCACATTTTTTAAACATCCTTGACTTGTGCCTGCGCTACACTTACAGACATATGTCTAAAAGCCGAAAGGGTTATCAGTGCTTTTAAGCTATTTGGCAAATCCTCGGCTTAGGAAAATAAGGAGTTAACCGATGGGCAAGTATCTTCTGCGCCGTATCCTGCAGATGATCCCCGTGGTTCTCGGCACAACATTGTTGGTCTACGCCCTTGTTTTCGCGCTTCCCGGCGACCCGGTGAAGGCGATGTTCGGCGACAAACCAGTCAATGCTGCGGTCGCAGCCCAGATTCGCGCGGAATATAACCTTGACAAGCCATTCATCATCCAGTACCTGCTGTTCCTGAAGAACGCGCTGACACTCAATTTCGGCAACACGTTCGCCGGTCAGCCGGTTATCAGCGAGATCGGCCGGGCCTTCCCGGTCACGATCAAGCTGGCGTTGATGGCGTTCGTTTTCGAAGCCGTTTTCGGTGTGGTCTTCGGTATCATTTCCGGTCTGAAAAAGGGGAAGTGGTACGATTCCGTCATCCTTATCGTCTCCCTGCTCCTGATTTCCGTGCCGACCTTCGTCACCGGCTTCCTGGCACAGTATTTCCTCGGTGTCAAATGGCGTTTGCTGCCGGTCACCGCTGGCAATGACCCCGGTTTCCTTGATTTGCTGATGCCGGCTGTGGTGCTCGGTTCCGTTTCGATGGCCTATATCATCAGGCTCACGCGTTCCGAAGTATCCTCGAACATCGCCGAGGATTACGTGCGTACCGCACGCGCCAAGGGCATGAGCAACCGGTCCGTCATCGTGCGCCACGTGCTGCGTAATTCGCTGATCCCCGTGGTTACCTATCTCGGCCAGGACCTCGGCGCGTTGATGAGCGGCGCGATGATTTCCGAGACGATCTTCAACGTGCACGGCATCGGGTTCCTGACCTATCAGAGCATCCTCAAAGGCGAAAGCAACATGGTGGTTTCCATCGTCACGCTGCTGACCTTGATATTCGTGGTATGCAACTTGATTGTCGATATGCTTTACGCGGCGCTTGACCCGCGTATCAGGTACGCGTGAGTAAGGGAGGAGACCAAATGAGCGACAAGAATACAGAAACTACTATGGCCAATTCCCGTGTGCTTCCTGGGCAGGAACGTTATGTAGCCCCGGCGGACGCAGTGAAACTGCAGGATGTCGATTCGGTTGACGAATCCGCACCTGCCACCAGCATGTGGGCCGACGCGTGGAGGACGCTTCGCAAGAACCCGCTGTTCATCGTGGCGGCGATATTGATTCTCTGCGTCATCTTCGTGGCGCTGTTCCCGGGCGTCTTCACCCGCCAGAATCCCAACTTCTGCCAGCTGGAACATTCCCTCGACAAAAGCAGCCCCGGTCATCCCTTCGGCTATGACACTCAGGGTTGCGACGTCTTCACCCGCACCGTCTACGGCACCCGCACCTCGCTGAGTGTTGGCATCCTGACCACGCTTTTGGTCATGGTCGTTGGCTCGCTGATCGGCGCCCTCGCCGGCTTCTTCGGTGGTTGGATCGACGCGGTCCTGAGCCGTTTCACTGACATCTTCATGGCCATCCCTCTGCTGCTCGGCGCTATTGTGGTGCTGCAGATGTTCCGCACCTCCGGGTCGGTATGGAAGATTGTGCTGGTGTTGACGCTGTTCGGCTGGACGCAAACCGCGCGAATATCGCGAGGTGCAGTGATGGAAACCAAGAACCTTGAGTTCAACACGGCTTCCACCGCGCTCGGCTCCACGCCGTGGCGCAATCTGATGCGGCATATCCTGCCCAACTCGATGGCTTCGATCATCGTGGTGACCACCACCTCGCTTGGCACCTACATCGTTTCCGAAGCGACGCTGAGCTTCCTTGGTATCGGCTTGCCGAGCACCACCGTGAGTTGGGGCGGCGATATTTCCAACGCGCAGACCATCCTGCGCACCGATCCCTCGGTTCTCTTCTATCCGTCGGCCGCGCTGGCCATTACGGTGCTCGCCTTCATCATGATGGGCGATGCCGTCAAGGATGCGCTTGACCCCAAGAGCCGTACGGCGTGAGTGCGGAGGAAAACACGATGAGCGAAATGAATAGCGAAAACGAAAAGAACGACAAACTCTTCGAAATGCAGAAGGAGCAGGGGCCGATTCTCGAGGTCAAGGACCTCAAGGTCGACTTCACCACCGGCGACAAGCGTGCGGTGCATGCGGTGCGCGACGCTTCCTTCAACGTTTACCCAGGCCAGTGGGTGGCAATCGTAGGCGAATCCGGTTCGGGCAAGTCCACTTCGGCCATGGCCGTTCTGGGTCTTCTTCCTGGCACCGGTCACGTGGTAGGCGGCTCCATCAAGCTAGAAGGCGAGGAGATCTCGCACTATACGCGCAAGCAGTATGAGCAGATTCTCGGCGACAAGATGGGCTTGGTCCCGCAGGACCCGATGAGCAACCTGAACCCTGTCTGGCGCATTGGCACCCAAGTGGAAGAGGCTTTGAAGGCCAACCACATGGACATCTCGCATGAGAAACGCTCGAAGCTGGCCAAGGCGTTGGCCGGCGGTGAAGTCGCGGTGAAAAGTGAGGACGACGAGACCTTCATCGGCTCCAGGGAACTTCCCGACCTGCTTAAGGCCGCGCAAGCCGCACTTGCTGAGGCCGGCGTAAGCGGTGAAAAATCCAAAAAGAAAATGGACTATTTCACCGCCGAATGGGTTCCCGGTTCGGAAACCCGCTGGCGCGTGGCCGATGACCTGATCAAGGCAGGCGTGAGTGACGACAAGGCCTGGGGAATCGCCAAGCAGTACGTGCTCGGCAGCACTATGACCGACCGCATCGCAGGCCTTCTTCAAGAGGCCGGATTGCCCGACGCAGCGACCCGTGCCCGCCAGTATCCGCACGAATTCTCCGGCGGCATGCTGCAGCGCGCGCTCATCGCCATCGGCCTGGCCTGCCGGCCTGATCTGCTGATCGCCGATGAACCCACCAGCGCCCTCGACGTCACCGTGCAGAAGAGGATTCTCGACCATCTGCACACCCTGACCGACGAACTTGGCACAGCAGTGCTCTTCATCACCCACGACTTGGGGCTGGCCGCCGAACGCGCCCAGCACATCGTCGTGATGTACAAGGGCCAGGTCGTCGAATCCGGTCCGTCGCTTGAGGTGCTCCAGCATCCGCAACATCCTTACACCAAGCGTCTGGTGGCTGCCGCGCCGTCGCTGGCTTCACAGCGCATCATCTCCGCCAAGGAGCACGGCGAAAACGCCGATTCCCTGATGGAGCATCATGTCAAGGGTGAGGAAACGCTTGAGAAAAGCGAGCACATCATCACGGTGAGCCACTTGACCAAGGAATTCAAGCTTCCGCGCAAGAAGGAAATGTTCAAGGCCGTCGACGACGTGTCGTTCTCGGTCAAGCGCGGCACCACGCTCGCGATTGTCGGCGAATCCGGTTCGGGCAAATCCACTGTGGCCAACATGGTGCTGAAGCTTTTGAAGCCTACTAGTGGCACGGTGACCTATGAAGGCAAGGACATCAGCGAGTTCGAAGGCAAATCGCTTCTGGACTTCCGCAGGCATGTGCAGCCGGTTTTCCAGAACCCGTACGGCTCACTTGATCCGATGTATTCGATTTACCGCTCCATCGAGGAGCCGCTGCGCATCCACAAGATTGGTGACAAGAAGAGCCGTGAGAAGCGCGTGCGCGAACTGCTTGACCTCGTGAAGATGCCACAGTCGGTGATGCAGCGCTACCCGAACGAGCTTTCCGGCGGCCAGCGTCAGCGCATCGCCGTCGCTCGCGCCATGGCGTTGAATCCCGATGTCATCGTCTGCGATGAAGCCGTTTCCGCTTTGGACGTGCTGGTGCAGGATCAGGTGCTGAGGCTTCTCAATGACTTGCAGGCTGAGCGTGGATTGAGCTACCTCTTTATCACCCACGATTTGGCCGTTGTTCGTCAGATCGCTGACGAGGTCGTGGTGATGCAGAAGGGCAAGCTCGTCGAGCACGCCACCACCGATGAGGTCTTCGAGCATCCTCAGAAGCAATACACCAAGGATCTGCTTGACGCGATTCCAGGCGGCCATCTGAAGCTTGGTTTGGACTGAGTTTGCGAGTCGGTGAGACATAGATATAGCGAGCTTCAGACCAGTCGATAAGTTATAACGTATTTGGCTAAAGGTTCAATTAATCCCGTCACTTCGTGTGGCGGGATTTTCATATTCTGCAAACGAACGTAAAGTTGTGCCCGTCGCGACCACGCAAGCGTGTATCGTCGGGACCATGAGCATAACAGTGACTACTTCGAATCTCAACGGCATCCGCGCGGCCAAGCGCAAAGGCGTCCTCGACTGGGCCGAGGCCAATACCCCCGATATCTGGTGCATGCAGGAGGTGCGAGCCCCGCAGGAAGAGATCGACCCGATTTTCGACGCCATGGCCAAAGGGTACGAAAAGGCCGGCAAAGTGAGCGGAGCCGACGAGCTGGGGCGGATGGACGAGGTCTGCCGTATCAAGGGACGTGCTGGTGTCGGGCTACTTTCGGACCTTAAGATCGAGGAACAGCGTTACGGCTTGATGGACTTGAGCGACGATGTGGATTCCGGACGTTGGATCGAGGCTGACGTCACCACGCCGGAAGGCATGAAACTGACTGTTGCCAGCGTTTACGTACACGCCGGCAATACCGATGACCCCAACAAAATGACCCAGAAATATCGCTTCCTCGACCGCATGCTTCAGCGCATGGGCCAGTTGCGCGACGAGGCCGAAAAGGGCGGGCGTCAGGCGCTGCTCTGCGGCGATATGAACATCGCCCACACCCCGCTGGACATCAAGAACGCCAAGGCCAACGAGAAGCATTCTGGCTTCCTGCCCGAAGAGCGCGCCTACGTTGACAAGTGGCTCGACCCAGCACAGTATGATTTCGTCGACGTGATGCGTAATCTGGCCGGCGACGTGCAGGGCCCGTACACCTGGTGGAGCCAGCGTGGACGTGCCTTCGACAACAACGTCGGCTGGAGGATCGATTACCAGCTGGCCACGCGCGGACTGGCGCAAAAAGCCGTCTCGTTCGACATCGACCGTGCGCCCTCCTACGACACCCGTTGGTCCGATCACGCGCCGCTGAGTGTGGTCTACGACATCTAGGCTCACATTTTTTCGGACGTTTAAAAAATGAGAGCCGAAGTGAACATTTTGCTACGGGCATATCTGCACAATCGTTGCCATTACTGGAGTTACGAGCTCAACGGCGAAAAAACGAATGTTCGTTTGGCTCCCATTTTTTAAAACACTTCAAAAAGTGGGAGCCATGCCGGGACATAGCCCGGTGATAGTCTTGAATCATCATTTTAGGTTTTGAAACGAGGAACTATGGGATTGTTCGGATTCGGCAAAAAGAAGCACAACAAAGACGATGACGAGGCCGAAGTCAAGGCGAAAGAGGCCGAGACGAAAGACGAGGATTCGGCTGCAGAGGCCGAGGATAACGGCACCGATGCTGACAAAGACGCCGCCAAAGATAGTGAAAGTGCAGAATCCAAGGATACGGAAACAGATTCCAACGAGGATGAAGACGCCGATGAGCACAAGGTTCCCGACGAGCCGAGCGAGGCCTACCCGGACCGCGGCGACCTCTACGGGCCGTGGGACATTGAAGAGGAGGAGGCGCCGAATTACGACGAGTACCTCGATATGGGCGCCTACTACTTGCCTTTCATGCCAGGCATCGAACTTCGCGTGAAGGCGAACCGTGCCAGTGGCCAGGTGCTCGGCTGCACCATTTCCTACAAGACCTCCAGCCTCGAAATCGAAGCGCTTGCGGCTCCGAAGACCCTGAGCCTCTGGGATGGGGTGCGGGAGGACCTGCTCGCCGCCAATCCCAAAGCCAGTGAGGAGCCCGGCATTTTCGGCACCGAAATCAAGCTGCCGGTTGTCGTCAAGGGTGGCAAGAAGCTCATCACCCGTATCGTCGGCGTGGATGGCCCGCGTTGGATGCTGCGCGGAATCTTCTCCGGTCGCGCCGCTACCCATCCGGAAAGCCCCGAGACCAAAGCGCTGAACCAGTTCTTCTCCGATATCGTGGTCGACCGTGGTGAGGAACCGCTCGCGCCGCGCGACGTCATTCCGATGCATGCCCCGGTTTCTCCCGAGGAACGTCGCAAGGCCGACGAAGCCGCCGCCGAGGCCGACAAAGACGGCAAGGGCCACAAGATTCCCAAGCGTATCAAGGGCCCGTTCGTCGCCGACCAGCAGACTGAGGTGCAGACGACCATTTCGCGTGGCCCGATGTTCTCGGAACTGCGTTGATTTATCGCACACACGATTCGCCGGTTTGCCTTTGCGGGCGGGCCGGCGAATTATGTACGGGCATCAACGAGACGAAAAAATAGAGAATATCGGAACGTAGTTCTCTCGCAATTTTAATGCCAACGATGTTGGCGCCAGTAATTGTGAATATCGGTCGATATTGCGATAGAACGATAGCAAGAGTCAATAGAACTGACAACGAAACGAATAGAGATTATGGCAGAAACGAAGAAACGTCAGGGATTCGCAGCGTTGGCTGCGGCGGGCAACGGCGAGGATTTTTCCGTTATTGACGCCATCGGCGGCATTCGCGGCGTCGTCGAATCCATGCTGCCCGGTTTCGTGTTCGTGGTCATGTTCGTCATCACCTCTGACCTCAAGCTGACGATTATCGTTTCGGCAGTGTTGGCCGTGCTGCTGGTTGTGGTGCGGCTTTTCCAACGCCAGACCGTGCTCGGCGCGCTGGCCGGGCTGATTTCCATCGCCATCTGCCTGATCTGGGCGTGGAACACCCACGAGGCCCGAAACTATTACATGTACGGGTTCCTTACCAACAGCATTTATATCGTCGTCCTTGCCATTACCCTGGCCATCCGCGTGCCAGGAGTCGGTTTTCTGGTTGAGTTCATCCGTTCGCTGCCTACCGAGCATTTCCGAGCTTGGCTTGCCGATTGGCGTGGCGACCGGAAGCTCATGCGCGCCTACGACATCGTCACGGCCATGTGGATTGGCGTGTTCGCGCTGCGGCTGGTGGTGCAGGTGCCGCTCTACCTCACTAACCACGTCACTTGGCTGGGAACGACGCGGCTCTTGATGGGACTGCCGTTCTGGGCGTTGGCGATTTGGGTTTCGTATCTGCTGATTGCCGACCCGATGAGGCATCATCCCAAATTTAAGCCGGAAGACGTTGAGGATAACAAAGTCGAAAATGGCGACGGCTCTGGTATTGGCAATGGTGATGCCGTCGAAGACGGCGTGAAGGCGGCTAAAGCCACGGACAAGGGTCAACGATAGACTGATAATCCGGTTACGGGGATATGTGCATTCCGGTATCAATGAATATCGTCAGCAATATGTCTTACGAAATGAATAATCAAACGCGGGATTATAGGTATCCGCCGCGTCCAAATGAATGTTAGAAGCAGAGGTCAGTATGCAAGCCACAGTACGTATCGAGCGTTACGCCGACCAAGGGCGCTGCGTCGCCCACATCGATGGGCGGGTGGTCTTCGTGCGGTTCGCGTTGCCCGGCGAACTGGACACCATCGAACTGGACGAACCGCACAATCGCGACGACCGCTTCTGGACGGGCGAGGTCGTTGACGTCGTCGAGCCCTCAGAAGATCGAGTTGAACCGCTCTGGCCTTTGGCCGGGCCGTTGGCGCAAGGTGGAGGAGTCGGCGGCGCCGATCTGGTCCACGTTTCGCTGCCGGGCCAGCTTAAGTGGAAGTCCGCGGTCATCACCGACCAGATGCGCCGTATGGGTCATCTCGATATCGACGATGTGCCGGTAGCCCGTATGGACGGTGATGTCGATGAAAAAGGCCTGCACTGGCGCACCCGCATTGAGCTGATCGCCGACGAGGAAGGTCGCGTTTCGATGCGCCGCCGTGCCTCGCACACCCGCGTACGCATTGACACAATGCCGCTGGCCACGCGTGCGCTGCTTGCCGTCGCACGCGACCAGAAACTCTGGGACGAGCAATTCGAGCCCGGTGCCAAAATCCGTGTTGCCGTGCCTGAGCCTCGCGATATCCACACTTCTCGTGCGTCGAACAAGGCGTTGCTTGAAGCCATTGGCGACAATTTCGCCATCACGGTCGATGGCCACCTGCACGCCGGCACGAAGCGGCTCAAAGAAGTCGTGGACGTGGATGGCAAACGCTACAAGTACGGCGTCGAGGCCGACGGCTTCTGGCAGGTTCATCGCATGGCGCCGCCCACACTGGTCAAACATGTCATGCGCTTGGTCAGCCAGGAGCTTTCCGGTGTGCAGTCTGCGACGCTTTGGGATTTGTTCTCCGGTTCCGGCCTTTTCACCGTGCCGCTTGCCAAGACCTTCGCCCACACGAACATGCTTTCCGTGGAAGGCGGACGTATGGCGGTGCGTAACGCCGCTCGAAACCTGCATATCGCTAAGGATGCCAATGTCACGGTGATGCAAGGCGATGTCTCGCACTGCCTGCGCCGTGTGCCCGAAGAGCTGGCCAATCCCAACGTCGTCGTGCTCGACCCGCCCCGCGCAGGAGCCAAGGCGCAGGTCTGCCGCCAGCTCGCCGAAGCCGGAACACACGCCATCGTCTACATCGCCTGCGACCCGACCAGCCTTGCGCGCGACACCGCCACGTTGACCAAGCTCGGCTACACCCTGAAATCGATTCAGGCCTTCGATATTTATCCTATGACCCACCACGTCGAAACGGTGGCGTTGTTCGTACGTAACGGCGAATGAAGTAGGTCGTAGCGATGCGTCGGGGATTGTCAATCGTGCTGAGCGTGTGCCTTGCGTTGTCGGCCATACCGGCACTCGCTTCTTGCACGCCGAAGAACGCGGCGGTAGGGGATACCACTTCTGCTTCCCGGCACATCAACCACGACAGTGTTGACAAATCCGACCTGCTGATCGGTGTCGTCACCACCGGCGACGAAGACCTTGACCGTACGGTGCTTGACGCCTTTAGCAAAGCCGATATCAAGGCTGTCTATGCTCCCATGCCCGACGGAACCACAACGCTCGATCCGGTTCAATCATTCAAGGATATGGCCCGCAGGCCTGTCAATGCTTTCGTAGTCAATAGTCTCAATATGCAAGGCAGACAGGCGAGGGGCTGGAACGAGGCTTTGCAAACGGCTCGAGACGCCGGTATCCCGGTGATACTGGTCAATGCAGGCAAAGTTTCGAGCGACGCGAATCTGTATGCGGAATCGTTGCGAATCGTTCCAACCGTGGAAGGCAAAGGTACGGTTCCGTTTGACCAAGCGGTGCAAGCCGCAATCAATGACAATCCGCACAGCAAGACAATGAGCGTGACGTTACCGTAAATATGCGGCTGCGGCCCACCGCGAACGGGGCCAACACGATAGAGTGCAGGAACATATACTGAAACACAGAACAGACCGCCTGCGGGATTTGAGATGGCGGTGGGTGAGTGTGACAAATCAAGGCAGTGACCGTGATCCGACTTATGAGATCGGGCACGGGTAAGGGGCAATCAATGAGCGCAACCGGAATGTTCGAGCAAAGCGACAATGGCGGGAACGCTGGTGACAACGTGAAAAACAACGGTAATGGCAAAAGCAACGCCAACGGCGGGCAGCAGGGCACGTCCGCAATCCGTCTTCCCCAGATTTCTGAAGTCGGTCTCACCGATGCTGAAGTCGCCGAACAGGTGCAGCAGGGCAACGTCAACAAGATTGACACCGAAAGCTCGCGTTCACTGGGGCAGATTATCCGCGAGAACGTCTTCACGCTCTTCAACGCCATTATTTTTGTCGCCATGGTCTTGGTGCTCCTAACCGGCCAGTGGAAAGACGCCGTTTTCGGGCTGGTCATCATCATCAACTCCGGCATCGGCGTCTTCACCGAAATGCGGGCCAAGCACACGCTCGACAAGCTCTCGATTCTGGTAGCTTCGAAATCGCTGGTACGTCGCAACGGGCAAGACGTCGAAATCGAGCACGAGGACATCGTGCTCGGCGACTTGCTTTGGCTTCGCAGCGGTGAACAGGTTCCTGCCGACGCCACTATCGTGCATACGTGGGGGCTTGAACTTGACGAATCGATGCTCACCGGCGAATCCCGCACCGTCAAAAAAGGCGAGGGGGCCGAGGTCTATTCTGGCTCCAATGCGACTTCTGGCATGGCCCTGGTGCGCGTGGACGCGGTGGGCGAGCACGGTTACGCCGCGAAGTTGACGGCTAAAGCCAAAGTCTACAAGAAGACCGTTTCCGACTTGAGCAAAGGCATCAACACCATCCTCAAGGTGATGACCGTCATCGTCATTCCGCTTTGCATTTTGCTCGTTGCCTCGCAGATTCGTACCGTCGGCGGTTGGCAGGTCGCCTTCTCGACCGGTGCGTGGCGTTCGGCCATCGTCTCGGCCGTGGCCGGCGTGGTCGGCATGATTCCCGAGGGACTGGTCCTGTTGACCTCGCTGAACTTCGCGATTGCCGCGATGCGCTTGGCCCGTCAGCACACGCTCGTCCAGGAGCTGGAAAGTGTTGAAACGCTCGCCCGCGTGGATGCCCTGAATCTTGATAAAACCGGCACTATTACCGACGGCGGTATCGTCTTCAACCAGGTTGTGATGCTCGGTGACGCAGATAGCGCAAGTCCGGCCGCCGATGCCGATATCGTCGTGGACGCTCCTTCCGGTGAAAACGCCGTTCATGCCAGCGTGACCGTCGGTACCACCGATGACGAGAAAGCCGCGGCGGTGCAGGCTCTTTACGACCTTTCCAACGAGGAAAACCCCAACGGCACAGGGGAGGCGGTACTCAAGGCGTTGAATGCCAAGGGTGTCCATGCCCAGGCCGTCGATGTCCGCGTGCCGTTCTCGTCGGCCCGCAAGTGGAGTGCCATCGTGCGTGGCGGCGACGTCTGGTATATGGGTGCCCCGGAAATGCTCTTCAGTGGCTTTGTTGGCGACAGCACGGCTGCCAAAAATATGGTGGCCAAGTACGCCAACCAGGGTATGCGTGTACTGCTGATCGCCCGTGCGGCCGGAGCTTGCACGACGCCCGAGGCCGCGACGAATTTTGAGAACGACCCGCGTTTGATTTCGGCTTCCCAGCCGGTTGCGCTGGTC